>CALUVP010000030.1 GCA_944324215.1 Candidatus Gastranaerophilales bacterium | reverse complement strand
CATCTGCTTTTTCTGCCGGTAGGCTTGCACAGGGACTTTTAAACAGAAAGACAATGCCTCAGGAAACTCCTCTAACTGATACTGAATTAATAGAGTTAGCCGGCATGATTGAAAATCTTCAAGATGCACTCATAAGCTCTTATTATAACTACAAAAATACTTTGAGTCAGTTAAAAGATACTCGTTCAAAAATGATTTTGTACAGTAGGAATTACTCAAAAGCGTTAGATGGAAAAGATGTTTTAGAAATAGCAATTTCATCATCTTTATATGATGCAATGCGTATACAAGAATTTAATTTAGAACAGTCGGCAAAAAAATATCATATACAACTCCAGCGTTTGGCGGGGAAAAAAGTTGTAGATTCATTAGAACTTTATCAATATGATTTTAATTCAGTTTTGTATAAAGATGATGGAAAGAGCGGAAGCAAAGGTGGTAAGAATGATAAAAAATAAGCTTGCGTTAAGTCTTGTAACTTTTTCTTTCATACTTCTTCCGACATTTGCAGAAGTAAAGTTGGATGATGTAACTTCGCCTAAGGATATATTTTACAGGTTAGGAACAACGGATTCTCCTGAAAATAAAATTGATGTTACTGGGAAAGTTGAAGTAAAGCCTCAATTTGTAAAAGAGGAGATAAGTTCAAATGAAGCTTTAACTTATGCTGATTTAAGTATAAAGAAAATGGCATTAGAAGTTTCCAAATCCGTAGAAATTGATTATAACGAAATGATGGAAGACTTATCTCTTTTGTGGCAAGGTGCTGCGACAAAGAGTGATACTATAAAATTTGCTATTTATAAATTGTCAAATCCTGATAAGGATAAACCAGATGAGAGTGCTGTAAAAAAAGTTTTGACGACGATTGCCGGCATGTCCACATTTTTGGGTGCAGGAACTGGTAATCCAGTGTTGGCAAGTGCAGCTTTGATTGGTGGTAATACTTTAGGTATTATGTCTCAAGATACAAAGGCTTTGAATTATAAATATACACAGGTTACTGATGCAGATATGATTATTCTTGTTAGAAAAGTTGATGAACTACAACAAAAAGTTGTTGATTTATATTATGATTATATGACTGCAAGACAGCTTTATGATATGACAACCGGTATGGTTCAAGAAAGGTATAAGAATTATCAAAAGGCCCAAAATTCGACAAAAGAAGTTATTTTAATAACGGATACTTTTTATCGTGAAGCATTGGATGAACAGGTAAAAGCAAGAGGTAACTTCTTTGAGAAACGTTCTCGTTTAGAGCAACTTGTAGGTAATGATATTTTTAGACAGTTTGAATCAAATGTTGATAAGAGGTATGAAAGGGATAATACATAGCTTTACAATGCCTGAAAAATATGGTATTTTAAGATTATAATGCCAAAAAGGATTTTGTATGTTTAATAGGAATTTAGAGTTTTTAGATAATGCTGAATTGAAATCAAGGTTAGAGAGAATAACAATAGAAGAGTCAAGCAAGGATATGTCATATTGTATGACTTCGTCAAATGATTATTTGTTAATGAAAAATGATGTGCCTTTTGATGATATTAATAATCCTCGCGAGGCTGTAAAGCAAATGCTTAAGTCTTCAATAAAGACACCAATGGAAAAAAATGATATTATAATTACATTCGGTATAGGACTGTGCTATTTATTGGATGAAGTTTATAATACTTATCCTTGTAGGATTTTTATTTATGAGCCGGATATAAAAGTATTACATTTTGTATTGAATAATGTTGATATATCCGAACATTTGGCAAGTGGTCGAGTTTATATTACAGATAAACTTGATGAGCTTATGAAAAGACTTTCTGAAGTATACATAACTAAGGATAAGGTTGAGGTTGTTTATTTAAAGAATTATGCTGTTGTAAAAAGTCAAGAACTTCTTGCGCTTACTCAAAAGGTCTTTGAGACTTGCAGAAGTAAAATGGTTGATATTAATACAATAAAGAAGTATTCGAGAACTTGGCTTTTGAATACGTTGAGGAATATAAATGCGGTAAACAGCTCAAATGCTTATAAATTATCAGATTTAAAAGATAAATTCAGTGGGCAAACAGCTTTAATTTTGGCGGCAGGACCTTCATTAAATGAAAATATCGAAAAAATAAAAGCTAATAGAGATAAGTTTGTAATATTTGCAGTAAATAAAGTTTTACGTGTATTAGATGTCAATGGAATTATACCGGATTTTGTTGTGTGTTTGGATTCAAATAAAATTTCTCAAACTTTGTCTGGTCTTGAGGAATTTTGTGCGAGGACAAATTGCATAATGGATATAAAATCTGATAGTATTCTTTTTACTAAAAATTTTAAGCGAATATTTGTTTCATTTTCACAAAATGATATGTTGGTAAAAAAGTTGGCTGAATATAATGATATAGTTCCATATGAAAGTGGAGGCTCAGCAACAACTTTAGCATTAGTAGCAGCTGTAAAATTAGGTTTTAGTAAGATTATATTTGCCGGTTTAGATATGGCCTTCGAGGGTGATGTTATTTATTCAACCGGTGAAGTGATGAATAAAGTTGCAGATTCAAAAATTCTTGTATCAAATACAACGAAAAATATTGTGAAAGTAAAATCCGTAACTGGAGATCTTGTAAACACAAGAGAAGATTATGCTGCTTTTATCCAACATTTCGAAGCTTTGATAAAAGATTTAGGTTTTGAAGAAATATATAATACAACGAGTTTTGGCGCATACATAGAAGGTATGAAGAATGTGAAATTTGATGATATACCTTTACTCTTTTCATCAATGGGAACTCCTTTTATATTAGGAGAGGTTCAGAGATTTAAATTTAAGACAGAAGAATGGGCAAAAGAAGAGTTACATTTAATCAATAATGTGATTTCTGTCTTGTCAAAAGGGGTCTTTTCACCGGCTCTAGTCTCTTCGATTGTAAAAAGTCCTTTAATGTATCAATATATGCAGGCAGATATTTTGAAAGTTTTGCAAGCAAAAATGGAAGCTGAAAATGCAGAAGAATTTATCCAAAAAACAAAGGTTGCAATCAAGGAGATAGTTGATAGTTTGCAGAAAAATCGTTTAATATAGGTGAATATGTTAAAGAAACTTTTCATATTGGTGGTGGGTTTAATACTTCAAATGTCATCGGCTTATGCAGCTGTGCAGATGAAGGTTATTGCGATAAACGAATTTAGAACAGATAAGCCTTCTGATAATTTAGATGTGAGGGTTGTAAATGAAACTTTATTGGGTGAGTATACTCTTGGTGTAAATTCTGTTCTTCATTGCAAGGTTTTGAAAATTGTTGATCCGAAGCGTGGAAAGCGCAATGCCTCTTTTTATGTACAGCCGATGTATTTTATAGACGATGATAAAACTGTTTATATAAAAGAAGAAATTTATGGAAAGTATTCAAAATTTGTTCTGTCTAAAGAGGAGTTAAGAGATTTTCCGACATTTAAATTTATGAAAACCGCAGCTTTAACAGTTGGGAATTATTTCATAAAAGGTATTTCTATTGCTTATTCTTTTGGAGAAGGTGTTGTTAAGAACGAACAAGATAATCGTCTTAAATCAGGTGTTGTCAATGCTTATGAAGAATCTCCGCTATCTTATATAGGAGAAGGTGAGCAGCTTGATATAAAAGTTGGTGATGATTTTTATTTGGTATTTAAAATGAAAGACGATGATGAAAACGTAGATTCATCAACAGAAGAATAGCTTCTAATGAATCATGTAAGTAGCATTTGAACCTAGAACTTTGTCTTTTAGACGTTTAAATCCTTTGCCGTAAATATATTTCATCTGTTCAACGAGGTTTTCTTCTACATCAATCAAGTACATGTCATGTACAATAAATTCTTTTATAATGAAAACTATGCTTTGATTTTTTGTCCAAATAATATTCGTATCAGAAATATCATTTTTGAAAGATGAAATTTTACCGATAACACCTTCGTTATCATCTGCAGCAATGATAATCATTCTACCGCCAAGTGAAAGTTCAATATCTCTGGCAAATGCGTGTTCAAAAATTAAGCCGAATCTAGAATTAAAATTATCATATCCGACAATTCTAATTTCTACGTTTCTGTTATATGCATTTAGTAATTCTTTTTCGAAAACTTTAAAGTCTTGTGACCATATTTCCATATAAATTTCACGTTTGGCATTTTGAATAACTTCGGTAATTTTGTCTTGAATATTTTGTTTCCCTGTAATAGTGATGATCGGTTCATTATAGTCATCTTTGACATTCGGAAGATGTTTATCAAGATAATTAATTGTAGAGTTAACCTTTTTTGCGTAGCTTGCAGTAAGTTGCTTAGGCTTAATTGGAGTATAAGTAACAGGTTTGGTGTTTGCAGAAACGACTATATTTTTTTCTTCCAAAGCTTTTAAAGTGTCATAAGTTCTTGATTGCGGGATATTTGCAAGTTTGGAAACTTCATATCCTGTAGCAGGATATTTCTTTAATAAAGCAATATAAACCTTAGCTTCATAAGTATTGAAACCAATTTCCTTAAGCTTTTCTACTAAATCTGCCATAAAGTAATTTTATCAGAATTCTTTATTAAAATAAACAGGTAAATTTTTACATTTCTTAACAAAAGAAGCAATTTTGAAATAAAAAAAAACTTTATATATATGAAGGTTAATTTATATAGGTTAGGTAGAAATATGACAGTCCCAATAAGTCAACTTGCAAATATGGAATTTCAGCTTTATGGCGGAGCATTAGGCGCAAACCAAAATTGTCCGAGTTATGTGAATGGTTATAGAGCAAGCAGTAATAGTTTGTATGGAAATTATTACAATCAATATGGAAATCCGTATTGGAATAATCGATTAAATAATTATTATAACAATGCAGTACAGAAAGTTGACAATTTTCAAAAGCAACAAAACCAAGCAGTTTCGCAAAAGCAGAGTGTACAGTCCAATGCACAGACAAAATCAGTTGTTTCAAAAGATATAGAAACTTTAGCTGATTATTATAAAGATGTGAATACTTATACACAAAAATGGGGTGATTTAGGAACAGGTGCGCTGATGGTAGGTTTTATGGAAAATGCACAAGTTTTTAAACATCCTATAAATTCAATAAGAGCAATTGGAGTAACAAACAAGGTATTTGATAAATCAAATCCAGTGATTCAGGCATTATGGAAGAAGAATCCGGAATTAATGCAAAAGGCTTATGGTCAGTTGCATGCTGTAAACAGAATGGCTCAGCCAAAATTTTCAGTTATACAGAAATGGTTCCAAAAACCTATTGATGAAGCAACAAGAAAACAGTTAGAAAAAATAATGTCAGATGCAATAAAAACAGGTGATGAGAAAGCAATTTTAAAAGCAACTGAAGCATTAAGGGCATCAAGAGGAATGGATGGTTATCTGCCAAGTCTATTGAACAAAATAACAGGTGGAAAAAATTATACTCCACTTGAAAGAATTGCAAATAATGCATCGGAAATAGAAAAAACAGTAAATAAAGCAAAAGCATTGAAACCTGGTGTTACTGGTTTGTTGAAACAAGGTTTCAAAGAAGGTAAAACTTTTGCATTAATTGGAATGTTGATGGATTGTACAAAGATTATATCAGCATACAAAAACGGAGGAATAGAATCTGCATTGACTCAATCATTGCAAACAGGTGCAAAATCAATAGCGGATTGTATAGGATGGACTATCGGTCGAGCCGCAGGAACAGCGATCGGAACAAAGGTTGGAGCTGCTATAGGAACAGCAGTTTGTCCAGGGGTAGGAACGGCTGTAGGAGCTATAATCGGTTTCATAGGAGGTACTGCAGGTTCCATACTTGCAAGTAAGGCTATGAAAATATTTATACCAACAGATGAATCAGTGAAACTTGAGGCTAATGCTAAAAAGAAAACTGCAGAAGGGCAGACACAACTCTTGTCTTTAGTTTTACAAAATGTTCAAGCTGGAGAAAAGGTTCCTGAAAAGGTTCTAGTTTCTGCTCAGAATGTAGCAAGTACAATGAGTGCATAAAATAAATTTTGATATCCTAACCTATGTCCCTTCTTCGTGATAAAATTACATCAAGAAGGGATTTTATTATGCGAAGTGATAGTATTAAAAAAGGAGTAGCCAGAACTCCACATAGAAGTCTTTTAATGGCAACTGGAGTATCCAAAAAAAACATTAATTCTCCATTTATAGGAATAGCAAGTTCATTTTCAGACCTAGTTCCTGGTCATATTGGTATGAGAGATTTAGAAAGACAAATAGAAAAAGGAATTCATACTGCTGGAGGTCAAGCTTTTATATTTGGAGTTCCCGCGGTTTGTGACGGAATATCAATGGGACATTCAGGAATGCAATATTCTTTGCCTTCCAGAGATTTAATTGCTGATTGTATTGAAACAGTTGCTAATGCTCATCAATTAGACGGCTTAGTTCTGCTCTCAAATTGCGATAAAATTACTCCCGGCATGTTAATGGCTGCTACAAGGATAAATATTCCTTCTATTATTGTTACTGCAGGTCCGATGTTGGATGGGGAAAGCAGATGTGAAAAACTTACAATGATAAAAGGCGCTTTTGAGGCTATAGGTAAATACAGAAACGGAGAGATAACTGAGGATAGGCTTTTAGAGCTTGAAGAAGCTTCTTGTCCTTCAGCTGGTGCTTGCCAAGGTTTGTATACGGCAAATACAATGGCTTGTTTAACAGAAGTTATGGGAATGAGTTTACCATATTGTGCGACATCAGCTGCTGTATCTTCTCAAAAGAGAAGAATTGCCTTTGAAAGCGGTGTGGAAATAGTAAAATGGGTAGAGGAAGACAAGAAGCCTCTTGATATAATTACAAAAGATACCCTTAGAAATGCCATAATTGCGGATTTATCAATGGGCGGTTCTACAAATTCTTTTCTCCATATTTTAGCTATCGCAAATTCAGCAGGTATTGATGTTACATTGAAAGATTTTGAAGAACTTTCTTATAAAATACACCAATTTGTCAAGTTAGAGCCTTCTTCAAATATAACTATGACAGGTTTTCATAACGCAGGTGGTGTTCCTGCAGTTGTGGATGAACTTATAAGAAGTGTTCCTGAATACAAAGCTAAAAGAGAAAACGAGGGTGTTTATTCTGATAAATCTGTAATACATCCTTATACGGAACCTTTTACAACAAAGCCCGGACTTGGAATTTTATATGGAAATATTGCTCCTGAAGGTTCTGTTATCAAGATTTCTGCTGTGGATGAAAGTTGTTATGAATTTGTTGGAAGTGCAAAAACTTTTAATTCCGAAGAAGAAGCAATGAAAGCTCTGGAGGATGATTTAATAAAAGAAGGGGATGTTATAGTAATACGCTACGAAGGCCCGAAAGGCGGTCCCGGCATGAGAGAAATGCTTGCACCAACATCACTTCTCGTAGGAAAAGGCTTGGGAACAAAGACTGCATTGATTACAGACGGACGTTTTTCTGGCGGTACAAGAGGTATCTGTGTAGGTCATATTTGTCCTGAGGCTGCAAATGGTGGCGTTATTGCCCTTATTAAAGATGGGGATAAAATCAGGATTGATATTAACAAAAGAACGATTGATTTGTTAGTTTCTGATGAAGTGCTTAAGAAGCGCAAAGAAGATTTAAAGCCTTTTATTTCTTCAGCCAAAGGTTTCTTGGGTAAATATTCAAGAACAGTTCAGGATGCAAGCCACGGGGCTATAGTTTAGGAGAAGTAATTGGATAAAAAAACTTTAAGGCAATTTGCAAAGGAAAAAAGAAAAAAACTCTGTATAAATTGTGATTTACTCGTTGAAAAACTTGTTCAGACCGATGAGTACAAGCGTGCAAAAAACATAATGATCTTTTATCCTCTAAAAAATGAAGTTAATTTACTTTCTCTTCTGAAAGATAAAACAAAAACTTTTTATCTTCCAAAAGTCTTCGAGAAAAATCTTTTGTGCTGCCCTTATAGTGATGGTGATGAATTGTGTGTTTCTGTTTGTAAGACACTGGAGCCAATAACAGAAAGTTGCGACAAAAATATAATTGATTTAGTAATTGTTCCTGCTCTCTGCTGCGATAAAAATAATTATAGAATTGGGTATGGTGGAGGTTTTTATGATAGATTTTTACAAAATTACAAGGGCAAAACAATTGTTTGTTTACCAAAAGAATTAATAGTAGAAACTATATATCCTGAAGAACAAGACATTTCTGTAGATAGAGTCATTACAGACTAATTAATAAATTATTGGAAACTATAGCTAAAAGATCTCTGGATAGAAGCATCAACCGCACCTTGAGCAGATTGCATTTCAGCATCAACCATCTTAAGTCTGTTTTGATATTCTTGCATTTGTAAATCAAGTTTTTTCTCTAAAATAATAAGCTTATCTCTCCGAGCTTCCAATTGTTTGACTGCAGGATTATCAGGGTCTAAGTCGTTGCCGAGAGCCATAATCTCATCAGAAGAAGCAACAAGTTCCATCTTTGCAGATGCAATCCATTGAATCTTTGTCTCCAACGTTATTTTATACGCTGTAAGATACATCATTCTGAAACTGGAAGCAATTAATCCCATAAAACAGTCCTTCTATCTTGTTTCGTTTAAATTCTTGCCTTTCAGGAATGTGTGTTCATTACTTTCTGCTATCAAACTTTCCATTTTATGAAGCTGATGCTTGTGGTAGTTTACCCTATACTTTGCCATCTTTAGCTTTTGCCTAATGGTTAGCATATCCTTAAGACTTGAAAGTAAACTTATGGCTAGCGCCTTAAATGGATTCTTTCGTTTAAAAAACGATTTGGTAAAATTCAAAAAGTTCACTAACCGTTTTATACTTGCTTGTAGTTCTTCACGCATAAGCTTTTACTCCTACACGCTCTAAGCCTACATATATTATAAAACATATGAACTTAAATAATTGCCTATTCAGAATATTGTTTGTTACATTTTTTAACATGTTATTTAGAACTCGTCCTATTGCTGGTGATACTGTTAAAGACAAACCTTTTTTTATAATAATTTTCTTTTATAGTATCGTTTAACGGCATTTTCCCCAAAAACTTTAACTCTTTTCGGTTATAATACCTTATTTCGTTACAAAAATTTACACAGGAAATAATGCTCTTAAAAAGAGCATTATTCAAAATAATATCCAGCATTATTCTAAAAAAAGTTCTTCCTCGCATTTTCTCTCTTCTATTTTATCGTTTTAAATATTATAAGTCTTGAATATCTTTGCTAGCAGATTCAATATCGTCTTTCAACATTTTTCTAACGATATCTCCTTGTGTATCAAGCATTTTGCAAACAGTTTCAATATTCGCAACTTTTTGAGAAAGTATGGTATCTGCATTAGAAATAACGTTGCTAGAAACAGTTTGATAAGCTGATAAAGCCGCAGAGGTAGTACCTTGCATTAAGTTTCCCATAACTACAGCAGGTAGACCAAATTCTCCAAGGTAAGGCGCGGCAGCAGTCATAATTCCGCCCCAACCTGATACAATACCTGCAAGAGGCATAAGAATATTTGCAGCACCAATTCCATAACCGTTTGCTGTTCCAATTCCATAAGCGGCAGTACTTGCAATATCAGCTATACTTCCAACTCCAGAGGCATATCCTGTAGTTGTACCGTCAGAGGAACCAAATCCCGATAATAAATCACTTATTCCCGAAGCACCACCTGTTGTGTATCCGCTTTGTCTGTATCCAAAATTTGCCGCATATCCGCTAGGGAAACCAGAATAATTACCTAATGAATTAACTCCAAAAGATGAATAAGTACCTGTTGTTCCACCTGCACCCCCTGAGTATTGTGTCCAGTATGATGTTCCTGGAATATTCATTGCTGTTGTCCCGCCAAGAGTTGTCATAAAGGCTGAAGGTGCAAATAAACTTGCCAGTTGATATAAAAAACCTCCAGCAGCTTCAAATCCTGTACCGGAACTTCCGGAACCTGCTACAGTTAAGTCACGCAACCTGTCGTATGTTTCGTATAACATAACTTTGGCATCTGCTGAAGCTGCACCGTATTTGTTTGCTATTACTAAGTATCCATCGTTTTTGTATGACATAAATTCCTCTTTTAGCTTTAAGATTATCCGCCAAATGTCTTGAATGAGTCTTCAATATTATCTTTAACAACTTTAGAAACTGCTTCTATTTCTGTAGATAAGGCATTTTGCTCGGTATCTAATTGCTTTAAACGCAATTCCAGTTGTTGATCTTCCTGTTGTATTATAGATGTCTTTGCATTAAGATCCTGAACCATTTTATCATATTTTGCATTTTCATAATTGTACTGATTCATAGCATCTTTGTACGCTTCATCATCGGTTACAGTCTCGACATTTAACGAGTATGTAACAGAGTCATTTTCGAATCTTACTGTTGTAAACCTACCATTACCATCAGTTTCTAGTAAAGCTTTTTGTGTTTCTTCTTTTTTGGTTGAAACGTAAGTTGCATTATAGTATGATAACTTGTCTTGGCTATCAATCTTATTTATACCTGTTCCGCTTTGGTAAGAATTATTTAAGTCTTCGAATGTTGTATAGTATGTAACACCATTCATTTTGAATTGATAGACACCTCCTAAATATTCGTCACTTTCGTTAAAACAGTCTATGATAGGGGAATCTATATTTTGTTCTTTCATATCGGCTACGATTTGTTTCAATTCAGCTTTTTGAGTTTCTGTTAAATCTGTAAGTAATGTTAATTCACAGTTACCTACATAGGTTGGTCTACAAAGACTTTCATAAGACTTTTCTGCAGCCTGATATGATTGGAGAGCCTGAAATTCAACTGCTTGTAATGCTGAAAGTTGAGTATCGTATTCGCCGGCAATTTGAGTTATTGATTTATCACCTGTTGTTTTGTATGTAGGTAGTACCGTTTGCGAACCTCCAGAACTTCCCCCGTAAAGATTTCTTAAATCAGAACGAAAGGCTATAGAACCACTAGCAGAATCATAATAAACGCTTGCATAGTCTTTTTGCACATCCTCTGATAATGCTCCTTCGCTTACTAATTTGTCTATGGCATTTTTTACTGTTTGTTTGTCGGCTTCACTAAGTTTGTCATATCCAGTGAAATCTGTCGGTCCTTGAGTCGTTGTGGAAGGTGATAAATCACTTGCTGCACCTGTATATTCATTATCGTCATTTAAATTATAATATTTGCCATCTTTTAGATCGTATTGTGTGCCTGCTGAATCGTTATATATCGGATTTCCATCAGCTGGGTAATCAACAATTGTTTGTGTGACGCTGTATACATCTGCTTCGGTATCGTATTCACAAGAAGAAATCCCCGTAAAGGATGTTGTGTCTGCATAATTAGATAATACTGCAGCTTCGTCTTGTTTAGCTTTTGTGGCAGCTTTTGCATTTTCGTACTCTTTTTTAGTCTGTGTGACAAGTCTCATTGCGGTTTCTATTTGGTCAACACTAGCATCTGTACCACTTGAAAATTGAACTTTGGGATCGTTTTTCTTTTTTTGAGAACCTGTAAATACATCCTCATAATAATGATAAGTGACTACATAGTTATAATCTTCTTCCGGCGTAGCTAGCTGCTGCCAACTGTCTATAGTATAATCATTTATACCATCAGTAAATGAGTATTGTTGTTTTGTAAAATCTTGTGTACTCGGAGGTACTGGAACTTGCAAACCAAGCATTTGATTAAATAAGTTTGCCGATTGGTTTGATAATACTGTTCTTGCTTGGTTTATCTGTTGTCCCTCATATTCGCAATTTGATTTTCTCGCTACTAACGCTAAATACCTAGCCTGCGATGCTGCCATACCCATTGTGGTATCTCCTATTTTGTTATCTATATTATGCTTTTAATGGAATATTGCTAAAAGTCAATTATTCTCTATATTATTATATATTATTTTTGCTTTTTATAAGAAAATTATTTTTAGAATTTCATATATATAATGTAGTTTATTCTTTTAAAATCATACATATGTGGTACAATTAAGCAATGAGGAGTATTATTTTATTTTTGACCTTTTTTCTTCTTTTTCAAACAACGAGTTTGGCCGTTGAAGAAGTTCTTCTAAATGTGGATGATAATAATATACCTACTCAAAATGTTAATAAAGTTTTTGAAGAAGATGACAAATATACGCTGTACGAAAAAATTCAGGATATAAAAGCCAAAGAGGTTAAAAATACAGATAGCTCAGCGTATCTTCTTGACGGAATTTTAACCAAGAAATTTGAAGCGGGTATTGTAGAAAAAATGCATTTTTTTGGATATTATAGGGCCGCTGCTGATATTGATGTTTCTGAAGGGGGAGATACCCTCTATGATTTTAGTGCAATACAAGCTGGTATAAATGGAAAATTTAGAGGCGGAGAAAATTATTACGAAGCGAGATTTCGTTTTGACAGGCAGGACGGATATTCCTTTATACAAGCTTTGCCGATTGATATTTATGTCGCAAATGCTTCTATTCCACATCATACAGTTATTTTAGGTAATACCAGAACTCCAACAGGCTATGAAGGTTCCCGGTCTGATACGATTATTCCTTTTGTCGCTAGAGCTCAAATTTCAAGAAATTTCGGTAATACAAGAAAACTTGGGCTAAGAGTTAAAGGGAACTATGACTTAGTGGAATATGATATTGGCGGATACAGCTCAGATACTTATTTCAGAAGCTTTTTCCCAGGCGTAGAATTTGCCGGTTGGCTTTCTCTAAAACCTTTAGGTAAGACTAACGGTAAATACGGAAAGTTAAATGTTGGTGGGGGTATAACTGCTGGGCAAAATGATATTGATTATACGGTATCTGGTGTTTATGTCGGATATGAATATAAAAATTTTATGGCAAATTTTGAATACGCGTACGCTGACGGATATAACGGAGCAAGAACGATTTCATCAAATAAAGCAGAAGGATTATATTCAACAGTCGGTTATAAATTGACTCCAAAATTGCAGTTTTTGGCTAGGTATGATCAATACACACCTGATAAAAATTTTCAGGATGATATAAGAAGAGAATACTCTGCCGGTATAAATTATTTTATAAAGGGGCAAGCTCTAAAAATTATGCTTAATTATGTTTTTTGCCAAAATGATTTGTTCGAGGATTCCCATAGAGTAATTTTGGGAACTCAGATTATTCTCTAGGCTATATATTTTTCAAGAGAAATAAATCCACTAAGGGTTGGACTATTAGCCTTATGGCATTGAGTGGCAACTTTGTTACCACAATTTCCTTCTATTGTTTCAAAAGAACCATCTGCATTAACTTTTGTCACAATTCCAGTATGAGATTTGTTACCTTTAGTTTCAATCATTATATCTCCTACTTTAATGTTTTGTGCAACGTATTCTTCCTTCTTTGTTTCGGGGATTTTGTAGTAACAGTCGTTATTTTCCCCCCAGTTTTTTAGAGCTGTTACTGAGGAAAAATGTTTAAATGACGACGGTAATTTATCTCCGAGAACTTTTTCTATATTGTATGATACGAAATCTGTACACCAAGGTTGTTTCTTGCCTCCTGAAAAAAGACGATTCCCATCACTATCTGAATTAACTTTATATTCATATTTTTTTGCATTCTCTGCTAACTTTAATAATAAAGTATTGCTCTCACTTTTGTTTGGTGTACTTTTTATAAATGTGTCTGTTTTATCCAAAGATGGACAGCTGTAATTAAACAAAATTTTGTTGCTAAAATTGAAGTTTGAAGAAAGATTATTATACCAACTGACATTGGTGAATATTTTAGAAAAATCTGTGTTAAAAAATTTAAAATTAGGTAAAAAGTTGTTGAACCCTGTAAAAATATTAAAATAACTGTTATTGTTAAAATATGCAAAATTACAATCGGCAGAAATTGAATTTGCTTGGCATAATGTACTAAGATAGTTTAAAGTCTTGTTTGTATACATAGTATTCCTTTCTATATATAAAAAATATATAGAGAGGAAACTTGCCTATTTTTTACAAATATTTACAATAAACTACGAACCAATTCTTTCTAGTAAAACTATAGCTTGGGCTTCTATTGCAAGCTTAGAGCCAACTGCATCTAAATGCTCTTTTGTTTTTGCTTTAATCGAAATATCCATTTGCTCTAAGCCCAAGTGAGGTGCTAATATTGCTTTCATTTGCGGGATATACTCCATAAGCTTTGGCTCTTGAGCTATTATATTTGTGTCTATGTTATTAATCCAATACCCTTGAGCTTGCACTTTGTCATATACTTTTTTTAACAATATTAGACTATCTGCATCTTTGAACCTATCATCAGTATCTGGAAATAAGGTTCCTATATCATCCATTGCTAAAGCTCCAAGTAGAGCATCTATTATTGCGTGCACTAAAACATCAGCATCTGAATGACCTTCTAAGCCCTTTTCAAACGGAACTCTTACACCACCTAGTACTAAATTTCTACCTTCTACTAGTTTATGAATATCATATCCTATACCTATTCGGTACTGCTGATCTGTCATATAAAAACCTCACTATGCTACATCCTGTATATACTAATTATACCACAATGGTGTCAAAAACTAACATTCTCTTAATATTTCTTAATAAAATGATAAAAAAAGGCAATTTTTTAATGCAGATATACTTTATATATATGTAAGAGATAATTAAGAGAGATAAACAAAATGACAGCAACATACGATGCAATAGAAAGAAATAAAAAACCGGCAGGAGCTTTAGAAATCCCAGAAGATTTTCAATTCTACTACTTAAAGAAACAAGACAGACAAATGAGATTTAATAACGGTGGAGATCCAATCTACGCAGTATTTGATAAAATCGATAACAGACCTCTTTCAAAAATCGCAAGAGATTTTGTTAAAGAATTAAAGGATGATTCAATCAGATTTATTTCTACTCTATTAAATTAACCCCCACCCCAACCCTCCCCGTTGGAGAGGGTATAAAAAAATTTAACCCCCATCTTACATCTTACAAAAATTTTCAGCCCCGATTAGGGGCTTTTTTTTATATATTAAAACTTTTTCTGGAACCTTCTTCGTGGTATAAGCCCCCACCACATATGGTTTCGACAACTTTAAGAATAAATTCCCTAGAAGCATCAGAAGAGTTCAGAAAGAACTCTCTATTAGCAAGGTGCCTTATTTTAAAAATAGAATTTTGAGTTTTATCAGCAGGAACAAACAATGAAGCAACTTCTTTGTCTAAAAGAACTTGCATCATTTCATTGCGTGATGTAATTCCATCCATTAATTCGTTATAATTTCCATTTATTGCCATTATACGACCAGAAAACATCGGCGGCGCACTTTCTCTATACAAAGCTTGCGGTTCATAATTACACCTCGTTGTCAAACTGATTGTATGCCATAAAATATTTATTATAACAACAGTCTTTTCTTTATCGTGTTCAACGTAAATGTTCTCTGTTGTGACGCCTCTTGCAGCAAATGACTGTTTAAGAGAATCTGCCGTTGCTTTAAGATTTTCTATCATTTCTGTAAAAATTTCAGTAGTATTCATTGTCGCATGCTGATAATCAAGAAATTGTTTGTACATGTGACTGGATACAAGCCCTATTCTCTCCTGAATTAGTGTGGATTTTCTAAAAGATGTTTCCATATTGTTGAAATTTTCGTAGCCTTTACTCAAAATTAAAAGCCTCCTTATATAATTGTACACTCAAAAGTATGTCATTGTAAACAACTATATATAAAGTTTTGTAACGATTTTTCTTTAATAGTGTTATAAAAATGAAAAATGTGGAATTAGGAATATATAAGAGCAGGGTGGTGGGTATATTCACATGTGTGATTATATTTACCGCAGAAAGGAGTCTTAACAATGGAAGTATTAAATTTGGTATTATTTGGTTGTGTATTCTACCTTGCATTGATTGGTATTCCGACTCTATGTGAAAAAAGGGGAAAATAGGAAATTTACATAAGTCTGGCAAGTTCATTGTTTTTAGCCGCAAGGGCAAGTTTTTGTTCTTCGGTTGACAAATCTATAGAATCTAGTTCTAGGAGTTTAACTGTTTCTATGAACAGTTTTTCGAATAGAACATAGATTATTTTGGCTTGATTATTATGTTTTTGTAGAAGTGCCAGTGTGTCGTTTATTATAAAAAGTGCTTCTTCATACTTGGTTTCTGATATATTTAATTTTGCAATAAAGTACTTTGCAAGAGTTATCATATTGAATATAGCGGCATTTTGGGCTTTTTCCAGTACATCGTTATAAATAATTTCAGCCTTTTGCTTTATACCGATATTAGCATAAGAATAAGCAATTAATAAATCACAGAACATTTCAATTTGTGTTTGATGAATGTCAGCAGCAAGTAATTTTGCTTGATAAATGTTTTGAGCAAAGGTTTTGTAATCATCTTTGTGATAAGCAAATTCTTGAATTATTAAGTATATAATTTTTGAGAAAGTTGAAGCTTTTTCAACGTTAGAAGTCGCAAAAGTTTTTCCGCTCAAGAAATCTTTGAAAGTGGTAATACAGTCTTTATCAGGAAGTTCTACATTTAAAGCTTGTTTTATTAAAGAGAAAAATTCATCCAGATCGCTATCTAAAAGAAAGACTTTAGCAAAAGCAACAAGTCTGAACGTTTCTAGAATATGTTCAATAAACAAGTTAGTAGAAAAGCTTGGTGGTTTAATCTTGTCAATGATATCCGGCTTTAATACTTTTAATAAATCATCTGCAACATCCACGCATTGAGTGAAGTCTCCGATGTTAAATAATATTTCAATATTTACAAGAGAGAGCAATAAGAATTTAGTATTAACGGCTCCTTCTTGTGTAATTAATGTAGGGCTTTGCATGCGTGTAAGAATGTTATGCAATAGAGAAAGAGCGTCTGTATAGTTGGAAGCAAGTAATGCTCCTTGTAACATAAGATTAGAAAGTTTTACTATTTTTTCGTTATCATTTTCGTTCATAGCATCTATTAGCAAAACATTTTCAATAGAATATATTTTTTCTGGTGAATAATTGTATAGACTGAGTAAAATATTCTGATATACTTCTTTTTTGTTATTTTCTATATCTTCCTGAGGTATATTATCTCCAATGTGTTCTATAAGAGAAAGAAATCCTAAACAATTTTTCAAATAAGCATCATAATCTCCTGTAGACATGGCAAATTGGGAGTTTTTCCATAGAAGCAAATATTCTTCTTTAAACAACCCAAGTTTACCCATAATAAGTAAAGTCGAAGCATCATCTAGCCCTTTGCCTATATTAGCCAAAATATTCTTTGACAGAAACTCATTTACTTCTTTTTTTAAAGAATCTTGTATTACAGGTTTTAAGAGATTGTAATTATCTATGTGAATGATATTCTTTTTAATAAACGCAAATCCTGCATTTTCTAAATCTTTTCCGGCTTTTTCTGGGTTTTTGACTCCAAGTTTTGTTAAAGTTTCAAAATCAAGCCTTGCTCCAAGATATGTAGAATATGCTAAAACAATAGAAGCATCC
Source organism: Candidatus Gastranaerophilales bacterium (assembly GCA_944324215.1). Taxonomy (GTDB): domain Bacteria; phylum Cyanobacteriota; class Vampirovibrionia; order Gastranaerophilales; family Gastranaerophilaceae; genus CAG-196. The sequence continues at coordinate 55,255 of CALUVP010000030.1, read as the reverse complement.
ATATTTTTGCTAAGAATCTTAAGTCTAGCTTTTATAAGTTCTTCTAGAGTCTTTGGAACTATAACAGAATTACTACCTCTTATAAGAAGTTTATTTTCAAAATTTATGAGAATTTTTTTCTCAAAAAGAAATCTGATAGCATTTTCATAGTATATTAGTGAGCCGTTGAAATTTTCTTTTATTTTTTCAAAATAAAAAGATTGAATGAAATCTGTTGCGTCTTCTTTTGTGTTGGCAAGAATGGAATCGATATTGTTTTTAGTTAGAGTATATTCTGTATAAAGAGGTGTTCTCAATAAACCTTTTATTTTGGAATGAAGAGACGTTTCACAATCAGTTGTAAATACAAATTTAGAATTTAGAGATTTAAATTTGTCAAAGAATAGCTCTAGTGTCTGTATAGATGTGTCATCTAAAAATTCAAAGTTTTCGATTATGATAACACTATTTTTGAGAGATGCTAAAAAGTCTCCGAAGTCTTCCATATACGCAAATCTCGCATCTTCAGGAGTGGTTGCTTTTCTTGGGTTTGATTTTATGAGTTCAAAAACTGATAAAAAACGTTTTATGGGAAAATTGGCTGGTAAAAAAGATTTGTGTAAGGGTAGATTATAAAAATCTTTAAACAATTGCTCAAAGAATCCCCAAGGTTTAAAATTCATTTCTTCACAGCAGGCAACATGTATAACATTAAGCCCTTTTTGTTCAAAAAAATTAGTTAATTTAGAAACATTTAAACCCAATCCTTTTTCCGTTTTTATTGAAATTATTTTGTTATCTTTATATTGTTCCCAAAAATTTAGAGCATTGGTTTTGAAAAAACTGCATTTAGCGTTTATATCAAAAACTTTAAAACTATACATGTCATTGTTATTATTTTGCGCAACAACCTTTTGTATATTATGGGGTTTTATTTCAACAGGAGTATCTGTGGATTTTTCTTCAGGAGGAAGGATGTAATTATCAAGTACAACTTCATAATACATTAAAGATTGACCGTCTTTTTCAACTGAATATAGTGAATCCGTTTTATATTCTTTATTTATGCAGTCAAAAACGTATTGATCTATAATAATTTGCATCCCTTTTAGAAATTTCTTTTCATTTTTTTTTACAGAAAGAAGTTTCACATTAGAGTCCACAGAAATTTTATCTAATAAATTTTCAGATTTCTTTTTTAGAACGTAAATATTTAAGTTAAGAGGTGTTTTTAGTTCATTTAAAACTTTCAAATTTAATTCTGCAAAAGCATTAACAAGTTTTAAAGCAAGTCTTACAGCTTTGTTGGTAGAAGTTGGGAAGGAGAGTTCTTTGTTAAAGTTCACTACAAAAGTATCATTATAAGTAATAATCTTCCCTTCTACATTTGCCAATTGAGCGGTAAGGAGATTTTGAAGTTTCAAGAAAAATTTTGAAAACAGTTCTTGTGAAGCCAGTTGACTTCGGATATTTTTTAGAGCACCAAACTGTATAACAAGCGAAGCGAAATCATCACATTCACACTCTTTGTAGGCAATAGTGGTTTTAACTGAAAAACCACATTTGCACTTATCAGCGGAAGTCGATATTGTCTTACCACACTTTGCACATTTTATGAGTATTATATAACCACATTTTTTACAAACAGAAGAATCACTTTTAGAATGACAATTTGGGCACAATAACGTCAACACTTTGTTACAGTGAGGACAAATTGTTAAATTGTCAGCAATCTCTTTATCGCATTTTGGACATTTCATATGTTTCATTATAGTCTAAAATTAAACTTTGTGCTATAATTTAGACTAAGATAATTTATTTTTAGCTGCGTTAGAAACAGGTAAAACTTATTCATGGGAGAGAGTATGACTATACTAAAAATTATAACAGAGCCGGCGATTTTAATTATAACAGCTTTTTTCCTGTTTTGTATTATGACTGTTTTAAAGAATTATTTAAAAGTCGAACAGAATTTAAATTCAGTATATTCTTTTCTAAGATCACTAAATCGGAAAGAACTTTCGTACAGATTTAATGAATTGGATAACTTTATGAAGGGTAATTTGTATACTTCGACGTCTTGGGAAGATTTTAAAAAAGCTTTAATTTTCCCAGAAAAACTTTATGTAGCATCTAAAAATCCGACTTCCAGTACTGATTTTAAACCTGAAATATATTTAACAATTGATGCATCATACTTTTTCAATGAAGATACTTTGGTTTATTCCAAGATAAATCATAAGTTTATTCAAACCATGCCAACACTATTAACCGGTTTAGGACCGTTTTTCACTTTCTTAAAGATGGCAGTTGCATTTACAGAAGTTAATTTTTCTATGGAATCTAATGTTGGGGAATCTTTGAATAGTTTAATAGCAAATATACAAATTGCAGCATTATGTTCTGTTTTTGCTGTTGGTTTTTCGCTTTTATTTATGTTTATAGAAAAAATAATGTATAACAGAATGTGTAAGAAATATTATCTTGCAATACAAAAAGAGTTTATACGTTTGTTTGATGTTGTTACAAGTGAAAAATTTCTTATAGATTTAGTAAAGGAATCAAAAATTCAAAGTGTTACAAATGAAAAATTATTAAAAGCACTTCCTGATAATTTTGCAAAAGCTATAGAGAAAAGTATTTCCAATACAACAGTTCCTTATTTAGAAAACATCTTATATGGCTTAAACAGATTAAATGAATCATTAAACGGTGGCAATAACGGTGGAGATGTGGTAGATAAGTTATTTTAAAATTTAAGAGGTTTCAATGAGGATAAGACCGCAGAAGGATGATTCTGGAGAAAATAATATTTTTTGGGTTACTATGACAGACCTTATGACAGCGTTGGTACTGGTGTTCATAGTTTTATTTTTCTACACATACATGACAAGTTATTATGAAAAAATTCAGGGTCAGTTGGAACAAAAAAAGGCGTCTGAGGCTCTGGAGCAGGCTTTGAAAGCTCAAAATATAGATGCCAATGTTGATACATCAGGTGTCGTAAAGATTTCTGATTTAGAGTTGTTTGATGTAAATAGTTATGAATTATCAGAAAAGGGTAGGCAATACTTATCGAAATTTTCACCAGCGTATTTAAATTCGATATTTTCAAATGAATATTTAAATAAAAATATAGAAAAAATAATAATACAGGGGCATACAGATTCGCAAACATATAAGGGAAGCTTTTCAGAAGATGAACAATACATGAAAAATATGGAGTTAAGTCTTAAAAGGGCTTATGAAGTTGCAAATTACATGACGCATACTCCCTATAACAAAGAAAATGGCAATCGTTTAAGAAAAATGATTATAGTTGAAGGGGCGAGCTTCTCATCACCAGTCTTGGTGAATGGCAAAGAGGATTATGCAAAGAGCCGTAGGGTAGAGCTTAAAGTAATAATGAAAGGCTCTAAATGATAGTAACGATTACTCCTGCGACTGCAGCAATTAATATGTAAAAAAGTGGGTCTTTTTTTGATTTCCAACTCAAAAGTAAAAGAAAAGCCAGTAGAATCATTGCTTTGTAATCTCTAATCTCTGGTTTTAAAAGCCCAATAGCAACAGATGTAAGTAGTGCGCAGCTAACCGGTTTTAGAGTTTCGATAATTGCTTTTACATAAAAATTATCACTGAACTTTTTTAAGAGTTTTGAAACAATAATTACAAGGAATAAAGACGGTAGCATTTCAGACGTTGTAGCAAGAGCAGAACCCAAAATGCCGGCACTTTTTAACCCTGCATAAGTAGCAACATTTATACCTACAGGTCCTGGGGTAATAGATGCGACAGCAACCATCTGTGTTAATTCATCAAGAGAGTACCAATTATACACTTGTGATATGTGGTATAAAAAAGGTATTGTGGCATATCCGCCGCCGAAAGAAAACAAACCTATTTTGAAAAATTCAAGAAATAAGTGAATATAAATCATTCTCCAACCTCCTTGAATCTTTTAAAAATCACGCCAAGTGTTGTGAATAATAAAATGGTCTGTATAGGTGATAATTTGAATATTAAAAGCGTGGTTAGAGTTAGTATAAAGATTGTATAGAAAAATCTATTTTTATTTGATTTCTGCCACATTTCCCTAACTGTGAGCATAATAAGCGCTATAACCGAAACTCCAACACCCCATAGAGCACCTTGTATATAGGTATTATTAATAAGTGACGCAAGGACGGATGCGAGGAGTACAATACTCCAAAACGGAACAAAAGTTACACCAAGCATGGCCGCAACTGCACCCCATTTGCCTCTGAGCTTGTATCCAATAAACATAGAGATATTTGCAGCTATAATACCGGGTAAGGATTGTGCCAATGCAAAGTAGTCTATTATGTCTTCATGTGAAACAAGCTTCCTTTTATCAACAAATTCGCTAGTCATAATAGGCAAAATGACGTAGCCTCCGCCAAGCAGTATAGCGCCGATTTTAACAAATATTATGAACAACTTAAAGAGTGACATTTTTTTAATTTTCGCCCCGTTTTATTAATTAATTTTTTATCCTCATCTGGAGAAAATCCTGTTGTTGTAAGGTAATTCCCAACAATAGCAGAGTCTGCACAGTATTTGAACGCTTTTTCTAATGTGTCTTCTGATAATCTAGCTTTTTTACCACCTGCAATTCTAATAGAAGCATTAGGGCAAGCAATTTTGAATATAGCAAGCGTTCTTAAAACATTTTCTTCATCAATTTTATCCCAGTACTTTTCAAAAGGCGTGTTAGGAATTGGAGTAAGAATGTTTACAGGAATACTATCAGGATTAATTTCAGCAAGCTCCATTGCCATTTCAACTCTCTGTTCAATACTTTCGCCCATACCGATAATTACTCCGCAACAAAGCTCCATTCCGTATTTTTTTACAAGTTTTGTTGTGTTAATCCTGTCTTCATAAGTATGTGTGGTACAAATTTCAGGATGATATGATTTACAAGTATTTATGTTGTGATGAAATCTTACAAGTCCTGCTTCTGATAGTGCTTTTGCTTGTTCTTCATTTAAAATGCCAATACTTGCACAGCTTTTAATACCATTTTTATTTAATGCTTTTATCATTTCAAGCATTGTGTCAAAATCACTTTCATCAGGAGTCTTACCGGAAGTAACTATAGCAATTCTGTCAGCACCGTTTTTTATTCCGTCTTGGGCTGCATGAACAACTGTTTCAACGTCCATAAGAGGATATGTTTCAATTTCTGTATTATAATGTGAACTTTGCGCACAATATCTGCAATTTTGAGAGCACTTTCCTGAACGGGCATTTATAATTGAGCAGAATTCAACTTCGTCTTTTAAATATTTTTGCGATTCTTTTAACAAATTGTCTAAGTTCATATTATATAAATTTAATAACTCATTTTTGTTTAACATAAAAATCCTTTCTTATAAAAGATTAGCATCCGCAGGTTAGACCAGCACATAAGTTAATCGATTGCCCTGTAACCCCTCTAGCATCCTCTGATATTAAATATTTGACCATCCCTGCAATTTCAGAAGGCGAAATAAATCTTTTTTGCGGAATACATTCTGTGATTTCTTCTTTAGTAAAATCTCCTTCTTGAGCAGAAGAGTTCCCCATATCTGTATCAACCCAGCCTGGATTAATTGTGTTTACAGTAATTCCGTATTCAGCAAGTTCAAGCGCTAAAGCCTTTGTTGCACCAATAAGTCCGGATTTTGTCCCTGAATAAAGGCTTGCTCCGGCTTCTCCTACAACACCGCTTATTGATCCGATATTTATAATTCTTCCCCAGTGTTGTGATTTCATATAAGGGATTGCTCTTGAAATTAAATATAAGGGAGCTTCCAAGTTAACTTTAGTGATATGTTCAATGTCACTAAATCCCATATCTTCGATGTGCGAATATATATATTCGCCTGCGTTATTTACAAGAATATCAATGTTATTATCGGTAATAAAATCGCCGAGTTTTTGCATTCCATCTTTAGTAGAAAGATCACAAATACAATAATTCTCATAATTCAGAAGAAGTTTTTCATTTCTCCCGCAAGTAAAAATATTGTTGCCATCTGTATTTAATTCTTTGGCAATGGCTTTTCCGATGCCTTTGCCCCCTCCAGTAACAAGTATATTCATAAGAAAACTCCTTATGATAATTATATCATAAGGAAAACAAAAAATCTTAACCAAAAAGCGGTCTTTTCCCTGTTTAGACCGCCCTAAAATTTAGCTCATAAATTGCGCCTGATAAGTTCTGTAACTAATAGGTGCTTCCTGAGCTCCTGGCTTGTTGGATAATCCAAAAGCCTGCTGCGCTTCAGATCTTAAGCCCGCAAAGTATGTCATAGCCTGACCATCAATTGCACTTTGACTTAATAACTGAATTGCGTTGTTGAATGCTGCGTAATCTTTGTCATAATCACCTGTCGCCTGAATTCCGATTTGTGCCATTAACCCTGACCAAGGTATAGTCTGCTCATTATTTTGGTTCTCAATCTGTTCCTGAACTTGCTTTGAGTACTCAGCGTACATAGCTTTGTTCAGCTTTTTTAAATCATCTGTAGAGCCGGTAGGGGTAATGTCAAAATCATCAAAGGCTCGCTCTAAAGCAGCAGAATTAGTAGGTACTCTGCCTAGATAAGAGTAAATGTTTGCACTTGTGTAAGAATATACTCCGTTGACTGTGAAGTTTGACATGATACACACCTCTTATATGATATATAATGTATATCGGCACGTTTTCTAAAAACTTTAGTATTTTTAGACTTTTTGTTACAAATATTTACAAAAGCGGCCTGCAATTCAATTATATTAAGAAATAAATAGATATATAAAATATTACGATTGTAAAGTTATGTAACAAAGAAACCAAAATTTGAAATTTGTTATTCTAGATATACTTTATATATATGTAAGACGAAGAAATAAAAGAGAGAAAAAATAATCGTTAAGTCTAAATTAGTCACAATTACCTAAAAAGTAAGATGTTGGTAAATGTTTAATGTGATGATTATTAGATTTGCGACTTGAGAAAATAATGTTGATTTATTTCAACATACTCAAGATGTTTATTCTCGTGAAAAATAAGAGACGAGGTGATACAAGTATGGCTTTATTACAATCATACGATATTAATGCTATGGCAACAAATATTTCAAAAGAATTTTATGTTCAAGAAAATCCTGAAATTGATAAATCCTATGTATTGATGGATGAAATGAGACTTTTTGCAATGGATATGAAATCTAGAGTTACATTTATTTCTCGGGCAAAACATCAATAATCAAGAATATATAACCATCTATTTAACTAATTTAATTCCCCTAATCTAGAGTGCCTGATTTTTCAAAATTGGGCTTTTTTTTGCATAAAACTTATTCTTTTTGTAAACTCTTTACTACATTAAATAAAATATCAAGTTTTTCTGGGTCATTAGAAATATAATTTATGCTATTTATAATTTCAGAGACTAATTCATCTTTATCTTTAAGGTGAGTAGTAGAGAATAATTCTTCACTAGTTGTATTAAGAGCTTTAATTATCTTATCAAGCGTATCTGCTGTGACAAAATTTTCTCCGATTTCAATTCCGCTCAGCGTTCTTTGCGAAACATCTACAGCTTCTGCTAGTTGTTCTTGAGTAAGTCCCCTATTTAATCTCATTCGTTTAATTTTTTTTCCGAGTTCTTCTTTTATTCCCATATGCCTCTTACAATTTTATACTTTTAATTTCATAAATAAGTCAAAATATGACTCTAAAAGTATTTTATATTAAGATTTGTAAACCTGTAATGAGTCTATATTTCTGAATTGTAGCGTTTTAGATATAAAACTTCATAAAAATAGGCAATTAAAAAAGATATAAAAACTTTATAGATATATAACACTAGAGGATTTGCAAGTCTAACAAAAAGTTAAACAGTATAAAAAATAAGAAAAAAGGAGGAATTATAATGGCTAATGTTGATGACGTTAAATTGTCAGTGACAAACCAAAGTAATAGAATATTACATAAATTATCGGACGAAGAAAAGAAACAAGGTAGTATTTTTACGAAACAAGCAGAGATTGGTTTTCGTTCAATGGTAGTAACTTATAAAGATTTTAATAATGATGGTTATATTGAAGAAAACGAAGTCTATAAAATTACAGATTATAGTAGTTATAAGACAAAAAATGGTGAAACTGTAACAATAATAAGCGAGAGAGGAGACTTAGACGGAGACGGAAATGCTGATTTAAATACGAAAACACGAATCAAAAATGGTAAAATCCTTGATGTCAGAAAACTTCCATTAGAGTGGGTTAGAAATCTTGTTCAAGATGCCCGCGATGCGTGGAGAGAAGAAAATAATATTATTGAATATAATTTTGAATAATTAAATTACAAAAAAAGAGACTTGAAAATTTTCAAGTCTCTTTTTTGTGTGTAGTAATACTTATACATTACCGTAGTAAGCATCAATGTAGATTTTCTTGATGTCAGACATGAACGGATATGCTGGGTTAGCACCTGTACATTGGTCATCAAATGCCAATTCAACAAGTTCATCCAAGTTGTCCATAAATGTTTGTTCATCAACACCAAAGTCTTTAATTGACTTAGGAAGTTCGATTTTTGTCATTAAATCGTCTACTGCATTTAATAACAATTGAACTTTTTCATCATCATTGTTTCCGCCAAGTCCTAATTCATCTGCGATTTGACCATATTTAGTCTTAGCGCAAGGGAATTTGTATTGAGGGAATATAGCTTGCTTGTGCGGTGCATCAGAAGCATTGTACTTAATGATTTGTCTAATTAATAAAGCATTAGCAACACCGTGTGGAACATGATACATTGCACCAAGTTTGTGAGCCATTGAGTGGCATAATCCTAAGAAAGAGTTTGCAAATGCCATACCTGCAATTGTTGCAGCATAGTGCATTTTTTCTCTTGCGATAGGATCATTAGCACCTTCTCTATATGATCTTTCTAAGTATCTGAATACTAACTTAGTTGCTTCAAGAGCATTTGAGTTAGTGAAGTTAGTTGCCATACAAGAAACATAAGCTTCTAAAGCGTGTACTAAAGCATCAATACCTGAAGCAGAAGTCAAACCTTTTGGCATACCATCTACAAAGTTTGGATCAACGATAGCCATATTTGGTGTTAATGCGTAATCAGCAATTGCATATTTTACTTGAGTTTCATCGTCTGTAATGATAGCAAACGGAGTAACTTCAGAACCAGTTCCTGATGTAGTTGGAACAGCTACCATTGTAGCTTTTTTACCAAGCTCAGGAATACAACAAATTCTCTTTCTGATATCCATAAATCTCATAGCGATATCTTCAAAGTTTGTATCAGGTTGTTCATACAATAACCACATAATCTTAGCAGCATCCATTGGAGAACCGCCACCAAGAGATATAATAACGTCTGGTTCAAACGGTTTCATTATAGCCATTGCTTGGTTTATTGTTGAAAGTGTTGGATCCGGCTTAACATCGAAGAATACTTCGTGTTCAATACCAATTTCATCAAGAACATTAGTAATAGCATTTACTGCGCCTGAATTGAATAAGAATCTGTCAGTAACGATAAATGCACGTTTTTTACCGGCAAGTTCTCTTAGTGCTAAATCAATAGCACCTCTTTTGAAGTAAACCTTAGCAGGAACCTTGAACCATAACATATTTTCTCTCCTTTCTGCAACGGTTTTGTAGTTCAATAAGTTTTCAACGCCTACGTTACCTGAAACAGCATTTCCGCCCCAAGAACCGCAGCCAAGAGTTAGAGATGGTTCTAACTTAAAGTTAAATAAATCACCGATACCACCTTGAGATGAAGGTTGGTTTATTAATACACGACAAGTTGGCATTTTTTCAGAATATTTGTCGATTCTTTCTTTATGACGTTCGTCTGTGTAAAGAACTGAAGTGTGTCCTAAACCACCTTTGCTTACAAGAGTGTATGCTTTTTCAGCTGCATCTTCAAAGTCGCTTGCTCTGTATAAAGTAAGAACAGGAGATAATTTTTCTCTAGAGAATGGATCTTCCCAATCTACTTCTGGTCTTTCAACAAGAAGTATTTTTGCATCTTCCGGAACTTCATGTCCAAAACCTGCAAGTTCAGCAATTCTATGTGGTTTTTGACCAACTACATCAGGATGTGCTGTACCTCTTTTTGGATCAATTAAAGGAAGATCTATTAATTTTTGTTTTTGATCTTCATTAACAAGGTATGCACCTCTGTATATAAATTCGTTTTTAACTTGTTCATATACGCTGTCAACAACAACAACTGATTGTTCTGACGCACAAATCATACCATTATCGAAAGTCTTAGACATGATTATAGAAGAAACAGCCATTTTAATATCAGCAGTTTCATCAATAACAGCAGATGTGTTACCAGGGCCAACACCTAGTGCTGGGTTACCTGATGAGTAAGCTGCTTTAACCATACCAGGACCACCTGTTGCTAAAATACAATCAATTGAAGGGTGTTGCATTAAAGCGCTAGAAAGTTCAATAGATGGAACATCTATCCAACCGATAATATCTTCTGGTGCTCCTGCTTTAACTGCAGCTTCAAGAACTATTCTTGCAGCTTCTATTGTACATTTTTTAGCTCTAGGGTGTGGTGAGAAGATAATACCATTTCTTGTCTTTAAAGCTATTAATGATTTGAAGATTGCAGTTGAAGTTGGGTTTGTTGTAGGAATAATACCTGCCAAAACTCCTAAAGGTTCTGCAACAATTTTTGTACCATTAATCTTATCTTCTTTTATGATTCCGCAAGTCTTTGCATTTTTGTGTTTGTTATAAATATATTCTGATGCAAAGTGGTTTTTGATAATTTTATCTTCTAAGATACCCATTCCGGTTTCTTCTACAGCCATTCTTGCAAGAGGAATTCTTGCTTTATTAGCAGCAGCTGATGCTGCTTTGAAAATAGCATCAACTTTTTCCTGAGAGAAAGTTGAAAAGATTTTTTGCGCTCTGTGAACTCTTGAGATTAATCCTTCTAACTGATCAAGTGTTTCAACTACATTTGATGCACTTAGAGATTTTTCCAAAGATTCAACGTTCTTTTTTGTTTTCGTTGTCATATTAAAATCTCCTTTTTTTGTACGGCTATACCAATATTGCAACACAAATGAAATTACTTGTCAACGCAAGTATAGAGTGATGTTTAGGGATAAATTTTATATACATAAGCTCAAAAATCAGGCTACAATATCAATTTAGCGAGTGTAGTATCTACACTCGCTAAAAAACTTTAATAAAATCTTTATATTTTATTTTAAATTTTTAAATTTTCGAATGGGTTAAGTTTACCCTGAACATCAAATTCTGATGTTTCTAATGTTGTAGATGTTTCTTGAGTTTGCGCTTCACTCTCATTGTCATTTCGTGAAATCTCTATATTTCCTTGCTCATCAATTTCTGCGCTATATCCTAATGAACTTAAATCGCTAGTAACAGCCGTTTTGAGTTCTTCATTGCCGGATATTACACTTTCGAACGAACCAATACTTGTAATTACAGGGGTAACGGATGAGTTCCATTCTCCTACTGCGCTATCAAATTCTCCAAGAGAACTCCCGATTGCTGTTTTAAAATTACTTAACAAGGTTAAATTATCTTGCAAACCACCGATTCCCTTTAGAACAGTTTGAAGATTTGTAAGAGACCCTGTTGTTCTTGTTTGACCAGCTGTTGATTGGTCATTTGCAGCTCTATAAAGTTTAGCAGCTGCACCAGCAGAGAACATATTTGAAGAAGCAGCTTCGGCACTGACTTGTAGTGAAGCTCCGGTTACGTTATTTGTTACACCTTTTACTTGAGTAGATGTGTTTTGTGTTACCAAATTTGCTCCTTCTTGAACTAATTTGGTAATTTGCATTTCTCCATTTTCTTGAATTGAAACAGCATTACCTTTTGCTGTTTCAATATTTGTAACGGAATTTTCTACAGCCTGGCTTAATGTTGTTACTTGATCTTGTAAATCTCCAAGACTTCCTATAAGTTCTCCGATTTGACCGGACAAACCTTGTATTGTTCCTAATATTTTAGCCTTTTCTTCGGGAGTTTTTACTGTTTGAAGTGCTTTTTGTTGTTCTTCTATTTGTTTAACTAGTGCATTTAATTGTTCTTGTTTTTCTTGAAGCTGTTTACTTACTTCTTCTAAATTGGCTGTTGAATTGATTACTGTATCTTTTTCTGTGATTATTTGAGCTTCAATATTGTCAATGTTTTGGCTTAATTCAGTTTTAGCTTTTTCTTGTTCTTTTGCTAAGTTATCGGCTGCTTTTTTGTTCTTTTTTACTTCTTCACTCGCTGCCTTTGATTCTTGTGTTGTTATTTTATTAATCAAAGACATTACAGTATTAATAGTATTTTGTATGATACTCGCAGTTTGATTGTTTCCAACGCTATTTCCGCTAAATTGTGATGATGAACCATTTAATATATTACCAAGTTTAAAAAAATCTTGAGCATTAAATGATGATGAGCCACCAGTTGCATCTGATGGTAATTGACCTAAAAGGGTATTTACCTGACCAAATATTTTTTGTAAATCTGTATTTGTTCCGACACTCATCTTACTGGATTCCTATAATACCATCTTGTATATATAAAGTATTGAAAATGTATCTAATTTCGAGAGGCTTTAAAATTGTTACATAACTTAACTTAAAATAAAGTTTATTGTTCAAAAATGTAGCCACCAAGCTTATAGACATAATGATATCTGATATTGTACAAATATAATGAGAAATGAAAGTTTGGAAAGTAAAGGGAATTTTGTTGTAATGGAAAATTTTACTGAAAGAGAAAGAGAAGTATTGTATTGGTTGTTATTGGGGTTAAATAATCAGCAGATTTCAAAGAAACTTTTTATCTCTAATCATACTACTAAGGCTCATGTTGCATCAATATATAAAAAATTAGGGGTATTAAACAGAGTTCAAGCAGCAGTAAAAAGCTTGAGTATTGGAGCAGGTGAATACTTTAATCTAAAAGAAAAAATTTTGTAAAAAAAAGAAGTCCAGAAATTGGACTTCTTTTTTTTTGTTGTCACTAATTAAGCATTGATGATTTTAGTTTTGTCTTCATCAGTTACGCCCTTGATAGTAAGGTTAATTCTACCCTTATCATCAATCTTTATAACCTTAACAATAACTTCATCGCCGATATTAACGTGAGGTTCAATTGTTTCAATTCTTTCTTGACAAATCTGTGAAATATGAACCATGCCGTCTTTACCACCGCCGAGTTCAACAAAAGCACCTATAGGAATTATTCTAACAACTTTTCCTTTGATAACCATGCCGACTTCAGGCTTGAAGGTCAAATCACGAATCATTTTTTTCGCTATTGCAGCACCTTCTTGGTCGTTTGAAGTAATTGTAACAACACCATTATCTTGAATATCAATTTCAGCACCGGAAGCTTCAATAATTGATCGGATTTGTTTTCCGCCAGGTCCGATAACTGTTCCGATATCTTCAACAGGTATTGTCATTGTAGTTATACTTGGTGCGAATGGTGATAAATGATCAGCAGGTTTTGATATAACCTTTCTCATTTCACCAAGGATATGTAGTCTTCCTTCTTTAGCTTGAGCCAATGCTCTTCTTAAAGTGTCATTTGCAATACCTTTTGCTTTCATATCCATTTGAAGAGCTGTTATACCGTCATCATTTCCGGTAACTTTGAAGTCCATATCACCCAAGAAGTCTTCAATACCTTGAATATCAGTTAATACAACAGGTTCTCTGCCAGGTTCTGTAATCATACCCATTGCAACACCACCAATCATACATTTTACAGGTACACCTGCATTCATTAATGCCATTGATGAACCACAAGTTGAACCCATTGATGTTGAACCGTTTGATTCTAAGACATCAGATGTTACTCTTATTGTGTATCCAAATTCTTCTTGAGAAGGAAGAGCCGGAACATTAGCTCTTTCTGCCAAATTACCGTGTCCTACTTCTCTTCTTCCAGGACCTCTTAAAGGCTTAACTTCACCAACTGAGAAGCCTGGGAAGATATATTTGTGCATGTAAGTTTTTTCTGTTTCTGGATCAACACCGTCTAATTCTTGTTTCATACCAGGACCGGCAAGTGTTGCTACTGATAGAATTTGAGTTTGACCTCTTGTGAATACTGCAGACCCGTGTGCACGAGGAATAACTCCTACTTCACACCAAATAGGACGAACTTCGGTTGGTTTTCGACCATCAGCTCTTACACCTTCGTCAAGAATCATTGCACGCATAATTTTCTTTTCTGCGGCCTTAAATTCTTCTGCGACAAAATCTATACCTGTTTCTTCCATTATTTGGTGAATATAGTGTTCTTCAGGAAGAGCTTCTACTCTTTCTTTAACAAGCTTCTTAGCTTCTTCTAGCTTGTTTTGTCTGTATTCTCTGTCGAAATGATGGTATGCATCAAATATGATATCGTGAGCAACTTCATCAATGATATTTTTTAATTCAGTTGTGTCATAAGGGTTTACAAATTCTTCTCTTTCAACTCCGCAAGCTTTTGCAAATTCTAATTGAGCTTCACATTGTTTTTTTATTTCGCCTTGTGCAAATTCAACAGCTTCCATAATATCGTCTTCTGTTACAAACTTACAGCCGGCTTCTACCATTATTACGCTATCGTGAGTGCCTGCAACAACTATATCCAAGTCTGATTTATCAGCTTGTTGATGTGTTGGGTTTGCTATTAATTGACCATCTAATTTTGATACTCTTACGGCTCCAATAGGACCTTCAAAAGGTGCGCCTGATAACATTAACGCACAAGATGCACCTAACATAGCAAGTGTGTCAGGTTGGTTTTGTTGATCATAGCTGAATAGTTGAGCTACAATTTGAATATCATTTCTATATCCCTTAGGGAAAAGTGGTCTTATAGGTCTATCAATCAAGCGAGATACTAAAATTGCTTTGTCGCTTGCCTTTCCTTCCGAACGATTGTATCCCCCAGGTATACGACCTATAGAAGACATTCTTTCTTCATAATCAATAAGTAATGGGAAAAAATCAATTCCGACTCTTGGCTCTTTGCTTACACAACAATGAACAAATAACATTGTGTCGCCACATCTTACTGTAACACTTCCGTTAGTTGAACGTGCATACTTTCCTGTCTCTACGGTTACTGTTTTTCCACCGATTTCCAATTGAAAACTTTTTGTCTCAGGTAACATTTTTCCTTCTTTCTCCAGCTACTCGAAAGCCGGATGCTTCCATTATGTTATACTAATTTTATTCCTATCCAATAATAGTATAAACATAAACTGATGTCTATCAATTGTGTTACCTTAATTATTTGGATTGTCTTTGTCTTCTATTACAGGTTGTATGTCTAGTTTAGAAAATGTTTTTGTCGCTTTTGCAAATTTTAATGTTCCAGGTGGCATTGTTGCTAAAAGTGACGCAGTGTAACCTGCTGAGAGCCCGATTATTATGCCAGCAACAGTTGATATGATAGCTTTTACTTTTGAAGCTTTTTGGGTTAAGACTATAGGTATGATTGCTCCGATTAAGCCTCCTGTTCCTACGATTATGCGAGAAAGATTTCTTCTCCTTTTTATGTCTTTTTCTGAAGAATTCTCGAGTACATATTCTTGAATTTTAGGTGCAGTAATCATTACATCCTTATAAGCTTTTTCAAATTTGTATGCTTGCTCTTTTGGTATACTTAATTTACCAGATTTCTCGCCCTGTGAATCGATTACTTGATATACAGTTCTATTGTTTGTTGTAGTTCCAAGACGCTGAATATCGCCATAAGAATTTTGTTTGAAGCTGGTAGTTCCAGCATTAAATAAAACGCCTACCATATAATTACCTCACACACTCTACCTTAGTTTATTATAACTTATTATTTGTATCTCCGCAACATTACTGAGGCATTATATAAAACCGCCGCCAAGCAAGTGACCATCGTTTTTATCATAAATTACGCAAGCTTGGCCCCTTGCGATTGCGGAAACTTTTTCTGAAAACTCTATTGTGGTGCCATTAGGTGTTATAGTAATTTTTGCGTTTACTGACTGCATATTATAACGGATTTTTACCAACGCTTCAAAGCTTTGAAGTTCCAATGGATAACTCCAATTAATTCGCTTTAATGTGAGAGCTTTAGATAATAATGAGTCTTTATATCCAACATAGACAATATTTTTTGCAGAATCAATATCTATGACATAAAGTGCTTCCGGTGCAGCTAGTCCTATACCTTTTCTCTGACCTATTGTATATTGCCAATATCCCGTATGATGCCCTAATACTTTACCTGTATTTTTTTCTACAAAATCACCGGTTTTTGGAGAGAAGATATTGTTTAGGTATTTTTTTGTCGTCATAGGAGCATTTATAAAACAAATATCCTGACTTTCTTTTGAGGATTTGCTTGGCAAGTCATTTTCCAGAGCTATTTTTCGAACTTCTTCTTTTTTTAAATTAGAAAGAGGAAACAGTGTTTTTGAAAGATGCTTTTGATCGAGCATAAACAAAAAATAAAGCTGGTCTTTATGCTGATCTGAGGCTGGATAGAGTTTATATATTCCATAATCGTTCTTTATTCTTGCATAATGACCGGTTGCTATATAGTCGGCTTCAAGCTCATTAATCGCAAAATCAAAAAGTTTTCCCCATTTCATGTATTTATTACACATTATACACGGATTGGGTGTTTCTCCTTTTTGGTAAGATTCTTCAAAATAGTTGATTACTCTATCTTGGAATACCGATGTTGCATCAAACGGATAAAATGGAATTTCAAGCTTTTGAGCTACCCTTGCAGCATTCTTTACAACAATTTCAGCTTCCATAGAAGAAGTCGTTTTGGCGGTAATTCCTATAACATCATACCCTTGATTTTTTAATAGTAAGGCTGTTACGCTACTGTCAACTCCTCCTGATAAAGCAACTGCAACTCGTTTATTCATCTAGTAAAACTTTCTCCCCGTATGCAGTTAGTCGGTATTCAGAAGCCCCCACTAAACCTGTTAAATCAGGTAAACATTCTATATAATCACGGTTTATTGCTTCTTGCAAAATACTGTGATCTATTATCACTGCAATGTTTTGCATTAATTTGGCGTTAAGTTGTTTTAGAGTAAATCTCGGTTTTTGTTCATATTGGGTAAAGTAATATGCTGTCATCAGTAAGTAATCAATTTTCTTTTCTATAGGTCTTGCGGAAATGAAATTAATGAAAGCGTTATCTTTCTTTATAGAAGGGTTTGGCTTGAATGATAATTCTGTCTGCGGAGCTTGCATTGATTTTTCTAATATGTTGTCAAAGCCTCCTTCGTTTGTTGCTTCACTTGGAGTTGCTACTGTAGAATACTTTTCTTCCTCATTTTTTTGAATATTTCCAGGTGCATAAAATATATCCAAATTCTTAGTTTTATCATTAGTGTCAGTCTCTTTTGCTGTAGATTCGACTTTAGGTATTCTATTTAATTGCGCATCAATATTTTTCTGTGTAATTTCTTTTTCTGCATTTATTTGAGAATTTACAATTTCCTTACATTGTTGCACTTTATGTTTCTGAACATATTCAGATGCTTTTTTTACCCACTTTGCAAATTGATCTACTACAAGCTCTTTGTCTGTTGTAGTTAATGATAATTGATATTTGCCCTTTGTTATTTTGAAAGAATAAATTGACATTTCTTACCCTTATGCTTTAAATTGATTTTTATTACTTGTCCTGAAGGAGCTCTTCACGCCACTTGTTTAATTGCTCTTCTACAAATTCTAAATCATCGGATTTTAATTCTATTTCAATATCACCCTTTTTCATTTTAAATACGTATTCGTGCATATACCCTCCTTAATGTGTTAAGTTTAACTTAAAATATGGAAACTTTCAAGCAAAATTAAAGAATGTAAAATTTTTGTAAAGTGGTGTATAATATGAATTGAGCTTTGGTAGCTTAAACTTATGCGAACATATTAATTTTTATCTTTTGAGAAAAGCGCAAAATTTTAATTTTCTGGTTTTTAATATATAATGTAGTGGTAGTATTAAAAAGAGGTTTTCTGGAAATATGAAAAAAGTAGTTATTTGTACAGTCCTAATGGCAGCAGGAGCATTCTCTTTATTTAACTTAAATAATTCATTAGAATCTTCTATGCCTGTTTTTGGGTTAAAGAATTCATATTCTATTCTATTGGGATATGATAAATCTATGGGTGAAAAAACAATAAAAGCTGCAGTTATAGATAGTTACTTCAGAGAAGTCGCGGCAAATGGTAAAATTGTTAGATGGAATAAATCGACTTTTCCTTTAAAAGTTTTTATACAGGATACTACAGATGTTCCTGATTACTATAGAGAAGTTGTTATGAGTGCATATCAGGCTTGGCAAAGAGCGAGCGAAGGACTTGTTAGGTTTACTTTTGTTGAAGCCCCTGAGGATGCCGATATTAAGTGCTTCTTTAAAAATGTGAATAATGATGATAATTCTCCAATTGGATCTCAAACTTTTGAAATTAACGGTAATACAATTATAGGTTCTACGATATTTTTCAAAAAAACTGACGAGAAGAAGCATAATTTAGATTCAAAACAGTTGTTCTCTTCTGCTTTGCAAGAAATTGGACATACATTAGGTTTAAATGGAAAGAGCCCAAGTATTTATGATGTTATGTATCCTATAGGAACGAAATTTAATACAGAAATAACGGCAAGGGATTTAAAAACATTGGCGCTGTTGTACTCGGTAGTTCCTGATGTTACAAATGTAGCTTTAACAAATGAAGAAAAATCTCAATTGTTTACAGTTTCAGAAATTCTGTCAACGTTAAATGTGCCGGTTGATGACAGTATGAATCCAGACGAAGTTGTTGCTCAAGATATAGAAACAAAATTGGCTTTAGCCGAACAGTACAGAAAAAGAGCTGAGTATGATAAGGCTGCTCAAGAGTATCAAGCTGTTGCCCAGATGAAGGATGATAGAAGAAGTAAATCCGAAGTTTATTATGAAGTTGCTGTTATGTATCTTGACGCAGAAGAGTTTGATAAGGCAAAAAGTTGTGCAGAAATTGCTTGTGCAACCGATATGAATGATTTAACAGAAACTTTACCAGCTCTAATTGATTATTATACAAAACGCTCAAACTCTGCTGTAGAACAGTTGGAAACTATTTTGTCACAGGATCCATATAATAAACACGCGTATAAGCTTCTCTGCCAAATATATAGAGAAAAGCATCACGAAAATATGTTAAATGCTACTATTAAAAAATACGGAAAGACAGCCGGACAAGTAGAAGATTAATTATACAAAAATATAAAATTTTTATCGGCTATGTTATGTTAAACGACATAGCCGATTTGTCTAATGAAACTTTTTGAAAACTCCTTTATATTGTGATGGTAACAAAAGGAGTTTTTAATGAATACAAATTTAATAATACGAGAACCTGAATTATATTTTGATAGCATACATCACGAGTTAAATAATTTTTTACGAGATACATTTTTGCATCCAAGTTTTGCAAATCCTCTAAATGTAAAGAAGAATTCTATATGGCGTCCGGCAGTGGAGGTTAAGCAAACTGATAAAGCTTACAAAATAAAAGTTCAACTCCCTGGTGTAAATAAGGATGATATAGATATAGAATTAGATAATGATTTTATGATACTAACTGCAGAAATAGAAGAAGAAAAAGAGCAAAAAGAAGAAGCTGAAAAAAATTCACGCTACCATACTTGCGAATTTAGGTATGGTAAGTATAAGAGAACAATTTCTTTTGATGAACCTATAAAGGTTTCAGAAGCTCACGCAGAGTATAAAAATGGCGTACTATCAATAAATATTCCTAAGTTGGAAACTCATCAATCAAAATCAAGAAAATTAGAGATTTTATAATTGAGCCGGTTCAGTCCACTTAGTCTATAGGCTAGGTTTATAGGAGGTTGTCTCCGAGAGATTGAATGCGGTAAAGGGCAGCTGTTGATCTGCCCTTGTATATATAAAGGAAGTCATGTCTACACTTGTGACTTCCTTTTAATTTTAAGAATATAATATAATAAATACTAATATAGTTTATGGAAAATTTTTGTGTAATACAAGAGAATTATTATTATGTTAGATAAGAAACGTTTAAAAAATCTTGGTATTAATATAAAAAGTGAGCGTTTAAGAAAAAATATTTCTCAAGAAAGGCTTGCTGAACTTACTAATATTTCAAGAAATTCAGTTAGTTTAATAGAAACAGGCAAAATCAATCCCACAATTCTAAAAGTCATTGATATTGCAAGTGTTCTTGGGGTTGACATAAGTGTTTTGTTGAAAGAAGTTTAAACCTTCATTTCTTTTTCAAACCCAAATAGCGAACTTACAGACTCATCATCGTGGATGCGTGATATTGCTTGTCCCAGTAGTGGAGCTACGGAAAGTTGTTTTACATTCTGTGGCAAGTGTTCTTTTGTCCAAGGAATCGTGTTGGTAACGATACATTCCTCTATTGGAGCATTCTTGAGTCTTTCTATAGCAGGTCCTGAAAGAACTGCGTGAGTAGCTCCGACATAAACCGCTTTTGCTCCCTTGCTTTTTAGAAGCTTAGAAGCTTCGCATATTGTACCAGCAGTGTCAATAATATCGTCAAACATTAAACAAACTTTGTTTTCTACGTCGCCAATTATATGTGCTGCGATAGCTTCGTTATGTCTGTCTCTACGTTTATCAATAATCGCCATAGGTATATTCAAATTTTTCGCAAAATGGCGTGTCCTGTTAGCACCTCCCATATCTGGACTTACTGCTACCATTTCCTCAGGGTTTAGCCCTAAGCTTTTTACGTAATCTACTAGGATAGGTGTTGCAAAAATATGGTCAACAAGTATATTGAAAAATCCTTGTATCTGTCCCGTGTGCAAGTCCATGGCTAAAACTCTTGTTGCTCCAGCTGTTGTCAACAAATCTGCTACTAGCTTCGCGGTGATAGCTTCTCTTCCTGATGTTTTTCTGTCCTGACGTGCATAGCCATAGTAAGGAATTACTGCCGTGATTGTCTTTGCACTTGCTCTTTTGAATGCATCAATCATTATAAGTAGTTCCATAAGATTTTCGTTTACAGGATTACATAATGGCTGAACAATAAAAACATCATCTCCTCTTATGCTTTCTTTTACTTGAACATAAATCTCTCCATCTGCGAAATTCTTAATTACCATAGGACCTACAGTTGTTCCTAAGTAATCTGCAATTTCTTGAGCTAATTTTGGATTTGAACGACCAGAAAAAAGTCTTATGTCGTGTGTGGGGTTAACTGCTCGTTCCAGTTGAGGATAAGTCATTTCAAGTACCATATGAAAATCCTTTCTTGAATATTGTAATGTTGGAGTAACTCTATTTTATAACTAAATATTATTTAAAAAAAGTGTTTTTTACGAAATATTAAGTTTGAAATTTATTGGAATCAACTATTATTACTACATAAAAACTGTGTTAAAATGAATATATAGAGTATGGTATAGCAGAGGTATATTTTAGATGTACGATTTTCCTTTTGAACTTGATGAATTCCAAAAAGAGGCTTGTGGCTGTATATCACAAGGTAAAAGTGTAGTAGTTTGTGCTCCTACAGGTGCTGGTAAAACTGTTATAGCAGAACACGCTATTCATTGTGCTTTAGAAAAGGGAGAAAAGGTTTTTTATACAACTCCTCTGAAAGCATTGTCAAATCAAAAATACAATGATTTTTCCGAAAAATATGGGGCTGATAAAGTTGGGCTTCTTACAGGGGATACTTCGATAAATCGGAATGCTCAAATTGTTGTTATGACTACTGAAGTTTTTAGAAATATGTTATATGGAACAAATTTCGGCTCTGTTACCGATAACTTAAAGAATGTTAAATATGTTATTCTTGATGAAGTTCATTACATGAATGATGAACAGAGAGGAACTGTTTGGGAAGAAAGTATTATTTATTGCCCTACTAATGTACAGATTATAGCTCTTTCTGCAACTGTCGCAAATGCAGATAAGCTGACAGAATGGATAAATACGGTTCACTCGAAAACAGAACTTATTAACACGGATTTTAGACCTGTTCCTCTAAGGTTCTATTACTTTGATTCTTCTCAACCGAACACTTTATTACCTTTGTTAACACCAAATGGAACATTAAATAAAAAAATAAAGCCTGAAAAAAAAGAATTTAGGCGAGGTAAGGCTGTTCAAAAACGTAATGTTGTCAATGATGTTGTCAGAAATTTGCATGAAAAAAATATGCTTCCTGCTATTTATTTTACTTTTTCCAGAAAAAAATGCGATGAGCAAATGGAAAAATGTGCTTCACTTTGCCTTGTTACTAAAAAAGAGCAAGAAGAAATCAGACAAATTATTGATGAATATCTCTCTGAGAATCCTTATCTCTATAAAAATAAGCATATCGAATATTTGTTGCTGGGGGTAGCTTCACATCATGCGGGCTTACTTCCCGGATGGAAAGTGCTTGTTGAAAAACTTTTTCAAAAGGGGTTGATAAAGGTTGTTTTTGCAACTGAAACTCTTGCTGCAGGAATTAACATGCCGGCAAGGGCAACTGTTATAAGTTCTATAAGCAAAAGAACCGATACCGGACACAGAACACTTACTCCTAGCGAGTTTCTTCAGATGTCGGGACGAGCAGGAAGAAGAGGAATGGATGAAATTGGGTATGTAGTTATTGTAGGCTCTCCTTTTCAAACTCCTGAGGAAGTTGCAGAGCTTGTTCTCAGTGATGCTAATCCTTTGGAAAGCAAATTTTCTCCGAGCTATTCAATGGTGTTAAACTTGTTACAAAGATTTACGCTTGAGGAAGCTAAAGAACTTGTTTTAAAAAGTTTTGGATATTTTTCTTCTAATTATAGAATAGAACCTTTGCTGACATTAAAATCTGAATTTGACAGTAAAATTGAAGAATGTAATTCTTTTGAATGCTTCTGTAAAAAAACTAATGAAGATTTACTTGAATATAACAAAATTAGAGAAATGTATGTGCAAAATAGAAGAATTTTTAAAACAATTCAAAGGCAAGAAAAGAAAAAAAATCGACCATTAGCAGATGAAGCAATAGAATTTGGAAGGCAAACTAAATTATTGCTTCAAAGAATGCATTCTTATGAATGTGATACTTGTAAATTTTTTAAAAAACATATGAAAATTATTGATGTTTTAAATAGGTATAAGGCAAAAGAAGTTGCTTTAGATAAGGAAATCGAAAAACAAAAAGATATATTTTGGAATAAATTTCTTTCACACAGAGCAGTATTGCTAGATTATGGCTACATAAAGGATGATTATCCCACCGAGCAAGGAATTACTATTTCTCAATTACGTTCAGAAAATGAGTTATTTTTAGCTAAAATAATTTTTTCAGGAGTTCTAGAAGGGCTTACGCCTGCAGAATTAGCAAGTGTGGTTTGCGCGATAACAACCGAAGATATGAGAGCGGATTTGTATTCACAACTGCCACTTTCTCCAAATGTTAGAAAAAGACTTAATAAGATAAAAGATATCAGGCGTGATTTGGATAAGAAACAAAAGAATCACGATGTAGAGGATCCCATGTATATAAATGCTTATTACTCTCCTCTTATTGAAATGTGGGTTAATGGAGCTGAATGGGATAGTATTATTGACGAAATTGATATGGGAGAAGGTGATATCGTTAGATGCTTTAAAAGAGTTATTGATGTTCTCAGGCAATTCTGCACAATATCTAATATCCCAGAAGAACTTGTTTTTAACGCGAGAGAAGCAATAGATCTAATTCAACGAAGCCCTATTGACATTGAATAGTTTTATTCTGGGAAAAATGCATTAAAGATGAATAATTTTGCTATTCTTCAGGAACTTCTATTTCTACATCATCAACATCTTCTTCTTTTTTTATGATATCGATAACATTCTTTGCCATCTCTTTGGCAATAATACCACGAGTTGATTCCGGACAATTTTGTAATAAACTAATTGCTGTCCTTAAAGTACCATCTAAGTCATACCATCTTCCGTGCTTTGATTCATCCATGATATCCTCTGTTGCGGATACAATTTCCTCTACAGATTCATACTCTGTGCTGGAAAGATGATGTTCTGTTATAATTTTTATAAGATTTAAAGCCACTTTAATTTGAGTCTCATCGTCAGACTCTTCTAGAGTTTTCATGGCAGAAGATAATACCGGATCTTTATCATACCAACGACGTGTATTAGTTGTGAATTCTTCCTTCATAAAAACCTCCTGATAAAATATTCTCCTGCTTATTATACTATATTATTTACTTTTTGTAAAATAATTAATATTAGGAGTCTTATTTTATAAAAGAGATTGGGAGATTATCTGATTATATAATACTCTTTTTCTGATTGATATAGGTAATACTTTAATTTCTATTTCCCTATTTATAATATCATTAGATAGTTTATCTAGATTTTTATTTTTTTCTATTTTAGATGGTGATTTACTAAATAAATTAGCGATTATTAAATCCAAATCATCTTCACTTGTATAAGGTTTTTTTAGCATTACATTGTCCACATAACTATAATCTTTTACAATAGAGTTGTGTCCATTGACACTAATATGCGTGCATATATATCCACATTCTATAATTTCATTATTTATGAAAATATTATTATTCATTTTATCAGTTATTTCATAAGATAGCAAGGCATTTTTATTATTCATCTTTTTTACGACAATTCGCTGGTTATTATCTTTGTATTCTATAATTCTATCTAAAATGTCATAGATATAATTCTGCTCAAGGATTTTTTCGTAGTTGAGGTATATTTTGCGGCTAGAGACCCTATCAAAGTCGTCATATTTATATACCACAAGGATTTCAGTGTCTTGTTTTTTCTTACAAATACTTATAATTTGTTTTTTCTTATTATATTCATAATTATACTTATGAGATAATATTCCACTTGTTAGAAAGATGCTCTTTTGTACAATAGTATCATTGTTGTATTCTTCTGTAGAATATAGTACTCCGTTCCTATAGTATTTTATTTTACATACTTGTTCAAAATTATAAAAAATTTCTTTAGAAATTTCGTTTTCTGGTGTAAGGTATTTTACTGATGAAATTTGTCCAAGAGAATCTCTGTTAATAATAACATTAGACTGGAATTTGTCGGTTGATTTTGACTCGCCATTTATAGCATTAGTCACATAATAATCAGACAGTTCTGCTGGTACAGAAAGTCTGTAATAAGAATCTAACATCTTATTCTCCTATTTATATTAATAACGCCATCTCCTCGTATATTAATAAAGTGTATAAATAGCTGGTAATTTCATAAAATGAAAATATCTTAATAAAATGTTACATTATATATTAAGTTTATATCCACCACCATAGATGGTTTCAATATATTTTTTACCATTAGAAATCTTATCTATTTTACTTCTCAAATGTCTTATATGTACTCGAATTGTTTCTACGTTATCGTCAGGGTCATATCCCCAAATTTCCTTTAAAAGTCTGGCTCCTGAAACCATAGTTCCGTGATTTTGAAATAAAAGATTAAATATGTCATATTCTATAGGGGTTAATTTTTGAATTTTATTATTTATTTTAACACTGTATGTTTCCGGTAAAAGCGTAACTTCTTTATACGTTAAAAGTTCCCTTACAGCTGTGGATTTTGGAATCTGATTTGTTCTTTTTAAGAGAGCCCTTACGCGTACTATTAATTCATCGATTTCAAAAGGTTTGGTGAGATAATCATCAACCCCTATATTAAACCCTTCAACTTTATTATTTAACTCTGAAAGAGCAGTAAGCATAATTATAGGAGTGTCAGATATTTCCGGACATTGTCTAACCCTTTGAGCCATAGTATAACCATCTACATCAGGCATCATAACATCCAATATTATAAGCGAAGGATTATCTTGCTTAGCTTTAGCGAAACCCTCTACACCGTTAAAAGCCTGAATGACAGAGTAACCTTGAAGCTCAAGATTGATTTTTATCAGTTCATTTATAGCACTGTCGTCATCCACCACCAAAATTTTAGCCATTTGTATATACACCTTCTAATACCTCATTCTCTTCTTGCAATAATTTTTCAGGAATTTCTTTATTTGTATTTATTCCAAAGTCTTTTAGAGCTTCTACTTGTGAAAAAAGACTTGGCTTATTTTTATTTCCTCTTCTAAACCTATTAATTGTTGTATTTAATTTTTTATTAACATCTTCAAATCGTTTCTGAACATCTATCAAGTCTTCACAAAATTGAACAAATGTTTCATACAAATTTACTCCGGCATTTACTATCTGAGTAATACTTTCTTTTTGTTTTTGCTGTGCCATTAATTGATTTACTAACCTTATTGTTGCAAGAAGTGAGGCTGTTCCTACAATTATTACATTAGCTTTGTATGCGCTATTTATTAGATCAGAATCTTCATACAAAATATTCACAGAAGTTTCCACCGGCATGTACATTAATACAAAATCCGGTTGAGATAAATTCCCTGCATTTTGATAATTTTTATTAGACAAATCTATAATTCTTTTTTTGACTTCTGACTTAAATTCTTTTAATTTAGTTTCATCTTCAATATATTCCAAGTAACTTGTCAAAGTTACTTTAGAATCAATTATCAAATGATGTTGATTAGGAAGATTTATCACAACATCCGGTCTAATGATATGTTCCTCATTGTCTTTCAAATTAGCGGAAGTCATAACCATCTGCTTCGTATAATGAATCCCTTCAACCATTCCGCAAGACTGTAAAATTGTATCCAAAAGATTTTCACCGTATGAACCTTTTATATTTTGATTTTTAGTTAAAGCTTCTACCAAATTTTTAGTTTCTTGTTCGATGACCCTATTATTTTTCTCCAGATTACCTATTTGTTCAACAATTTTTGTAGTATTTTCAACACCAACTAGATTGAACCTTTCAACTTTCGCTTTGAATTCACCCAATTCCTTTGTTAGCGGAAGAATTTTTTCCTCTAGAGTTTCTCTGTTCTGTTTTCTTAAATCTTCTTGTTCATTTTTAATGGTTTCATTTGCCAATTGAACAAAATCTCTCTTAATAATTTCTTGCAAATCTTCTGTTGATTTAACTTTTGCACTAATTATAATTAACTCCTCTTTTAAAGAAAGAATTTTTTTTGAATAAATGACATAACAAATAATTGATGTTACCAAAACTCCAATAATAAAAGATAAAACTTCTGTCACTTCCATCCTCCTAAAAAACAAGCTCCTTTTATTATAAAAGAAGCTTGTTAAAAAATCTATCTTCTATCTTGTAGTTTTGCAAGTAATTTTAATATTTCTAAATACAACCAAACTAAT
The DNA here is from genome assembly GCA_944324215.1 of Candidatus Gastranaerophilales bacterium. Taxonomy (GTDB): domain Bacteria; phylum Cyanobacteriota; class Vampirovibrionia; order Gastranaerophilales; family Gastranaerophilaceae; genus CAG-196. The sequence continues at coordinate 27,953 of CALUVP010000030.1, read as the reverse complement.
GTAACCATAAGCCCAAAAGCGCCATACCATTCCATGTCTTTTGGCAAGAAATTTCGAGCTCCACGTTCTATAAAATCAAAATCAACAATTAAGTTTAAAGAAGCTACAACAACTACTACAACACTAAAACCTATACCTATCACAGAAGAGGTATTTATAAAAGGAACTGCAAAATGAAAGAAACTACCTATAAAATTCACTATATAAATAACGGCAATAGAAGCTGTTGCTGTGAAAATTACGCTTCTAAATTTATCAGTACATCTGATGAGATTAGCTCTGTATAATATAAGCATTGAAAATAAAGCTGCAAACGTACCCGCAACAGCTTGAGCTACAATTCCAGGATAAGAAGCTTCAAACATGGCAGAAAAACCGCCTAAAAAAAGACCTTGACAAGCGGCATAAATTGGAATAAGGACTTTATTTCGAGTAAAAGCTACTATCAGTGCCGCAATAAACCCAACAAGTCCTCCTGCGCCTGTAAGCATCATTGCAATATCTGTATACCCTAACATATATCTAGACCAAACAAATGCAGCTGCTGCTACAAGAATAATTCCCAAAAATGCAGTAATTTGAATTGTACCGTTTATGGTCATCGGTTCTCCCTGCAAAACTCTTTCCTGTTCTACAAATTTGTCATTTAATATTGGATTTGCCATACACCCTCCTTATAAACTCTAATAGAATTATATCATATAAAATTCTCTGTAAAAGTGAAATTAATTTTTTTTTAATGTAATATTTTAGAGTGAATAGATTTAAAAAATTTTTCGGATATTTTAAAGAAAACAAGAGAGCATTTTTCAGATATTCCAGCCTCTCATTTTTAGTAGGGGTAGTAGAGCTTTTTGGTGTGGCTTTAACTTATCCTTTCATAATGAAGCTTTTGTCCAAAAAAACTGTTACAAACTGGACAGATTCGCCTATTTTAATAGGGTTGGCTATTATTGTTTTATTTTTACTAAAAAATACTTTTATGATTTTTTACTCATATTTGCAAGCAAAATTTACTAAGAATGTTGAAGCTGAAGTTAAATTAAGTTTTATGAAATATTTTTTATCAACCTCATATCAGGAAACATCCAAAATTCCACTTGCAAAAAAAGAAAATATTCTAGGTTTTTTAATCTCCAATGTAATAAGCAATTACATCTTACGATTACTAAATTTAAACGTTAATTTTTTCATTTTTACTCTGATATCATTGTTTTTAATAATAAAATTTCCGTTTGCTACAATTATAACATTAATTTTTGCAGGGCTTTTGTTAGGAATACAAAATTATATTTTTAAGCCCAAGCTAGCTCAAATTTCCAAGAATTTAAGCGTAGCATCTATTCTTTTTAATCAAAGAAGTAATGAAGCAATTATTAATCTCAAAGGTGTTAAAGTTTCTAATAATGAAAAATTTTTCTTTGATAACTATAAATCTGCAATATACAATTTTTTCAAAATAGGTCAAGAAACATTGTTTTTAAATACTATCCCACCATATATTACAGAGCCTTTTATTATAATATTGTTGTTTATCTTACTTTCCGTAATATCAATAGAAAATTTTTCTCAGCCAGAAAAATTGGTTGCTTCATTTGCAGTTATAGTTTCTGCTATATTTAGACTCTCTCCTACAATATCCAGAATACAAGTTAATATTAATGGTATTAATTCAGTGCTTCATTTAGTTGATGAATTTTTGGATTTATGTGACAAATTCAAAATTTCAGAAGTGAAGGATTTAACCGATAAGGATTTTTACTATTTAAAAAATCAAATTGAATTAAAAAATATTAATTTTGAATACGAAAAAGAAAAATTAGTGCTCAAGGATATAAATTTAACAATAAAGAAAGGTGAATTTATAGGAATTGCAGGACTCTCCGGAGCAGGAAAAACAACTCTTGTTGATATTATTTCCGGTTTACTAACTCCTACATACGGCGAAATTCTAGTTGATGGGATGAAAATTAATAGACCTCTAAAAATCGGATATATTCCACAAGAATTTTCCGTTATAAATTCTTCTATAAAAGAAAATGTAACTTTTGGAGCAAAAGAAAAAGATGATACTGCAGTTATCGATGCTTTAAAAAAAGCACAGTTATATGATTTTATTAAAAACAATTTTAAAAATGGAATAAATGCGAATCCTTTTGTTGATTCTTCCGGACTTTCTCAAGGCCAAAAACAAAGGCTTGTACTCGCAAGAGCTTTATATAATGATCCTGATATTCTAATTTTAGATGAAGCAACTTCTTCTCTTGATTTAAAAACCGAAGATGAAATTTGTAATGTACTAAATGATTTAAAAGGTTCTAAGACAATTATTGCAATTGCACACAGGCTTTCGACCATAAAATTTGCCGATAGAATTGTTTTTATGCAAAATGCTACGATATCTGATATCGCAGCATTCGAGGAGCTTTGTATGAAGAATAAAGATTTTCAAGAACTGGTAAATTTAGCTTCTATTGAAACTAAATAGCTCTTACTTTATCCATTAATTTTGTAAGCTGTTCTCTAAAAGAAGCATCTACAGGAGACGTTATATATCCTTCTAGTTTTGCAGCCTCTTCTCTTTGAATTAAATTTTTTTCCAGTAATGCCAATTTTCTCAACGCAATATTCATAATAACCTCCAAGTCTTACCTTATTTTATTAATCTTACATATATATAAAGTCATTTTTTTTAATAAAATTGACTTTATGTAAAGAAATATTGCAAAAAAAAACAGGCTATTTAGTAAATAAATAGCCTGTTTCGCAATATGTTAAAATTTACCATTGAACTTTTTCAATTAATTCAATTTCGTATCCGTCAGGGTCTTTTATAAAAGCTATCATAGAGCCTTTACCAGTAAGATCAAAAGGTTCGTATAGATATTTGTAACCTAATTTATTAATTTTTTCAGTAAATTCGCTTAAAGATTTTACTTCAAAAGCAAAATGTCCAAATCCGTTTCCTAAATTATATCCGCCTTCAGGAGTATCATCATTATATGTTAATTCTATCTGGCAGCAGCCTGACTCATCTGTTAAAAAATATAACCAGCAATCATCAAGCCTTTTTTTACTATCCAGCTTCATATTTAAAACTTCAGTATAAAATTTTAAAGATTCTTCTACGTTTTTAACTCTAATCATTGAATGTAAAAATTTCATATTACCCTCCTTACATTATTGATTATATCATGCTAGAATAATTCTATGAAACATACATTTGAACAAAAAGTTTATTATTCTGATACTGATGCTTACGGTGTTGTATGGCACGGTTCATATCTTCGTTGGCTTGAGATGGGCAGAGTTGAATATTGCGAAAAACTCGGTTTGAATTTGTTAGATTTAGAAAAACAGGATATCGTAATGCCTGTTACAAACATGAATATCAGATACAAGGCTTCAGGAAGACTTAATGATATAGTAGTTGTTGAAACTTGGGTAAAAAAGATTACACCTGTAACTGTTGTGTTTGAGCAGACCATAAAAAATAAAGAAAGCGGAAAGTTATTTATACAGGCAGAATTTGAAGTTGTTGCAATTCGCAATAACGGAAGTTTACACAGAAGAATGCCTGAAGTTTTAAAAAATGCTTTCGAGAAGGTACTCGCATGCCCCGCTTAAATAAATATATAGCGTCCACAGGATTTTGTTCCAGAAGAAAAGCTGATGAGCTTATTCTTGAAGGAAGAGTTCGCGTAAATGACCAAAAAGTTGAAATTTTGGGGTTTCACGTTAGAGAAAAAGATAAAGTTTATATAGACGGGAAACTCGTAAAACCGCAAAATTTAGAATATTATAAATTTTATAAACCGGCTGGATATATTACAACATCGGATGATGAAAGGAACAGAAAGACTATTTATGATGTAATTCCCAAAGAACTTAATCACTTAAAGCCTGTCGGAAGGCTTGATAAGGATTCAACAGGATTAATTATTCTCACAAATGACGGAGAGTTAATAAATGACATGACCCATCCGTCTATAAAAGTTCCTAAAATATATGTGGTTCACATTAACGGCAAATTTACACCGGCTCAGGCGGAACAAATGCTCAATGGAATTGAAATAGAAACTGATAACGGTGAGAAGAAGATGGCGTATGCTAACGTAACTCCCATTGAAATAGGGACAAAAAGTTCTGAAATCCAAGTTGTTTTATATCAGGGAATTAATCGCCAAATAAGAAAGATGTTTGCAAAACTTGGCTTTGAAGTCGAAAGCTTAAAAAGAATACAGCACGCGACCATTACAATAGAAGGACTTAAACGAGGTGAAGTTAAACCACTTAAGCCTAAACAAGTTAAAGAATTAAAAAATTATATTTTGAAAGTAAAGAGAGAATATGCTCAAAGTTGCAATAACGGGTAATATCGCTTCTGGAAAGTCCCAAGTAGAGAAGTTAATTTCTGATAAAAATTATACTGTATATGATACTGACAAAATCGCTCACGATATTTTAGATAAAGTGAATGATTTTTATGGCTATGATGTCTTTACAGACGGTCGAATAGACAGAAAAAAACTTGGAGAATTAGTATTTTCCAATCCTGATTTAAAAAAGAAATTGGAAGAAATTATCCACCCCGGAGTAAAGGAAGAAATCTTAAAAATTTTTGAAAAAGATTACCCTATAGTTTTTATCTCAATACCTCTGCTATTCGAAACGGGTTTTGACAAACTCTTCGACAAAATTATTTTTGTGCAATGTGATGATGATATAAGACTCTACAGGCTTATGGAAAGAAATCAAATCACAAAATCTCAAGCTCTAAGTCGGATGAATTCACAGCAGGGACAGGAAGAAAAAATAAAAAAATCAGATTACATTTTGTACAATAATTCAACTATTACAGATTTAGAAACTCAAGTTAACTCATTGTTGACCAATATAATTGACGCTCAAAATACGTAATTTATTAAGTAAATATTCACTATGAGCTATAATTGCACCTTGAGCTGAGAAAGAACATTCTCCACCGCTTTCAATCCATCGTTCAGCATAGATTAAAACTTCCATCATATTCATAATTTCCTCAATATCTTTAGAAAAATCTTTTTTCATAAATCCTCCGTACTTACCCATGTTATAACACAAGTAAGTATAATTAATCAAGCTCAAGATGTTATAATCTATGTTATTATAAGGGTAGTAACATGATTGAAAAGAAAATGGTTCAAATAGGCAATAGCTGGGGTGTTGTAGTACCAAAGGCAATTCTTGACGGATTGAGAATTAACCCTATTCTGGATAAGGTTGAAATTTATATTGAGAATAATGAAATCAGAATAAGAAAGATTTCGAATTAGTATTTGTTAGAAAGTTTCATTGCCTTATACATTTCAAAAACGCTTATAACAAAGAATAGACCGAATACTAGTAAGTAGGATTTGTTTGAATAAACTAGCACGTTACCCAGTTTTTGCGGTTCGAAAATATTTAGCAAAAATCCGGAAGCAGTACCTAATATTCCAACCATCATAAAGAAGCAAAAATTCATTATGCTAACTGCCGTACCTGATACCATTTTATTATTAGTAAGATGAAGAACAGGAACAAGGAGTGATGTTAGACTTGCATTTGCAGCGAGTATACAAAATATTATTGCGATTGCACTTGTTCTAATATTTAATGCTAAAAATACGCAAATTAATAATAAAGAAACAAAAGTTATAACAGAAGCGTTTTTAAGAAAAACAACTCTACGGTTATGACAAATTTTACAAAAAGAGGCATTAATGATGTTGAAAATTGCAGCAATTACAGCCATTCCCGAAAGAATCATTGCAGCTTTTGACGATGGCATTAAACAAAAATCTTCAAGGAATTTTTTTCCTATAATAGCTTGAATTACATAAGATATGCCAAAGTTACAACAGGCGAAGCTAAATAAATTTCGGTTATGTTTTTTGTGCAACACAAGTCTAAATGGTAATAACCTCAATTTTACATTCTTATTAATTTTGGGAAATTCAATTTTAGATGAGAGCATTATAAAAATAATGACAGCAGCAATAACAATACTAGCTAAAATAATTAATATAAAGCGCCAATTCAAGTATTTTATTGCAAAAACAAAAGGAGCATTAGCTGCTATACCTCCAGAATATCCGATACATAGCATTACAGAAATTGCAATTCCAAAATTTTTATCAGAGAAAAATTCTTTTAATTCTCTAATAAGACTTAAGTAAAACATACTTCCCCCTAACCCTACAAGGACTCTTGAGAAGTACATAATCGCAATATTTGAGGTGAGAGGAAATAATAAAGAGCCTAGAGCAAGGACAATTCCTCCCACCATCATAACTCTTAAACCGCCGTATCTGTCAACGAGGATTCCGTTTATAAGTTGATTAAAGGCGTATATGTACATAAATATCGCGCCAAATGCGGTTATATACGGTGCACTTACTAAGAGCTCTTGTTGTAAAATGTCAAATATTGCTCCTGGAATTGCAATTCTTTGAAAATTTGCAAAGAAATAAAACAAAGCACCGATAGATATCAGTATAATTTTAATTCGCCTATTCATACCCTCTGTAATTTACCGCTAAAAGAGGGATATGTCAAATTTTTGTATTATTTTAACTTGCACGCCTCATTAAGTCTGATAACTTTACATTTTTATTTTTTATTGAAGGTTCTGTTTTTTTTATTATTTTAGTAGTTTTTAGTTGGGAAAGACCTATTTTCTGGGGTTCTTTCTCAAACAGCAATATTTTATTAAGTATTATTTGTAATATATTCATGATAGTCTCCTTAAAAAGTATTATACAATACTTTGTAATTCTCTTATCATACATTAAAACTATTTTTTTTGTTTAAAACATTATACGTTGTGTTAAGATAATGTTATATAATATGCAAGGTAAGGATTTGAATACAGGTTTTTATAAAGATTTAGATACAAATTTTGCGCAAGCTTGTTATTTGGCAGAAATGAATTTCGCTCATGATGAGCTTATAAGTTTATTGTTGAATGGAAATATTCCGCAAAAACAAATTGCAGCTCTAAAATTTGATTATGTAAAATCCTGTGACGATGCTTTAGTAGTTGTTTCAAACTTAACCGGATGTGATGGGAAAATAAGAGAGGCTATTGCTTATAAAATTTTTCAGCTAATAACTCAAGATCCAAATTCTAAAACTTTTTTTGAACAAACTTCTCCTAAAATTTTTGCTGATGCAACAATTGATATTAATGCAAATATTTGTAGGCTTGTTGTTGATAGTTTGAGTTTATTTAATAAGTCGTCTGATTTTATAAAAAAGTATGTAAATTTAATTTTGAATTACGCAATACAATCATTAGATGAATTAGACAGATTGGTGTATAAGGATAAAAAATATATTAAAAATAAACAGCTTTTTAAGCTATACTGGTGTTTAGAAACTTTGAGAAGTTTTTATCAAGTCGCTGATTCAGAATTACTATTGAGTATTCTAAAACGCTCTTCTATTTTGAGTGAATATACAATTAGAGAAAATGTTGCAAAAATTGCAATACTTTCTGAGAACTTTTTATCAATACAAGATTTATTAAAAAATGATTTGAATTATTATGTCCGCCAAGTTTTTTTAAATCATTAAAGCTTCTTCTAAGACGTCTAAGTGTCCTTCCAGTAAAAATTCTGCAAAATCTTTTGTATCTACTTGTGCAGCAACTATAGACAGCAAATCGTCCGGTAAAATAGATACCATTTCTATTAAAGTGTCTTTTTCCAGAAATACCATTGGTTTTACCATTTCTGTTTTCATTAACGTAGATAACATATTTACATAAGTTTCATTCTCAAAAAGCTCTAAATACTCTGGTTTTTGTTTTGTTAGTTGGAATGTTAACTGTCTTTGTACATCCGGATCTATTGATGACATAAAATCTCTATATTTGTCGATTGGAAGCTGTTCTATACTTTTTATTAAATCTAGAGCATTTGTTTCTTCATAAGGACGACCGGTTACTCCTTCAACGAATTTCTGCATAACTTCTGGAGGCATTGACTTTAATTGATTTATAACGTCATATTTTTCAAGTTTTTCATTCTGAAAGAAGCCTGCTAAATCATCTTCTGTAAACATCATTACTACTTCTTGCAAAGGAAAAGCTCCCATTATAACGTTTACCAATTCTTCAATGTCTACTTCCATAAGCATTGAAAGTAATTTTTCTTGGGTGAAAAAATAAAGTCCCATTACTAAATCTTCTTTTTCCAATAACGGTAAAACCATCAAGCGTGTTTTATCATCCATGTTGTGAAGAATCACAAATTTATTTTCTACATCAGTTAGCTTGAATATTTTTATTAATTTGGAAGGAGAATTATACATTTCTCGAGCGTAGTTCACAGCTTGAGTATTGCCCTGTGCAGCTTCTGCTTCTATAATTTCATCTACGGTACTCATACCATAATCTTGTACCATTCTTGATGATGTTATATGCAATCTTTCTGCAAAAAGCTTCATATTAGTATCTAATACAACTGGCATTTGCTCTCCTTATTTTTTACTCTCTTATATATATAAAGTATATTTCTTTTAAATAATTGCTTGTTTGTAAAGAATTGTAACAATAAATTTCATGTGATATAATGATTTGGTATGAAAAGAATTATTCTAATTTTAACATTTATTTTTGTGTTTTTAAATCCGGTTTTTGCTGGAGCAAATGCAAAAAAAGATATTGTAGTACAGTCTGTTGATGGTTTTACTATAAAAGCAACTCTTGAGTATCCAAAGGTGAAAGAGAAAAAAGATTTTTCAACGATAGTTCTCTTGCATTCACTCGGATATTCATCTCAGTGGTGGGAAAGTTTGCCTAAAGAATTGTTGAATGATGGGTATGCGGTTTTAAGAATAGATTTGAGAGGCCACGGTAAAAGTGTTTATAATTCAAAGCTTGTAAGAACTTCTTGGGCTAGTATGACTAATTCTGCTTACGCTAAATATCCTGATGATGTTATCAAAGTTATTGATTATGTAAAAAAGGAGAATACTAAAAAAACTTTCTTTAATAACTGGGCAATAGTAGGTGCAGATATTGGCGCTAGCACTTCTATTCTTGTCGCAGAAAAAATTCCTTATAAACCAAAAACTCTGGTATTACTCTCTCCGATAGTTAAAACTAAGGGACTTTTTGTTCCGGTTAAGTTAGCTAACCTAAATAACATTGATATTTTTTCTATTGTAGGTACAGATGATTTCTCTTCAAAAAGTGATTCTGAATATTTAAAAAGATTCGCACAAGCAGGTTATGTTTCTTACACTTCTGAAGCAAAATCTAAAGGAATGATAATGTTAAAAAATGATCCTTCTCTCGTAAATATTATTTCATCGTGGTTAAAGCAGTATTTATAAATTTGCACTACCTAGTTTCTGCATTTTTTCAAGAGCTTGCTTGGTTCCTTCAAAGTTTCTGCATAGTTTTATTACAAATTCTATTGCAGCTTTATCCTGATTAATTGCATCTTTAAGTTTGTAAATTTCGGAAAGTTGAAGTTGTTTAGTATCTGTTGTTTCAAAAAGATACTTTTTTAAAAGATTTTGAGATTCAGGATCCAGACCGGCTATTTTGTGCTTATATGCAAACCAGTTATATAAATGATAAATGAAATAGTATTTATTTATATTACCTTTTGATAAAATGAACATTTCATTAGTTCTAAATTGTATTGATTTTTCAGTTATAAGTGATATGTATACTGCCTTTGCACCTTTACTGGGATATATAAATCCTTCATTTTCTCCTATAGAATTTAATAATCTTGCAGCATTATCTAAATGTATGACTTTTGTACCTTGTGTTTGTATATATTCCAAAATCTTTTCCGGATTATAGTTATAACGTGTTAAAATTAATTTTAATTCTTCTTCAAGTCTTTGTTTTTCATTTTCGGCTAGTGAGCTCAAAGTTAATGTAGAACCTTTATAATAGTGTACTTTTTTTAAAGAAAAATTCTTTGCATTCAAAGTTTTTGATAAGCGAAGTTTTAAAATACTTTCTTGTATGGATAAAATAGTGTATAAAATACTTTTAAATAAGTTCATTTTTACCTTCCAAATTCTTTACTTGTTTTTCTGCTGCATAGCATAATCCTTTTGTATTTTCTCTCACTTCCTTAAGCTTTTCTACATAATCATCGTTTACGATGCTGCATATGTATACAAAAGAGCTATCTGAACAATTTTGAGTGATACCTATAAGAGAGTTCAAATCATACGAACGAATTATTGTTGTAATCCTTGGTCTTAAATGCTTCAGGCTTGACGAATCTAATATTAAACTTATAGCATCACTGCCATACTCACGAATGGATTCTTCCAGACCTTCCTTTCTAATACATTGGGTAATTTCTATTGGATTTGAACTTGTTATTATGTTAGTTGAGCTAGGCTTTGAAACTATTTTTTTAGTGTTTTTAGTAGTGGTAGGATTAGTTGTAATTTCTTTATTGTAATGAATTTTATTATCATTAGTAGTAGGAGAACTTTGTGTTTCAAATTTAAGCTCCTGCTCTAATTTTTTAGAACTTTCATCTTTTGTGGTAATAGACTTTTTATTGTAGGTACTGCTTTTTTTTAAAATTTCTTTTATATCTTTGTATTCAGGATTTTCTTCAATATATTTTTTTACATTTGTTGTAACTTTTTCATAGTCACTAAATTGCTTTGCGTCATTATCCCAAGTTGCTATAAATTGTGCCTTTTGCTCATTTGTCATATTAATATTTTTTAAGGCACCTTGCCCAATACCCTGAGCGGTTGCAGTATAGTAATCCGACTCCATGTAGCTTAACAAAGTTTTTTCTTCTTCAGTTAAAGCCTCTCCATTTCTTTGTTTATTTAGTGCTTTTTCGTAAATTTTACGATCTTCTTTATAGGCATTTTGGTATTCGTATGCTGCATCTACAGATTTATACTGCATAAATGTTTCAGTATAACCTTTTAGTTTCTCAGAACTAACTTTTTCACCAAACGTCGAATTTGTTTTTATAATTTCTTTTGTAAAACTATAGTCAACGTAGTCTGCGACACTCGTTCTTTCTTGATCACTGCATCTGGTTTGCATTAATGTTTTAGCACCATATTCTATATCTTCTGCTTTTAATAAAAGCATTGCATCTGCTGCAGTTTCAGAATTCTGTACAGCAGCAACTTCTATAAAATATTTTCTTGCAATAAATTTTTGACGTAAAAGTAGTTTTTGGGTTGCTGCAAATCTTTCTCCTTCAGGAAGTTTTTGTATTTCTTCCAGTTGTTTATCAAAAGCTTCTTTTAACTCTAGTTTGCATCTTTTGAATTCGTCTCTTCTTTCCAACTTTGAAAGTTTGCTAAAATCTTTGCCTAGTTCTTTATTAATGTTAGTTGTAAAGTTTTCGTACTCCGCTTCATCTTTAAATGCACCACTGGCAATTGCTTTATATATATCTGATGCATTTGCAATAATAACTTCTTCTATGTTAGCATCATTACTTATTTTACCTTCTTGTTTTAAATATTCATACTTTTTTACCGAAGCTTGAATAGATTTGAAAGTTATTAATTTTTGTTTTTGAGTTAACTTTTCAAAATTTTCTTTTGATAATCCTGTTACTTTTTCTATAAGCCCATTTTTTATCATTTGTTTTAAGTTTACAGTTTTTGCAGGAATATTTTCAATAGTTTCTTCTACTGCCTTTTGAGTAATACTATTTTGTTTGTCAGAAGAAAGCTCTGTATTTGAAAGATTTTTTTCTAAAATATCAACCGGCTCCTCTGTTTTGCATTCTATAATAGGGGTATTTTTTGAGTGTTTTTGCAAAGAATTTTCTTTGGTATTTGTTTCTTCAATACCAAAGATTTCAGTTTTTATAAAAGTTTTAATCTCTGCTAAAAAGCTCATAATTTTTCCTCGGTTTTATATATATAAAGTCTTTTTAGAAGATATAATTGATAAAATATTAAGAAATATTAAAAAAACAATAAGCAGATAACCACTTTTCTGTAGTTACCTGCTTTTTGTAAAATTAATTATTAATTTACAGATTCAGATTTTTCTTCATTCTTTTTGAGTATATTGTACAAAAGTTGTTTTTCATCAAAAGAAAGGTTTAGTTTTTGAATATCACTATTGTCTAGTAGACCTTTTTGAGTTAGTTTTTGTGCAAGATATTTTCTTGCATTTGTAGGTAATGCATTGAGAACATTCAATGAGTTCGTTAAACCTGTAACGTACTTTTCTAAAGCTTTTTTCAATAGTGGAGAACTATCAAACATTTCTTTTATGATTTCAATTTTTTCTTTTCGAGTGCTTGCTTCTGCAAATTTATCACTCATATTTGTTGGCTCGATTGTTAATGTAACAGTTTTTTCTACTTTGAAATCTTCTTTTGGGGCAGTATTATTGATAATTTGCTGTCTAAGAGTTTGTAATTTTGTAGTATCAACATTATCTCTTTGTATGAATCCATAATCAGGTGTTTCTGTATTGTTCTGTGAGTAAGTGTTGGGAGGATTTAGTTCTCCATCATCTCCTGATAATATTTTGGTATAATTTCCGTTTGTAGATTTATCTAAAATACTCGTATATTCTTCTTCTGGTAATGATATATCCTCAGAGTTTTCTACATAATTGTTAATTTGTTTTACAATCTCTTTGTATGATGGAAGTTTAAAACTATCAGCATTTAATGTATTTAAATGCTCATTTTTAAATTCTTCAGATAAGTCTAGATTTTCTATAGTACCTATAAATTCACCAGAAGAAACGCCTATGATAAAATTCCTTTGCTCAAGTAATATCTGCTTTTCTTCTTCTGTAAAATTTGGTTCTTCACCTTTTAGTGAAGCTTCTTTAATTTTTTGATCTATTGTATTTAAAATTTCTTTATTTTTTTCGTACCATTCATTTCTGGCTTTATGGTACTGTATATGGCTTTCTGTGAGGTCTTCCTCTGATAAATTTTTGTTTATTACAGCAGCGATTTTTGTAGCATCATCTTGACTCACAACTTCACTGTTAATAATTTCTCCCTCACTATTTCTGATAGGTTCAGTTGTAATCTCTTTTATATATTTTGGATCAGAAGCTTTTTGTGCTATATCTTGTCTTTGTTTCTTATTTTTACAGCTTAACATTAATGCATCTAGTCCATTTGCTCGGTTTTCTGCATATAATGACTTTATAACTTCCAAAAAAAGCTCTTTTTCTTCTTGTGGAGAGTTAATTAATAATCTTCCAAATGTTTGAAGCTGCGCTTTTATATCCTTTGGAGACGGATTTTCTTTAATTTCTCCGAGCAAAATATTGCAAAATTTATCAACAGCATTTTTTAATTCTTCTATTGAAGTATTTTTTATATTTGCATCTTTAGGTAGACATCCTGTTTCTATAAGTCTTTCTAATAATGAAGATTTTTTTACACTATTATTATGTTTTTTAAAACCTTCAATAGTCCATCCTGTTGATAACGCGACCAAATAATCTTTTCCGAGATTACCTGCTTTTTCCCAATCGATTTTGTTATCTGAGATTGAATCTAATATTGCAGTTTCTATTGCATTAAATATTTTGTCTAAATTTTTTTCAGGAATTTTTTCTAATTCTTCTTCACTATGTCCGCTAATTTTATAAATAAGATTGTTTTTTCTTATTTCATCTATTGTTATATTATATTTTTTTAATTTTTCACATAATTGAGTAAGCTTTTGTTCAATTTTAGAATTATTTTTTTGTTCACCTGCTGTATTCGTAGTATTTGTCGTATTGCTTACGGAATTATCCTGCACATCATAAACTGAATTAGGCGCAGAACTAGCCTTGCTCACAGATGTGGATGAAGTACTATTTGGGTAAATATATTCAGCTTGTTTAACACTATCTATTGCCATCTTATATACCTCATATATATAAAGTATTTATAGATGTCTTTATTTCATCATTTTTATATTCTGTAACAAATCTTAATAATTAAATTTATGAATTTCTTAAGTTTTACTAGACCAAAATTTCTTTTTCATTTTTGTATGTGACATAACCAAGTGGGGAAGATGGAGGTTTTCGTAAATTTTTTGCTTTTGTGTAGATTACTCCTATTTTAGAAGGTTGTTGAGCACTTGAATATTTGCGAGCAAGTTTACAGCATTCGTACAGAATCTTTTCATCCGGTTCTTTATTATCAGGGACTTTTAATAAAATGTGAGAACCGGCACAAAGGCGGGTGTGAAACCAATAATCATTATCTTTAGCAAGTTTTGATATTATATAATCATTTTGTTTATTATTTCTGCCTATATAAACAACAAAATTATTTATATTAGTTTTCAATATTGTTCTTTCGTCTTGCTTTTTAGTTTTTGTTTTTTTAGGCTCCAGTTCTGAATTTATGTCTTCAAAATCGTTTTTAGTTTTGGCTTCTTCAATACTATATAAAATATTTTCTAAATATTCTTTTTCAATTTTTAAACTGTTTAGCAATTCTTGCGATTTTTCTTTTGTTGATTTTGACTTTGTGTATAATTTAAAATATCTCTGCGCATTTTCGTTAAGAGTTTTTGTTTTATCCAGTTCAATTATTATGTTTTGATTATTGATATAATCAAAAACTTCTATCTGCGTTTGATAATCTTGTTTTTGGTATAAATTGGCAGTCAAAAGTTCCCCGTAAAGTTTATATTTATCAGTATTATCACGTTTTTTTAAAAGTGCTTCTATTTTGTTTATTGAATTTTTAACTTTTTTCAGCTTTGGAAGTACAATTGCCGTTAATCTTGCTCGTTCGGTTTTAATATTTGCATCTTCCTGAATTTTTGCATAAAAATTATCAATTACTTCGTTGACGCTAGTTGTCTTCATCTTCAAAATTTGAGATTCTGAAGGCGGATTAGGAGTTGTTGGCGGGTAAATATATTTTAGTCCACCTTGTAGCTCTCTATATCTGCTTTTTTCAGCTCCTACATTATGCGCACAGCCTATAATTATTTTGCTAATTCTGTCATATAAAATTATGTTTGAATGCTTTCCCATTAATTCTACACTTAGACAGAGTGAACGTTCTTGGGATAATTCATCCATTGTCTCAAAATGAAATTCTATTATTCTTTCGTTGTTTACAGCTAGAGTATCAGTAATTTTACAACCTTCAAGATATTTCCTTAGTAGCATACAAAACATCGGAGGATGTTTGGGAATCTTCAACCCTCTTTTCTCTTCATTTTCACCTGACATGAAGCATATATGATATGTTGGCGGGCAAATATTTATGTATAACTTTCGACTCTCCCCGTTGTTTCGAAGAGAGAATATAAAATCCCTTCTTGTAGGTTGTTGAATTTTCTGTAGGCGTGAACCTATTATAAAATCGATATTTTCATCTATAAATGCTTTTAAAGTAAGACAATCTATATTAATCAATATTCTCTCCTGTAATAATTATTGTATTGAGACGATTGAGAATAATTGTAGTTGTTATTATAAATTCTGTTTCTGGTTGAATAATTAGACTGAGCTTGCCAGTAAGGAATTTGCCGATTCTGCTGTTGCTGCTGATACCTACTTCTCTGATATTGCTGAAGCTGCATTTGTCTGTATGCTACAGGGTTAATTGATGCAGCATAAGCTGCAAAATTTAAAAGTAATAAAAATGATATTATTATAATTCTTTTCATAATAATATTCTAGCACTAAATACCTAATGCAACCCAGTCAGGATGGTCAAGTACTGAACGAACATAATTATAATATTCATTTTTATAGCCGTACTTTTCAATTTTCTTAAGTAATTCTTCTTTGGAAATAAAACCTTGATTGAATGCTATTTCTTCCAAACAAGAAATTTTAACTCCTTTATTAAGTTCCATCGTTTGAACAAATAAACTTGCTTGAAGCATAGAATCATGTGTTCCTGTATCAAGCCAGGCAAAACCGCGTCCTAAAATTTCTACATTAAGTTGCCCTAATTCTAAATAAATCTTATTAAGATCTGTAATTTCCAACTCTCCACGTTTTGAAGGCTTTAGAAGCTTTGCAAAATCGCAAACTCTGTTGTCATAGAAATAAAGTCCTGTAACAGCATAATTAGATTTTGGGCTAACAGGTTTTTCTTCAAGAGAAATTGCTTTATTATTACTATCAAATTCCACAACTCCAAAACGTTCAGGATCTTTTACTGTATATCCGAAGACTGTAGCTCCTATATTTTTCTTTATGGCGTTTTTCATTATTGTGGAAAAACCTTGACCGTGAAAGATATTGTCTCCTAAAATTAGTGCAACATTGTCTTTATCAATAAAATCTTCTGAAATTAAGAAAGCATCAGCAATTCCTCTTTGAACGTACTGTATTCTGTATTGAAGATTCAAACCGTATTGAGAACCATCACCTAGAAGTTTAATAAAGTTATCATAATCAGATTCATTTGTAATAATTAAGATATCTTTTATCCCTGCTAGCATAAGTGTTGAAAGCGGGTAATAAATCATGGGCTTGTCATATATAGGAAGCAAAATTTTCGAAATCGGTTGCGATGCCGGGTATAACCTCGTTCCTGCTCCTCCTGCTAAAACTATTCCTTTCATTTTACACCTTCTTTATAAGTTTCTAAACTCATCCATATTATCCTCTACACATTTAAGATCCATTAAGCAGTGTGGGTTAATATGCTCTCCTACTTTCTTTTTTGTATTAATCATTACAACAAAAGGAACATAGCTGCCACCAAATTCAAACATAAGTTCCTTACCATATTTAGTAGAAGAATCTACTTTGATAAAAACAAATTGTCCGTCGTGATTTTTGGAAATTTTATTATAGTTTGAATCAAACATTTTACAATACTTGCATCTAGGCGAATACAAGTACAGAAAAACATTATACCCCTTATCTAAAGCTCTTTCCACCTCTCCAGCAAACGACGGCAATACCATAAATAATGATAAAAATAACAAACACTTCTTAAACATATTAAAGATGATATCATTATAAAAAACCTTTTTCAATAGGTAATTACATATACCCGCAATTATGTTGACAAAATTTTTCCAATCATTAAATTAATGATATGACTAAAGATTATTATAAAATTTTAGACATATCGGATTTTAGCACAACAGATGAAATTAAAAATGCGTATAGAAAATTAGCTCGCAAATGGCATCCTGATGTTGCAGGAAATACTCCTGATGTTATTCAGAGATTCAAAGAAATTAATGAGGCTTATGAAATTCTCTCTGACAGAGCTAAAAAAACTGACTATGATAAAGCAAGAAAATTTTATAATTACAGTTCATATAATTCCCAAAAGCAAACTAAATCATACGATAAAAACACAACTAATCCTAATTTTAAAGAAACATATTCTTCTAATAAAGAGCAGAAGAAGAGTTCTTTTTGGGATGAAATTTTTAAATCTTACACAAACAATGCTAAGTCTGAAGAGATAAAAACACCTAAAAAGGGTGAAGATATCTATTCTGATGTTGAGATTTCTGTATTTGAAGCTGTTAGTGGTACTACCAAAGTAATCAACATGCTACAAACTCAAATATGTCCAAAATGTGGCGGCAGAAAATTTGTAAACGGAACTCAATGCAGTTTTTGTAACGGAAAAGGGGAAACTTCTGTATATAAAAGATTTAAGGTAAAAATTCCGGCAGGAATTAAGAATCTTTCAAAAATAAGATTGGCGGAAGAAGGTGAAAAGGGTGCAAATGGAGGAAAAAATGGTGATTTATACTTGACTATTCACATTAGAGAAACTCAAAATTATAAAACTGATGGATTAAACATTTTGAAAAATATTCAAGTTACACCTGATATTGCAGTTTTGGGAGGAGAGATTACAGTTTCAACTCTTATAGGAAATGTAGCTTTAAAAATTTCTCCTAACACAAAAAACGGACAAAAAATTCGACTTGCAGGATGCGGAATTAAGCAAGATAAAAAAATTGGTGATATGATAGTAACTGTAGAAATTCAAATTCCTCAAAATTTAACTGATGAAGAAATCGATTTGTACAGAAAACTCCGTCAGTTAAATAATAGAGGTGTGGTATAATTCAGAAGGGAAAAATATGGAAGCTGATATTAGAGAGGTTTTTGCTTCAATTCAGGGAGAGGGACCTTATATCGGATACAAACAATTGTTTGTAAGATTTTGCGGGTGTAATTTGAAGTGCGAATATTGTGATACTGATTTTGATACTGCGCATGCAACAAAGTTTTCGGTTAATGGTTTATTAAAATTGGTTGATATGAACAAAGATTGTCACTCAATATCGTTAACAGGAGGTGAACCTCTTTTAAGTATAAAATTCTTAAAAGAATTTCTTCCAAAGTGTAAATTACCTGTTTATTTAGAAACCAATGGTACTCTTTATAAAAATTTAGCTGAAGTTATTGAATATGTACAAATTGTTTCTGCAGATATTAAACTTCCAAGCTGTACCGGACTAAAATCTATGTGGGATTTGCATGATAAATTTTTTAAAGTTGCTTCTCATAAGTTACTGTTTGCTAAAATGGTTTTTAATAATTCAATATCCGAAGAGGAATTAATTAAGGCTTGTAATTTGTGTAAAAAATATAGTATAGAACTCGTATTACAGCCTGAAATGGCTAATAATAAAATCTCTGTTACTTCAGAATTTATGGAAACTGTTTTAAACAATGCTCTAAAATATTATCATAATGTAAGGCTAATTCCACAAGTACATAAATTTCTTAATGTACAATAATTTCTTAGGCTAAATATTCTAAAATAGCACCGCCAATCTCTTCATTAGGATCAAAGCCGCAGTCCTTTGGCGGGTTGATTGAATTTTGTATTAACATTACAAATAAAGGTCCAAATGCGTCAGGAATTTTGGTTTTCCTATATATTCCGGCTAAAAATGTTTGTATATTAGGAGATCTCGTTTGATTGTACTTTGATAGTGTTGGGTATATCTCTATGACATCCCTGTTTCCTTCATCAAGCATCAAATTTAGCTCATACAAGCTTTCTATCACTTCTTCTTCCGATTTTGGCTTCTCAAGCATTGTTTTGATTTCACTAAGACTGTGTCTTCTTGGAATATCAACAACACAGTAATTTCTACATTGGTTAGGATACGATACACTCATATGAGTGATTATACGATAAAGAATAAAAATATTAAAGCTCCAATAGCAAGCGCTGGTACGTAAGGTAAATAATTTCTATTTTCAGTTTTTGAAAGATTTTTAAGAATTGATATTGCTAAGGTTATTCCTGATAAAATAAATAATCCTAAAGTGAAGTAATTTTTCCAAGCAGCTTCCATTATAACGAACGCTAATGCAAACAATACTCCTAAAATACAAGTTATTTTATTATTATTTTTATATTGATTATAGAAAAATACTGGCAATATAAATACCATAGATGATAATAATCCCAGAAGCAGAACAACAATAATGTCTTTACCAAAAATTGCCCCCAAAGCTCCTGCTACATAGGTATCTGCTTCTCCCATAGCCCTTTTATCAGTAAAAAGATATCCCGTTCGTGCAATCAACTCAAGTATTAATCCTCCTATTATTATACCGGCTATTGAATGTGTAAGTCCAATTGTCCCAGCAGAAATTACATTGAAAATTATACCGCTTATTCCCATTGCAATTGCGATATTACAATCTACAAGCTGTTCTTTAAGGTCAGTTCCGGTCATAATAATCAAACAGGATACCCAAAACATTACAAATAAAGTAGTAATGCTATTTTCAAATTTAATATAAGATAATGCAAACAATATCATCGTCGAAAGTTCCACTAATGGATATTGCAGACTAATCTTTTCTTTACAAAAATAACATTTTCCCTTTAGTAAAATATATGAAATTACCGGAATATTATGCCAAAAGAACAATTTTTTACCACATTTTGGACATTTAGAAGGTGGAAATACAATACTTTCACCTGATAATGTTCTTAGAATAACAACATTGAAAAAACTACCCAAGCACAGACCAAGTATGCATATCCAAAATAATAAATAATGAAAACTATCGAGCATTATTCCCCTCATTATTACTATCTACAATCATTTTGTACAACATGGAAAATGATTTTTTTAATTTTCTTGAGACCTGCATTTGAGTAAGATGAAATTTTTCTGCAATCTCTCTTTGAGACAAATCCTCATAATAATAGGCTTTCACGAGATTTTTATATTCTTCAGGTAACTTTTCAATGACATCTTTTAGGATAATCCGCGTATCTTCCATGTCACGAACTTCTTTATAATCATCTTTAGCAAGAATTTCTTCATAACCGAGATTATCATTATCAGTGCTGTAAATATCTTCTAAGGATAATGTAGAACGTCTCCGATCTGCTTGTATTGCAAAATCGATCTCTTTTCGTGATACTTTTAACGCTTCTGCTACGTCATCATTTGTAAGTTCATTTAATTCTTCGATTGTTAAAGTTCGAACAAAGTTATTAATACGAAAAGCTAATTCTTGAATATGTCTTGGAACTCTTATTGTGTTTAATTTGTCTCTAAGATAATGTTTCATTTCGCCAATAATATAATAACCTGAGAAAATTCTAAAATTATTATTTTTATCATCAGAATAATTATCTATTGCTTTTAAAAGCCCAATCGCTCCAGCCTGAACTAAATCTTCAATAGGGTCGTACGAACGCCTTGCAATTGTTCTTGCAATTTTTTTTATCGTAGGAAGTAATTTTGTTACAATAAGAGCCTTTGCTTTTGCTTTTTTATATTTATCAGTTTCAGAATGGTATTGTTTCAACCATTCTGAAACTAAATCATAAGTTTTCTGTTCATTCTTATTCTGCATTAAATCTCTCAGCTCTGGTATTAACTATGATAACACGAGAAATTTGGTTTATCAATTTATAAATTAGATTTTTTTATCTGGTTTTCGAGAGAACTAAGTTCTTCTTTTAATGCCATACTATATTGTTCTTTTAAATTTTCTACCAAAGATATTGCGTCTTCCAGCTGAGATTTGATTATGTCAATAGGAGTTTTTGTTTGTTTTTCAGAAGATTTTGTAATTCTTGATGCAAATTTATTAATTGCTGTTGTACACTGATAGCCTTCAATTAGAGAATTTGATTTATCTAATGTAATTCGTTTACCACCCATTTTTTCAATATTTACAGAAGCATCTTCTTTCGGTGCGAAAAGTAATGTGCTTTTTGAACCATCATTAAGTATTGTTCTAACATCATCAGAAAACTTTTTCGCAAAGTCTAAGTCTTTTTTTCTGAAAGAACTGGCATTTGATTTTGCCATTTCAAATCCTTTTTCGATTGTTCCGTTGTAATAAATTTTAGAGCCAAATGTTGTGTTGTTAATTGGGTTAACTTTCATTTCACATATCCTTTCTTTCCATACTATTCTATAAGTAAAACACTAAATTGATAAGAAAATCTGCAATAAGCATATAAACTGTAGATAGAACTGCTGCTTTTGTTGTAGATTCTCCAACGTCTTTAGCACCTCCTTTAGTTTCATAGCCTTGTGTAGCACACACTAAAGCTATTAGGATTCCAAACACCATACCTTTTAATAAACTTATGTAAATATCCTTTGTACTTAGCCAAAGCCATACAGAATTTATGTATCTTGCAGGATGTAGATGTATTGTTGCGTTTGACACCAATAACCCACCCATTATACCAACTAATTCGGCTAAAAGAACCACCATAGGTACCGTAATGGCGGCTGCAAGTAATCTCGGAGAAAAATAATATCCTACAGGATCTATTTTAAGAGTTTTTATGGCATCAACTTGCGAGGTAACTTGCATATTAGCAATTTCTGCAGAAATCGCGGTTCCAGCTCTTGCACCTATTGCGAGAGCTACAAAGCCAGGAGCAATTTCTCTTATCATAACAACAGCAATTGAGCCTCCAACATAAGCTTCTGCTCCGGACATAAGAAACTGCTTTGAAACTTGTATTGCTATTACTGCTGCTGATACAAATGCTATAACTAAAGATATTAAAAGAGAATCGTAACTAATAGCTGCAGCCTGAGAGATTACATGACACCATCTTGAGCGTCCTGCTATAAGATACTTAACGCTCGTAAAAAGATTTTGCATACATTTTCCAAAAAAACTAATCATATATAGGAAGACACCATTTCTTATACTTATCTACTTTTCCTTTAACAACATCAAAATAAAGTTTTTGAATTTGTTTTGTAATATTTCCAATTTTTCCGTCTCCGACAATTCTGTGATCAATGCTCTCAACAGGAACTATTTGTGCACCGGTTCCACAGCAAAATACTTCATCTGCTGCGTAGAGTTCAGTTCTGTCAATAGAACGCTCTTTAACAGGAATGCCAAGCTCTTGAGCTAATTCTAATACTGTGTTTCTCGTTACGCCAACCAGAATATCATCAGTAGTACTTGTAGTAACAAGAGTTCCATTTATAACAAGAAATATATTCATAGCAGACCCTTCTGTAACCTGTCCTGATTCAGAAAGAACTACTGCATCATCAAAACCGGCTTCATGAGCGTCTGTCTTAATTAGAGCAGAATTAGCGTAAGCACCGCTTACTTTCGCTCTTGGAGGAATTGCATTGTCAGATGTTCTTCTCCAACTTGAAACGCAAAGCTTCAGTCCTCTATTGTTGTCAAAATAATCTCCAAAAGGGGTTGTAAAAATTAAGAAAGAATCTTCATTGTCAGTTAATGTAGGACCAACTTTCTGTGAGGATTTGTAAAGAGTCGGTCTTATGTAAACATCAGTTTTATATCCATTCAATTTTAATAAGTCTTTTGTAATATTACAATACTCTTCAATCGAATAAGGACTTTGCATCCACATAACTTTTGCACTATTTAACAGCCTTTCATAATGCTCTTTTACTCTAAAAGCATAAAGCTGATTTTCTTCTTTGTTATAATAAGCTCTAATGCCTTCAAATACAGAAGTTCCATACAAGAAAGCGTGTGTTCTAACTGGTAAAAAGGCTTTGTCAGCTTCAATGTATTCACCGTTCATAAAGACGTGTTCTGTCATTACTTATCCTCCTTTCAATCCATTTTACTACAATTATAAAAGTTGATATTAAACTTGTTACATTTTGTAAACTGTAAAAACTTCTAAAAAGCAATTTTTAATCTTTTCATGTTTTTATAAAAGTATACTAGTGTGGAGGCAGTTTTATGTATGAAGTCAAGAATGGCGTTGTAAAGATTGATGGTGCTAAGGGTAAATATGATAATAAAGTTTCTGACCCGTCTGCGAGATACGGAAGAAATGCTGTAGAAAATTTATATACTTATATGGAGCAGCCATTGGTTACAGATAAAATGACAACAGCACCGATTTTAGATTTTGGTGTAAACCCAAATGCTGCTGACAACAATATTGATAAGCTGGATAAATTTTTAAAAGAGAATGATGAGTATTTAAAAGCATTACCACCTCTAAAGTATGAATATCGTTATATGCCTCAAATGCAAAAGGGACAGGTTGACAAAAAGGCTCTATTAGGAGCTGCTTATGAAGAAATGGGAGGGGAAAAAGAACTTACTGTCGCAGAATTAGACTATAGGTTTGCGCCAGATAGTACATTTTCTTCAAAATCTTTGGATATAAATAATGATGGAAAAGTTGATATTGCTGAATACAGTTCAAGTATACTGGCTGCAGATATGTTGAGTAAGTCTGATGTCCCAAATACTTCTAATATCGATGGCACAATAAATAAAAAAGGTTTTGATGCTGTTTTAGCTTATACACAGAAAAGTAATACAGAAGCTGCTGCAAAACTATATTCAAATATTTATAATACCTACAATTTAGGCGAGGCAAAAAAAGATTTTAAAGCAGAATAGAAAAAAAGACCGATTTTTTAATCGGTCTTTTTTTCTTAAGCAATTTCTTTAATCCATCCTTCAGGAGCTTCGATTCTGCCCATTTGAATTCCGGTTAATGTTTCGTATAGCTTTTGAGTTATTTCACCAGGTTTTTCCATTCCTGAAGGGAAAAGGATTGTTTCATTATGGTTAACAACCTTGCCGACAGGAGAAAGTACTGCCGCTGTACCACATAGAGCACATTCTGCAAAATCCTTAACTTCACTAAACAGAATTTCTCTTTCTTCTGTTTCTAATCCTAAATAATGTTTTGCAACATACATTAATGATCTTCTTGTTATTGAAGGAAGTATTGTTTTTGATTTTGGAGTTATGACTTTATTATCTTTTGTTACGAAAATTATGTTTGCTCCACCTGTTTCTTCAACTTTTGTTCTTGTTGCAGAATCTAAGTACATATTTTCATTGTATCCCTGATTATGAGCATCAACAATTGCGTGAAGACTCATAGCATAGTTTAGACCAGCTTTAATATGTCCGGTGCCGTGAGGCGCAGCTCTATCAAAATCAGGAACTCTTAATGTAATAGGTTTAGCACCACCCTTAAAATAAGGTCCAACTGGTGAGGTAAATATTCTAAATTGAAATTCTGTAGCAGGTTTTACTCCCATAACAGGATTTATACCGAACATATAAGGTCTTATGTATAAAGATGCTCCTGATCCATAAGGAGGAACGTAATCAATATTTTTTCTAACAGTTTGAACAACTGCATCTACGAATCTATCTTCTGGAAAAACTGCCATTTCCAAGTAGCTGCAAGAATCAGCCATTCTTTTAGCATTCAAATCAGGTCTAAAACATACAACTTTTCCGTCAATTGTTCTATATGCTTTCATCCCCTCAAAACAAGTTTGTGCGTATTGAAGAACGCAAGCACATTCATTCATTACGATATTTTCGTCAGTTGTTATAGTTCCTTCATCCCACTTGCCGTCTTTGTAGTTAGAAACAAAACGGTAATCAGTTTTCATGTAGCCAAAACCTAAGTTTGCCCAATCAATATTTTTAGCTTCAAGTGTTTTCATTATGTCCACTCCTCCTTAATTCTCTCTAATTATATAACAAAACGGGAAATCAATAAAGAATTCCCCGTTTTAAAATTATTTAAGTTAACAGATTTAGTTAATAATATCTCCGTAGGATTCTGGATTATTGAGTAAATCGTAGTTGATTTCATTTTCATTATCAGCAATTGCTGCTGCTACAACCGCATCGGAAGTTACATTAAGAAGAGTTCGCATCATATCTGTAATTCTTTCTATTGTGAATAAGAATGCAAATCCTGCAACAAGTTGTTCAGGGCTCAAGCCCATTCCGTTAAGTACAAGAGCAATTGTAATTAAGCCGGCTCCTGGAATGCCTGCGCAAGTTGAAGACGCAACAATAGCCAAAAGTGCAATTTGAACAACTAAAAATGGTGTTAGAGCGACTCCGTAAGCTTGAGTTAAGAATATAACCGCAATAACTTGTAGCATCGCAGTGCCATCCATGTTCAATGTTGCGCCAAGCGGTAGTACAAAACTTGAAACTTTATGCGAAATTCCTCTTTTTTCGCAGCAGGCTATTGTTAAAGGTAGAGTAGCTGAAGAACTTGCAGTTCCAAATGCGACCATCATTGCTTCTGCCATTGCTGCGTATAACATCATAACAGGAACTTTTGAAAATATCTTTAGAAATACCGGATATACAATAAAGAACTGTATAGCGAATCCGAGTGCCAAAACTCCTAAATATTTAGATATACTCATAAAAATATCAATACCGAAAGAAGACACTGCTACTGCAGTAAGTGCAAAAACACCTGGTGCAGCAAAACACATTATCCAATCGGTAATTTTCATTGTTGCGGCAAAAATAGATTCAAAAAAGCTTACAAAAGGTCTGTTAATATCCCCGACTTTTGCAAGTGCTATAGAAAACATCACTGCAAACACTATAATCGGCACCATATCTCCGCTTGCAATAGAGGCTAAAGGATTCTTAGGAATGAACCCTAAGAAAATATTAAGTAAGTTTCCTTTTTGGGCTTCAATAGTTGCTGCAACCTGTGCTTGAATATCAGTAGCAGTATCAATATTTATATAATGTGCCGCTCCTAATCCCGGTTTTAGCAATAGAGCTAATGCTGCCCCAATTGTTACTGCAACAACTGTAATGATTGTGTAGTAAAAAATCATTTTAGAACCAAGTTTGCCTAATTGTTTGCTATCTCCAACACTTGTAATACCAATCACAATAGCCGAAATTACCAAAGGTATTACTACCATTTGAATTAATCTAATAAATACTTGTCCAATAAAAGTCAGGGTGGTCATAATTATAGGGCTTGGTTCATTATGAAGCCAGATTCCAACTAAAACACCAAGAATCAACCCCGCAAATATATGCCAGTTCCTCTTTAACCCCAAACCAAGTGCAATTAACACTTGCATGTGAAATTTCATATATAAATCCTCTCATATACTTGTATTAACTAGTATATCTTACTATTTTTTTACATGAATGTAAATACTATCAATAAATTGTTTTGCAAACAAAAAGACCGTGTTATTCGACACGGTCTTTTGACTAATTTATTTCAAAGAATCAATTAACTCTTGAATAGCTTTTTGTTGAGTAGAAATCTCTTCTATTCTTGTATTTGTTTGCTCTACGAGCTCTTTTGGAGCATTTGCCACAAACTTCTCGTTTTTCATTCGACCCTCTAAAGAGTTCTTTTCATTTGTTAATTTTTCTAACTTCTTCTCTTGTCTTTTTATTTCTGCTTCCAAATCAATCAAGTCTGCAAGAGGTACAATTAATTTAGATGCTGAAACAACAGCAGAAGCTGATTTAGGCGGAACTGCAGCGTTCATATCCGCATAAGTTATATTATTAACTTTCGCTAATCTATGAATATAAGATTCAATTTCTTCAAAAATCTCTTTTTCGCTCTTGTCGGCTCTAATTTCAACATCAACTGTAGTTGAAGTTGGAATATTAAAGCTTTGTCTTACGTTTCTTAACGAAGTAATTGTGTCAAATACCAACTTCATCTCAGATGCTTCTTTAGGGAAGCTTAGCTCTTCTGAGTAAACAGGGAAATCTGCTACTATTAAAGCTTCAGGATTAATGCCCTTGTGAGTGAAAGCACTGATTTCTTTACGACCTGGAATTAAGCTCCAAACTTTTTCCGTAATATGTGGCATAATAGGGTGAAGCATTCTAAGTGACATATCTAATACATATCTTAAGACTCTTTGTGTATTAGCCTTTAATTCGCTATCCTGAAGTTGTATCTTAGCAATTTCAACATACCAATCGCAATATTCACTTCTGAAGAAATCATACAATGTATGCGCAATTTCTCCTATTCTGTACTCTTTCATATACTGATTAACTAGTTTAGCAGTTTCATTTAATTGGTTTAAAATCCACTTATCTACTAAAGTAAGTTTATCTTTTTCAATTGAATTATCATCAACACCATCAAGGTTCATAAGTACAAATCTTGAAGCATTCCAAAGTTTATTTGCAAAATTTCTTCCGTATTCGAATCTTTCATCAGAAATTTTAATATCCTGTCCACCATAAGTACATAAAGAAGTCATTGTAAATCTAAGAGCATCACATCCGTATTTATCAATAATTTGAACCGGATCAATAGTGTTGCCTTTAGATTTAGACATTTTTTGACCTTTTTCATCCCTTATAAGACCGTGTATATAAACGGTAGAGAATGGTGCTTTACCTGTAAATTCAAGTCCCATTGTAATCATTCTTGCAACCCAGAAGAAGATAATATCAAAACCTGTTACAAGAACTGATGTAGGGTAGAATTTTTTGAAATCATCTGTTTCAGCATTAGGAAATCCCATTGTAGAAAATGGCCATAAACCTGAAGAGAACCAAGTATCAAGACAGTCTGTATCTTGTACATAATTTTCAGGATCAGGGTTTTCCTTAGCTACAACCATTTCGCCGGTTGTTTTGTGGTAATATGCAGGAATCTGATGTCCCCACCATAGTTGCCTTGAAATACACCAGTCACGAATGTTTTCCATCCAGCCGAGATAATTCTTTTCCCATCTTT
>CALUVP010000029.1 GCA_944324215.1 Candidatus Gastranaerophilales bacterium | reverse complement strand
CTCGTTCATATAGCTCTTTAATTGCTTGTTGTAGTCCTCCAAACTGTAGAATTTCCTGCCGGCATAGAACCGCTCTCCGTCTTTTCTGTGCTTGAAGGAATATTCGATTACCGCTTGCTTGAATCTGAGATCCTGTGTTATACTTGCCATGGTGAGTTGCGCTCCTTTTGTTTTTTTTGCGCAATTAAATAATAAACTAAATCGAGCAAAACTCACCACCTTTTTTGCAATTCCGCGCCTCCCCCTAGGGGGAGGCTTTCTGTTTGGTTTCCGGCTACCTTTCCTTTCTCTCCTTCTTATTACGGATATGCGACTGTGTAACAAATGTATTGTAAACCTACAGTGTATAGCTTATTTTCACTATGTGATTTGTTGAAAAAATGTGTTATCAGCGTTATAATAAAAAATATTTACTTTGGGAGAATAATATGCAACAATTATTTAGTACGACCCCGTATAAACTTAATCAACTTCTCGAAAAAATAGATATAGGCAGTCTTGGATTACCTGAATTACAACGCCCATTTGTGTGGAAAGATTCAAAGGTTCGTGATTTATTTGATTCAATGATGAAGGGCTATCCTATTGGCTTTTTGATGCTTTGGGACTGTCCACATTTCGATAAGAAAAAATCTATTGGCGTCGAAACTCACAGTTACCCGACTCCGCAAGAAGTAATTATTGACGGTCAGCAACGATTGACTTGCTTATATGCTGTAATAAAAGGTAAAAAGGTTTATAATGACAAATACGCCGAAAAAGAAATCATTATATCTTACAATCCGTTGGAAAATAAGTTTGAGGTAGGGTGTTCAGCTACGCATAACGACAAAGTGTGGATATACAATATAAGTATTGCCTTTGCAACGCCTCAATACTATTTTATAACTGATTATATTAACTCACTTAAAAATTATCGAGATACAAAAGGATTAGTTCTTTCAGAAGAAGAAAAACTTATAATTAGCACGAACATTACGGCTCTTTATAACTTAACACAGTATGATATGCCTGTTTTTAATATAAAATCGGATGCAGATGAAGAATCCGTATCAGATATTTTTGTGAGAGTAAATTCGGGCGGTACTCCATTGAAACAAAACGATTTTATTTTAACGTTGGTTTCGTTGTATTGGCAAGACGGAAGAAAGCTTATAGAAAAATTTTCTCATGAGTCAACTATGCCGACAAAAAATACAACATCATACAATCTTATTACAGAAGTATCTCCACAAGATATAATACGAGTTGTGATTGCCTACGGTTTTGATAGAGCAAGATTAAAATATGGTTATAAATTGTTACGCGGTGCCGACCTTGACAAAAAAGGCGCTATTGATATTACGTTACGAAACAGACGCTTTGACACGTTTAAATTAAAATTAGCTGATGTTTTAAATTTACATACTTGGCATGAATTCCTAAAATCAATAATGAATGCTGGATATCTTGGGAAAGAAATGATCATTTCAAATATGGCATTATTCTACGCCTATGCTTTCTATCTTATCGCAAAACATAGGTTCAATGCTTCATATAATGAAAATATGTTGATAACCTCAAAGTGGTTCTATTATATTTCTTTAATTTCATTATATTCTAGCTCTGCAGAATCAACAATGGAATCGCACTTAACCGCAATAAAAGATTTCACTTCGTTTGATGAATATAAAAAATTCATTGAATGTAGAATCGATGAACGTTTTACACAAGATTATTTCAATGTAACCCTGCTTGGTTCTGAAGGATTAGGCGTTTCAGGGAAAGGGAATTCTGCTTGGTGTGCTTATTGTGCTGCATTAAATATCTTGGGATACCACGTTTTATTCTCTAAAAGCAATTTACTCGTGTCCAAACTTTATGAACCCGGTGTTGATGGTAATAGAAAGTCGCTTGAAAAACACCATCTATTCCCCAAAGGCTATTTGAAAAGTTTAGGATATGGCGATTCTCAAATAAATCAAATTGCTAATTATGCTTATATTGATTGGAAAGATAATATGGAAATATTAGATGAGTCACCGTCTGCATATTATCCTATTGTGTGTTTAGGAAAAACTCAACAAGAAATACTAACAATGGAAGAAGAAAATGCATTACCGCACGGTTGGGAAAACATGCCCTATGAAACATTCTTAATCGAACGCAGAAAACTTATGTCAGCTATAATTAAAAAGGGCTATGAAAGATTATAAATTTCGTTATAGACTGCGTTTTTCCACCAAAAAAACAAAAGCACCGACTAAATTCGGTGCTTTGTTTTTGGTGGATAGCGGGTAACACCCTCCGCGCTTAAGCGCGCGCGGTGCGTAAGTATGCAATCGGAAAGAGAAAAATGTAAGAAGGATGTAAACGTCAATAGGCTCAAGAAAAGGAAAATTTATTCCGGGACGGGATTTTTTTATGAGAGTCCTTGCGCGTGCGTGGGGGAAGGGTATATAATGCTTTTGATAAAGACAGTAATGGTTTCGGAAGGTATTTATGGACTCAAAGTTCGAAACCGTCATATTCGCCTTGTCGGGAAATGCGGGAGGGACAAGACTTAGCTCGTTGCGGGGCATGTC
>CALUVP010000028.1 GCA_944324215.1 Candidatus Gastranaerophilales bacterium | reverse complement strand
CTGCTTGGATGAGTCCTTTAATGTATGTTATAGCGTCTTGCGGTATTGCAATTGTTTTAGGTTACGGCACACACCTTATTACAAGTGGAGATATGACAGCAGGCTCTTTTGCCTCTTTTGTAACTTCATTATTGCTTTTATACAAACCTGTTAAAACTTTAGGTAATACTCTAACAAGTATTCAAAACATTTTTGTAGCTATGGGCAGGGTTTTTGAATTATTTGACCTTAACCCTACTATTGTTGACAGAAAAGATGCAATATCTATGAAAGGTTTGAATAATAAAATTGAATTCAAAAATGTGTATTTTGAATACGTAGAAAATCAACCTGTTTTAAAGAACTTAAACCTTTCAATTAATAAAAACGAAACATTAGCAATTGTAGGAAATTCAGGTGGCGGCAAATCTACTTTAGTAAATCTCATTCCTAGATTTTATGATATAAAATCAGGTTCAATAACTTTTGATGGAATAGATATAAGAGATTTTTCAATAAATTCTTTAAGACACAATATAGCAATGGTATTTCAGGATAATTTTTTATTTTCAGGCACAATAAGAGAAAATATCCTTATGGGAAATCCGGATGCAACTGAAGAAGAATTAAAGAAGGCTATTGAATCTGCACATCTTCAAGAAATGATAGCAGAGCTACCTGACGGCTTGGACACACTTTTAGGAGAAAGAGGTTTAACTCTTTCCGGAGGACAAAGACAAAGAGTTGCAATCGCGAGAGCCATGATAAAAAACACTCCTATAGTAATCTTAGACGAAGCGACTTCAGCTTTAGATAACAAGTCAGAAGCTATCGTTCAAAAAGCTTTAGACAACCTTATTCAAAATAAAACAGTATTTGTAATAGCTCACAGACTTTCAACTATAAAAAATGCAGATAGAATAGCTGTTATAACAGAAGGTGAGTTGGTTGAATTAGGAAACCATGAAGAATTGATGTCTATTGAAAACGGACAATACAGAGCTTTATATGAAATGCAATTTAAAAAGCAAGAAACACTAGTTTAATGGAGGAATTATGAGTATTTTTGAAGCCGGAATGATGGTTTGCTTTGGTATAAGTTGGCCTGTAGCAGCTCTAAAAACTTATCAATGCAAGTGCGTGCAAGGTAAAAGTATTCATTTTTCTATGTTAATCTTACTTGGTTATGTTTGCGGAATTATACATAAAGTTCTTGATAATATGGATTGGGTATTTTGGCTATACATACTAAATACAGCGTTTCTTCTGCTTGATATGTTTCTGTATTGGAAATACAAAGATAACAAACCATTATAAAATAACGACAATTAGAGATTGTCTGTTAAAGAGAAATCTTCATCGTTAACTTCTCTCAGGAAATTTGTCCAACTGTTATAATACTCTGCAAGGGCCTGAGAGTATCCAATAATAATTGATTTATATGACTGCTTCATAACAATGAGAGCTGTAATATCGGACTTACCTTCTTCATAACTATCCTTTGATGTATCAATTAATTTTTCTGAATCAGCTACAATCTTTTTCTCATAATGATTTAGGTTATCTGCAGCAGTAAGAAATCTTTCATACGCGGCAGAAACATCTTTTACAGCACGATTTTTTACTGAAATATATTTTAATTCTGCTTGTTTTAATTTCAAAGTTGCATTTTGAATTTCCGGTGAATAATTGTAAAACAATGGAATATTTACTAAACTTGCACCGGCATAAGCGCCATTATTAAAGTTGCCAGAATCAGTATATTTCCCTAGCTGGTAAGCATAACCGCCAGACAATTGCAAATCCGGAATTCTTTGTCTTGCAACTACAGTTAGATTTTTCTCAGCAACATCAATTTCTTGTTTGGCAATTTGTATATCAAATCTATTTTCTAAAGTTTTTTGAACAATAGTTGAAAAATCTGGGAACCTTGAATCAGGAGGAGGAGTCATCATCTCTTCAAAGTTATTTTCCTCTGTAAATAATCTGTCCATACTATCATAAACTATGTCATCAGGATTATTAATCACTTTATTAAAATCAGATAAAGCTTTTTTTACACTTACTTTTGCGGAATTAACTTGTGCAATCATCTGATTTAGTGCTATTTCAGCTTGCATAACATCAATATCTTGAGATTTATGGTTTTTCACCCTGCTTTTAGCAATATCTAAAAGCTCTTCTTGTAGTTCCTTTTGTTGCTCCAGAGTAAATAGAATTGATTTCATCGCGACAAGATTAATATAAGCTTCTCTTACATCCATTTTTAAATCGAAAGTAGAATAATCAATGTTTTTTTGAACAAGCTTTAACGTTGACTCTGCAAGCTTCTTTCTTGCACTTCTCTTCGCAATTTCAAAGTTTTCGCTTACACCAAGCTGCTTCGGCTCATTATTTCCAGCAGCGCCCATAAAATAAAATGCATCAATGGATGGGTTTTGTAATCGGTTAGCACTTTTTATATTATTTTTTGCTATACTACTTTCTAATCTAGTAGCTTGAAGATCTACATTATTTTTTAATGCAGCATCTATAGCCTCATGTAGATAGACCTTCTTTGTATTTTCATCAGCAGCCAAAACAGAAGGTATCAAAAGTAAGAATAATAAAGCCCAAAATAATTTCCTCATAATAACGATTATAACAGAAATTTATGCAAAAGCCTAAATATAATAACTTTATTCAGCAATACTCAATCTCAGTCTGCTTAAGATATTATTACAATTAGTTCTAAAGTTGTTTATCCTTTGGCGAACAATCCTGTTTCCACCGCTAAGTAAATTATTAATCCCATTTTCAAGCGTATTTAAGCAATCATTTCCAAAATCTGTTACTGTATCCCAAATAGTAGTTTCTCTCGGTGTTGCAGTAAAGCTATGAGCCATTTTTTCAAAATCACCACGCGGAATTCTTTCATGCTTTCTCGTATCCCAAGGATTAACAACTTCTACATAGTCATCTGTTATTTTTACAACAGAAAGAGCATGTCCACCTCCAGCCTTTGTAGTGCCATCAGGGCCGTCTTTTGCAACATAGACCCCTACTGTAAGGATATATTCATCTTCATGTCCCTGACATTTATCAAGCATTTTTTGAAAGTCTGACTCTTTATTATACTCATTACGGATCTCACAAAGGGCCATTGCTTTTGAACTTTCACCTGAGGATACATATCCATACTCCCCTTGACGGTATAATTTATATTCACTTTTATTCTTATTTTTATTCCAAAAGTAATCAGATCTTTTTCCTGTAAGAATAAATGTTGCATCAAATTCGTGGCCAGCACTTAAAGTATCGTTGTTATTTTGGGGAAGTTGTGCACCAGCGATATCCCATCTGCCATTACCTAAACCAAGAGCTGATCTTGTAGCTATAATTTCAGCTCTATAAGCTTCCATTGCTAATTCAAGTAAAATTACTTCTATATCTCCATATGCATAAGATTTTCCGGCTAATTTTTTTGCCTTCTCTACTGCTGCGGCTGTAATTGTATACTCACCGCATATTGCAACTTTATTCTTTTCAAAATTGCTTTCATAATATTTCTTAACCTCTAGAGCTCCGGGCAATTTAACAGTGTAAGAACCATCACCATTATTTCTTATATTTTCATTAACTCTTTTTCACCTTCAGTCATGTGACCATCACCATTTGGAGCGCATATAGAATATATTGCAGCAAGAAAATAACAATCACCACGTCTTCCTTGTTTAAATACATCTATCCTGCCGTTTGCGGTAGATGTATTAGCTTGATATTCTGTATACAAACTTGCAGAGCAAGACCATCTGGCTGGTCGTGAACTACCCGGTTTTAAAGGATTTGTAACACTGTTTGTGTTTATCAAGCGTCCACCATTTTCCAGCCTTCTGCCTAATTGATAATTACGTTGTTTATACATAGATAAAATTTCTGAATATGGCATAAAATACTCTCTTTTATTATATCTATATTATATAAAAGTTATGTTACAGAGTAAAATTGCCTGATTTTTTAATTTTATTAAGATTTGTTAAATTCTATTTA
Organism: Candidatus Gastranaerophilales bacterium; assembly: GCA_944324215.1. Taxonomy (GTDB): domain Bacteria; phylum Cyanobacteriota; class Vampirovibrionia; order Gastranaerophilales; family Gastranaerophilaceae; genus CAG-196. The sequence continues at coordinate 2,046 of CALUVP010000028.1, read as the reverse complement.
CACCAATAGAAAAAATCGATAAAAGTAATGCACCAAAAAATGCACTTATAAATCCTTCAACTTCAAATCCGGGAGTAAAGTAACTGGCAAGCATTAACATTAATGCGTTTATGACAAGCGAAAATAACCCCATTGTTAATATTGTAATCGGGAATGTTATCATTTGCAAAATAGGTTTAATAAACGCATTTACAAAAGCCAATATCACGCATACAAACATTGCAGTTAGAAAATTATCAACCTCTATTCCGGGAATTATCCAAGACACAAAAACTACTATTAATGCATATATAAACCATCTTAAGACTATATTTAACATATTTTTCTCCATATGTTCCATTATGCAACAAAATTTTTATATTTATATTGCACTGCTGACTAAAAAAGACACCACAAAGGTGCCTTTCTGATTGTTATGTAAATATTTCTACTCTTCTAAAGAAGAACCTTCTGCATCATTAGCAATTTCTAATAATCTGTACGAAAGATATGCCCCTAAAGCCACTGCTTTTAAATCTATACTTTCATCATACTTAGCTACTTCCAAAATTGCACTATTGATTTCCGGATTCTCTTCCTTTAAATATTTAACCATGTTTTTTCGCCAAGATTGAACATCCTGAAAAGCTTCCGAAAAAACTTCTGATGATATATCTTCTGTTATAATTGGTAACATACTTCTCTCTCCTATTTTTATTTATTTATTATATAACATATTAAAATAATAGGCAATACATTAGATACATTATGAATGCTTTTTAGATTTTTTCTTTGTTTTTTCAGGTTTAAGTTCCACCTCTCCATCTGCTAAGTTTTTACCTATATTCTTTTCCAAAGTTGCTTTTGCCGCATTATAATCATACATAGTTTGATAATAAGTCAACATCGCATTTTGATACTGAACTTGTGCATCCTTTAGTTCTATCGGGTCTCCGACTCCAACCTTATATCTACCAAAAGATAGGTCATAATTTTCTTTTGCCTGCTTTAATCCCAAAGTTGCCACCGGTATTTTATTTTTCTTCTCTTTTAAAGAATAGTAAGATTCTTGTACTTCGTAATATATACCATTCTTAGTATTAATTGCGTTAGATTGTTCTTTCGAATAAAGAGCTTTTGCTTCTTTTATTTCATTTTTTATAAGCATCCCATTAATAGTAGGAAAATTCAAATATCCTCCATAGTTGTAACCGTAATTTGAAGTGGGACTCTTACCACCAATCTGAAACTGCCCTTCTATTGTTAGTTGGGGGAAAAACGACTTCTGAACAAGTTTTACATTTTGCCTGGCTTCTTCTACCTTAACTTCTGCTAATAGAAATTCGGGTCTGGACTCTTTGGCAAGCTCTATAGCTTTGTCTAAAGTTATATCACAAGGTTCATACCTTAAACTTTCAGAAACTTTATATTTATTAGAATAGGGTAACCCCATTACATTATTTAATTTTGCCATTGCAACATCTACAGAATTTTCAGCTTGAATTAATGTTAATTTTGCATTACTTAAATTAACTTCTGCAATAGTAACATCTACTTTGGGCTTAGTACCAGCCTTATAAAAAGCCTTTGCTTGATCATAAAAAGCTGCATATTTTGCAACAGAGTCTTCAGCAACCTTTTTGGCCTCTATAGCATATTGTAAATTATAATATGCGGTTTTCACTTGGCATATAACATCGTTTACTGTTCCGGTAAGAGTAATTCTATACCCTTTACTATCTAATTTTCTTATAGTAGCTTGGTTTTGGGTTACACCAAAATCGTAAAGCATTTGAGAAGCACTAATTTGTCCTAAAACCCAGTAATTAAATACCAAATTTTTTCCCAATGCATCAGACAATTGGAGTTGCTTAATTTTAGTATATCCTGTTTGCCATCCAAACTGAGGGAAATACGCAGCCCAAGTTTGCCTAACTCTGGCATCAGAAGCAAATACATCCTGCATTGCAGCCTGAATTCGAGGATTATTACCAAGCGCATACTTCAGACATTCTTCTAAGGTAATATCCATAGAAGTTTCTACCCCACCTTGAATTACAAGAGTAT
>CALUVP010000027.1 GCA_944324215.1 Candidatus Gastranaerophilales bacterium | reverse complement strand
TTGGTTTTCACTCTTTGAAACCTGTTCATTTTATATTTCTCCTCTGTAGTGTATAAATCTTATATTTATTTATTATTTGAACATTTCTTTTTCAATGATATCACAAATAAGATGACCTATTGCAATATGCATTTCCTGAATATTATTAGTTATATCAGAAGGGGTTTGGATAGTAATATCGGCTTTATATTTTACGGAACCACCTGTAGAACCGGTCATCGCAATTGTTTTAAGTCCCAGCTCTTTTGCCCGTTCAACCGCTCGTATTACATTTATACTTTTACCGCTTGTAGAAATTGCAAATAATACGTCCCCAGGCTTACCCAAAGCTTCTACTTGCCTTTCAAAAATGTAATCAAAAGCTAAGTCATTTGCAGCTGCTGTAAGGACGGATGTGTTTGTAACCAATGCTATTGCGTTGAGTGCGGTTCTTTCTTTTTTATATTTGCAAACTAGCTCTGCAGCTAAGTGTTGAGAATCAGCAGCAGAACCTCCGTTTCCGCAAAATAGAACTTTGTTACCGTTTCTAAAGGCTTCTATGCACATTTCTGCAGCATTGTATATTATTGGAGAGAGTACTTTTAATTGTTGAAAATTCTGTGATATTGTCTCAAATTCTGTTTCTAAATAACTTATCATATCAAACTCTCCCTATTGTAATTTCTACTCCTATATGATACATCAAAAGTGTATTTTTTTTAATACTTATATTGCGTTTACACTGTACAAAAGTTATATTATAATCTAGGAAGGAAGGAGAGGATTTATGATAAGATATTTCTTAGGTTCATATATTGTAACTGTTTTCGGGCTTATTATGGCTTATTTATGGGGTGAACACATCCATAATGGTACAGGATTAACGTGTGTCTTTATTGCATTTGTTTTAGCAGTTCTTGAAATTAGCTTATCGTTTGATAATGCTGTCGTTAATGCAATGAAGCTTGAACATATGTCAGAAAAGTGGAAACATAGGTTTATTACTTGGGGTATACTTATTGCAGTCTTTGGTATGAGGTTCTTGTTCCCGCTCCTTGTAGTTGCTATTTTTGCAAAATTAAGTATTGTAACTGTTCTTAATATGGCATTAAATGATGTTAATTCTTATGCTCATTATTTACACCTGACTCATGCTCCGATTGTTGCATTTGGAGGTTCGTTCCTCTTAATGCTGTTTATGGACTATTTTACCGAAAAAAACAAAGATGTTCATTGGATTAAGTATTTGGAGGATAATTTACAAAAACTGCATAAAGTTCCAGGAATTTGTACTATAGTAACTCTTTTAGCTCTTACTGCTTTAATGCCGGAAATACAGCCTGGAGTTAGAAGCACAGTATTCTTGTCAGGGGTTTCTGGTATTATAACATATCTTGTAATTGATGGACTTGCTGAATGGATGGAAAGACGTCAGGAAGAAAAAATGAAACTTAATCCTGATGCTATAAAGTGTTCGGGGATTGTTGGATTTTTATATTTAGAATTGATTGATGCTTCTTTTTCCCTAGACGGAGTTTTAGGTGCTTTTGCTCTTAGCAAAGATATTCTTATTATTACAATTGGGCTATGTATAGGTGCTATGTTTGTAAGATCTTTAACCATTATGCTTGTTGAAAAGAAAACTTTGGATAGTTATTTATATTTGGAACACGGCGCTCATTGGGCTATAGGAACGCTTGCGGTTCTTATGTTTGTTTCAACGTTCCATGAAGTTCCTGAAGTTGTAACAGGACTTATGGGGTTAGCTTTCATTGTTGCGGCATTTGTTTCTTCTCTTATACATAATAAAAAGGTTAAAAATAATGAAAAATGATAAACTTTATTATGTCGGAGGTGTCGTAAGAGATGAATTTCTCGGTGTACAAAGCTTTGATACTGATTTTTGCTATGAAGGTAATGCAATAGACTATGCAAAAAATTGCGGGCTTGAAATTCTGAGAGAAAATCCTGATTTCGGGACTGTAAGAGTTAGGGATAATGGACACGAAATTGATATAGCGTCGACTAGAGTAGAATCTTATCCTAATAAAGGACATTTACCTAAAATAGATAAAATCGGCTGCTCACTACAAGATGATGTAAAAAGGCGTGATTTCACAATAAATTCTATTGCTAAAAGAACTTCTGACGGTAAAATTTTTGATTTTATGAATGGTTTAGATGATATAAAAGAAAAAAAACTTAGAGTCTTACATGATGAAAGTTTTATTGATGATCCAAGTCGAATTGTTAGAGGATTAAAGTTTTCCGTACGGTTTGGGTTTGATCTTGACGAAAAAACAAAATTTTTACAAGATGAGTATTTAAAAAATATTAATTATGATATGAGTTTTCATAGGTTAAAAAAAGAATTGGTAGAAACTTTTAATCTAAATAAGCAAGAAGCTTATGATAAGTTTATCGAGCAGGGTATATTTAAACTTTTGGGTGAAAATGTGGAAATTCCAAATATAAAATGCAATATAGAAGAATTGATTAATAGAAGTCCAGTAAATAATGTTTGGATTGTGTATTTAGGCTTATTCAATCTTGATAACCTAGAACTTTCAAGGTCAGAAAAAAATATTTTAAGGTGGTTTGAAAGATTAAAATCCGGTGATAAAGTAAGTAACAACACTCCAAAAGAGAGCATTCTCTTAAATCATATTCAAGATGAATTGTAATTTCAGAAAGTGGTGTATAAATTAGGAGTATGCTAGAAAAATTTTTGAAATCAAAATTTCATTTACGTTTTGTGATAAATCCAGTAATAAAGTATTTAGCTAATAATATTGGAAATTATCAAGGGGTTAATAGTGTTAAAAGAACTATTCCTGTAATAGTTTCTTTAACTTCTTTTCCGGAGAGGTATGAAGATTTAGTAATTTCTCTATATTCAATTTTGAAACAATCCTTAAAACCGGATAAAATAATTTTATGGTTGGGAAAAGATGAAAATATTAGTCAAGTAAATGATTTACCGTATGATATTACACAATTTATAAAAAACGGTTTGGAAATAAGGTTTGTGAAAGACAAAAAATCTTATACTAAAATATTCTACGCTTTGAAAGAATATCCTGATTCAATAATTGTTACAGCAGATGATGATGTTTTTTATCCTAAAAATTGGCTTAGTAAGTTGTATTATTCTTATGCTGCGCATCCAGAGGATATACAGGTGCATAGGGCTCACAGGGTAAAAATAATTAGGGGAGGGATTGCTCCATATGAGACTTGGGCAAAGCATGTAGAAGAAGAAACTGCTCGATTTGATAATTTTCTAACAGGTGTAGGCGGTGTTCTGTATCCCCCAAATTGTTTCAATAAAGAGGCTCTTAGAGAAGACGTTTTCTTAAAATATTCTCCAAATGCCGATGATATCTGGCTTTGGTTTATGGCACTTTTGAATAATAGAAAAATTCGGGTTGTGAAAAATCATATTAAAACGCTTACTTGTACAAATTTATACAGGCAAATCTTTAAAAAAGGGAGAACTTTGTACGCTCAAAATTCTATGGGAGGAAATGACGAACAAATTCATAACCTTATGAAACTGTACGGACAGAATGTTATAACGAAGCTTTTAAACTGAATTTTAAGAGCAAGTTTCCTGATATTTATTCTCTGTATTTATCTTCCACAAAACAGATTTATCAAGATTTTCTTTAATAACTTTAGCCACCAATATTCCACTTGCTGTTGAATGATCCATATTGTTGTATTTGTGTTGACCGTTTCTTCCAATGCAGTACAAGTTTTCTATGCTGTTTAAGTATTTTTCTATTTTGTCAAAATCTTTGTAGCTGTCAAAATATGCTGGATATGCTTTCTTGATATTTATACGATATTTTTTCAAAACAGATTTTTCATCATTTATGGTGTTAATTTTTATTAGTTCATTAATTGCAAATTTGAATAATTCATCATCCTTTAAATCCCAAAAAGAATCGTTTTCATCACAATAATATTCCATGCCGATTAATAAATCGTCTATGCCTGAGGATAAGTATGGAGAAAAGTTTTTGGGTATATAAATTCTTCCGACTTTTACATTTTCATCCTGTACATAAATCCAGCTATCAGGGCAAATATTGCCAATTGTTCTCCAATCTGTATTGTTTTTTAAATTCCAATCTTTAATTAAAAGTGAAACCAAAATGTAATCTCTATATGGCAATTTATCAGCAAGAGCTTTTATCTCAAGTGGTGCTGTATCTATACCAGAAACAAGATCCTTTATTGGCATTGAAGATATTACATAGTCACAAGTAACTTCATAATCTTTGCCTTCATATTCAATCACGACTGCAGAAATTGCATTATCCGAAAGCTTAAAACCTTTTACTTTCCTTCCAAGTAAAATTTCTCCATCCATTGCCAAAATTTCATTTGCCATTGTATCCCATAATTGCCCGGCTCCCTTTTTAGGATAATAGTATTCTTCAATTAACGAAATTTCTTTGTTTTTAATGAACGAAAGTTTATTCAGTATTGTTTTTGCAAGTGAAAGCCCTTTTACTCTTTGCTCACCCCAGGATTTATCTATTTTAGAAGGGTGTCTTCCCCATACTTTTTGAGTATAGTTTTCAAAAAACATGTTATAAAGTATTTTGCCGAAACGGTTTATAAAAAAGTCTTCAAGAGAATTTTCTTTGCGCTTTAATAAACAAGATTTAAGATAACTAATACCTGCAAGTAAGGTACTGAAAATTCCCATATTTAATACTGTCCTAAAGTTTATTTTTACTGGGTAATCAAAAAATTTATTTTTAAAATATATCCTTGAAAATCGTTTTCTTTTTAGCATTGATTTATCGGTTATTTCAGGATCGGAAATTCCTTCTGTAAAACCAATATTTCTACTGAGTAAAATGTCATCTTTTGCAGGTTTGCCTTGTAAAGGTAAAAAATGTGTCCAAAATTTCAATATTTCTTCATCTTTAGAAAAAAATCTATGAGGACCTATATCAGTCTTTCTTCCTTCATAATCAATTGTTCGAGCAAGTCCTCCCAGAAATTCTTCTGATTCTAAGACTATAGGCTTGATGTTTTCAGTATTTTTAAGTGTAGAATATGCCGCTGATAAGCCAGCTGTACCTGCGCCTATTATTAAAGCTGTTTTTACTCTCTTTTCCATATATTCATTATATTATAAAATAGATAGTTTAGGATAAAAATTTTTCGTATATATAATTGTCATTGAAAAAACTTATTTTTATTTGTTTTTTTGAAATCTTGAAGTATATAATTCTTGTGCGTATGTAATTTAGAATCAAAAAAAATCTTATCAAAAATGTTCGGTTTTTAACTGTTGAAGTATATATTGAGATATTAAATAGAAATTTTTTTATCCAGTTGTTTTTGTCTTTGTTTATATAACTGTCAGAATGAAGACGCCAGAGTGTAAGTTTTTTGTTTATATAATAAACTTTATACCGAGAGAGTTGTGCCCATAAATAGTGGTCTAACCCTGATTTACATATAGCATTATATTTGCAGTTTTGAATGAGGTCTTTTTTTACCATAACACAGGAAAATGTTGGTATAATGTTACTTTTCGTTATGATTTTATCAAATCCATCGATGAATTTTGAACGATCAAGTTTAACAAGATATTTATTTACATTTTCAAAGTATAATTCCAGCTCGGCCTTTTTATCTTTATCCTGAAATAGTTCTACATCTGTATAAATGACATCGGCACCTAATCTGGCAGCTTTAACTTTTTCTTCTATTGATTCCGGTAAAAATTCATCGTCTGATTCTAAAAATGAAATCCACTCCCCGTCGGCAAATTTAATTGCTTTTTTTAGACTAGAAGCCAGTCCTATATTCTTTTCATTTATTATGAGTTTTACTCGGCTGTCTTTCTTTAAATACTCCTTAATTACATTTAATGAGTTGTCTGTAGAAGCATCATCTATAATTATGAGTTCCCAATTTTTATACGTTTGTTTGAGAACACTTTCTATCGCTTTTTTTATATATAAAGCGTAATTGTAACTAGGTATTATTATGCTTACTTTTTCATACATTAAATTTTTACCTTTTTATTGTATACTATAATAAATATAATGAGTTTGAAAGAATTTTGTGAGAAGAAGATTTATTATTTTATAATGATTGTTGCGTTAACAATCTATGTTTGTTTGACTTTATCAAATCCATTCATTAGAAATTTTAATCACGATGAAATTCACGCGTGGAATATTGCTTCTAGCTTTGGTTTTATTGATATTGTAAGGCTTATGAGAAGCGAGGGGCATACCTTTATTTGGTTTATGTTAATTAAACCATTTACTTCTTTTTCAATTTATTCAATAAAAGTTTTAAATTGGATGTTTACATTTTTAGCAGTAATTTTATTATGGATTTTTGCACCTTTTAAACCTGTAGAAAAATTTCTGATAACTTTTTCTTGTCCTTTTTTGCTAATATACCCAGTTATTGCAAGATGTTACGGGATCGGTATTTTACTTTTGTTCTTGGTTGTAATTCTATACAAAAGACGGTTTGATAAACCGATACTGTTTTCAATTTTGATATTTCTTGCTGCAAATACAAGTCTTATGGCTGCTATTCCTGCCTCTATTTTGGGCTTTATATATTCGATTGAAATTCTGAAGCAAAAACAAAAGCAAAAAATTTTACCACTCTTGATTCTTATATTAGTACCAATAAGTTTGTATATTCAATGGCATAATCCTATTATTCCATTCTATTCAGAAAACTATGTTTTTTCTGATAGAGTTAAATCTTTCTTTTTAGAAGGATATTTATTTGATTGGTGCTCAAAACTTGCCTATATTATATACCCTGGAATTTTCTTATCTTCAATTTTATATTTTAGTAAAAATAAAAGAATTTTATTGTTTTTGCTATCTTCTTGGTTAGTTTTAATTGGTATTTTTTTTACTGTATATTGTGGATTTGATTATCATTTCTATTTTTTATATATTTATTTAATTCTTGCATATTGGGTAGGATATGAAAATAATAATTCATACAAAAAAATATTTATAACATTTTTCATTCTTTTATCAAGTCTATTTTGTTTTAAAAAAGTTAGCAATGTATGGTTATTTAATACTTACTATAGAGATACTGCTGCTTGCATTTTGTCAAATGTAAGTCCTAATAGTTATATTTATGCTAATCTTTTTGAAGTTAATATATTATTACCGTATTTGTATAACTTAAATTTGAAAGATTTTGAAGATAATTCGCTTGTATCATTCGACAATTATAGAAATATTTACAGTAAAAGGATTTTACCTGATTACGATAAAATATTTAAATCAGCACCATATAATAGTTATTTATTAATTAAACCTGCGCAGGCTGCAGGATTAGATTTTAAAGACAAAAACAGATTCTGTGAGTGCAATGATTTTATATTGTATAAAATTAAATAGTTAATAATATTAAACTAATTTTTATTATGCAGTAATTGCTTTCTTATATTGATTAGTTTTTTCCATAAATTTGGACAATATTTTTTCATTAAAACTTTTCTCAAATTTATTAAAAGCTCATATTCGTTTGGTGCTAAATCATTGTAAATATATTTTTTTGCGTCTATTGTGTTCACTTTGAGTATTAATTTTATAAGTTCCAAAGTAGATATTTCATTTTCAATAAAAGCTTTTTCTACGTTGTGTCTTATCTGGTAGTAATCAAAACCCAGTAATTTATATTTGATATTATCTGGCAAGTTTTCGTATAATTCTTTGTTGTTTTCAAATGATTTTACAATTCCCTTAAAACTCTTATGAGCTTGAGTGACGAGTGAATTATTTCGTTTTATTCTATAATTAATTCCTGTAATGTCTGTGTAAACAAGCGTTTTGCAATTGACATACGCAATTGCCGCAGGAATCATTTCTTCTAAAGCTTTGTCGTGTGTGTAAAAAATATTGTTATCAAGAAGAAATTGTCTTTTATGCAGTTTTATCCAGGCGTATCTGTCCCAGTTGTCAAATGCTTCGGGATTTTTAACTGGATTCAATATCCGGTTAAGTATTGTTTCATTTTTAAATTCAACGGTATTAAATTCTTTTGAAATATTATCAAAAGTATTGTATTTAAAGTAAAGAATGTCCGGCTGAGAAAACTCCTGTAGCTTTTTGCTCAGCTCTGAATATAAGTCAGCTTCCAGCCAGTCATCAGGGTCTACAAAGTGCACATACTCTCCGTTTGCCGCTTTTAGTCCTATATTCCTTGACTCTCCCGCTCCGACATTAATTTCATTTTTTATTATCCGTATTCTCTTATCTTTTTGTCTGTATTCTTCTATAATTTCTAAAGAATTATCACTGCTTGCGTCATTAACACAAATTATTTCCAGATTGCCGTAACTCTGGCTGATAATAGAATCAAGACATTTTGAAATATATTCAGATACACTATAAACAGGTAAAATAACGCTTATTAACACTTAATTAACCTCTTTTTAATTTCAAAATATCTCTTTGTAAATTCCGGAAAATGTTCTTTTACAAACTGTCTTGTATTGTAGGAGAAAAAGAATTTAACCTGATTGTATTTTAAAACTTTTCTGCAAAGCCTTACTGCTAATTGAGCGTTAAAAATATTATTTTCTTTAAATATTTCCATATCAATATTTTGCCGGAACATTTCTTTTATTTCTCTAAAAGACATTTTTCCGCAATAATACGCATCAATTGCATTCATGACAAGCATTTCATATATATAGTTTAATATTGCGGTTTTTGTGTCAGAAGGTAAATCCTTAACAGCATTATTGGCCCAGATTGTATCTTGCAGAATATTCCTGACAAAAGAAGTGCGTTTTGTAAGAAGCGAGCCTGTTCTTGCAGCTCTGTAATGCAGAAGAGGTTCTTCTGTAAAAATAATATTTTTTGCTTTTATAGCTGCACGCATAGCGTATTCGATGTCTTCAAGACATCTGTAATCATTGTAAAACAATTGATTTCCCATAATAAAATCCCGCCTGTAAATTTTTATCCAGGCACTGGGACTCCATAGCTTGAAGCATTCCGGATTGTCGTAAATATTCACTTTTTTGTGCAAAAGATCTTTTGCCGGATAGTCAATATGTTCAATTTTACCGGTTTCCTCATTGTGGGATAAGTATGTAAACCTTACTGCTTCAATATCATCTTCAAAGTATTTTAGAAGAGTTTCGTAGGCATTTAATTCTAACCAATCGTCAGAATCAAGGCAGTGAATATATTTTCCCCCGGCAATTTTTATTCCTTCATTTCTTGATAATCCGAGTCCGAGATTTTCGGGATTTTTTTTGACAATAATTCTGGAATCTTTTTGGGCATATTCTTCCAGAATTTTATCCGATGAGTCAGTAGTGCAGTCATTAAT
>CALUVP010000026.1 GCA_944324215.1 Candidatus Gastranaerophilales bacterium | reverse complement strand
ATCTTTTAGAAGTAATGGGAATTTTGCAAAATTGCTTAGAAAAAGACTGCCAAATATGGACACTAAAAGAAAATTACAGACTTGGAGCTGATATTCAAAGTAAAGTTTTGGCTTTTGCTTTTAGCTTGGCCAGTGAAATTGAGCGACAGCTTATTTCAGCAAGAACAAAAGAATCATTAAAACGAGTAAAGGCCGAAGGAAAACATATTGGACGTCCTCGTGGCAGCACATACCGTAAATTAAAAAAGAAACATAACAAAATAAAAGAATTGCTAGATAAACATATATCTAAAGCTGAAATTGCTCGTTTTCTAGGAGTTGATTGGAATACTTTACATAGGTATATACTAGAAAATGCAATATAATCTAGTTGTCTTTATTCTTATGCTTACTTAATATATTTAAGAAAACGGTATTTCTTGATTCAGCATCTGCAATAATTGATTTTAAATCGATTATTGTGATATGTGCCTGTTTTTCTTTAAAATATGAATAATAGGCTTTACCTCCTTCAGCATTAGAGAATAAAGGCTGGTATCGTTCTTGGTTTTTTATGCTTCTTTCAAAATCTTCGTCAATGGATGTTATAATATATCCCCAAATTCTATTACATTCTGGTATATTTCTTCTGATTGTATCTATATTATCAGGAAGCTCTGTAAGTGATTTGGTCTTTTCGTCTTTCGAAGCATTGCTTCCTTTAAGTTCGATTATAATAGCATCTTTTTGATTGTCTTCTTTGTTATAAAAAACAGCAATATCTGGACGGTCTTGCCCTTTAAATAACCTTTCGTATGTAGCATGAATATCTTTTGTTATTTTCTTCATTGTCTTATCACTAGCTGCATAAGAATATGTCATAAATTTGTCATCAAAGAGCCAAAAGTTAGTAAAGAAATGTTTGTCATTCTCATCTATTTCGTCATTTATAATGATTTTCATTTGCATAATTATATCATGGATATATTCTTCTTTTTTATCTTTGTCATTTATTGCTTTTTTTAGTCCTTCAATAATTTGTTGTCTATACAATATATATTCGCCTAATTCTTCTAATGCTATTTTGTTAAGCTTGGCGATTGATTCTGTAAAAAGCTGAGGGTCAATGTTTTTTTGTTTTAACATACGAACAAAAATTTGACTAGAATTCACTTTCTCTTTTTCAAAAGTTTCTTTGGCGTTTTTTATTAAATCTGCTTTCTTTTTAATTACAGAGCTATCATCTTGAATATATGATGCTAAATATGGTGTTTCTTTTATTGCAGCATCAATTTCTTTTTTATTTTCTTTAACAACATTAGGATAATTTTTAACTATTAAATTTCCCACTCGTATTTTTAAACTATCATTAATTCTTGGAAAAGAAATAGCATTATCCATATCTTCATTATTTTGAAATTTATCTATAATAAAACCATTTCGCTCATCATTTACTTTTTCGTCCAGATATTCGGATGTTAAAAGCATAATGATTGAATCTTGATTTTTTATTTTATTTAAAGAAATTGCTTCAGGAAAACGACTAACGGTTCTACCATTAGCACAATAAAATAGGTCTTTTTGATTCAAGCCATCGGCCGAGAAGTTATAATATAACGTAAAATTTTGGTATTGTTTATTGTAGTCTAGTATTTGAAAATCTTCTTTTTGTAGTTCTGCAATATTTTCATTATCTATTATACGCTCATCATTATCAATTTTAATTACTATTCTAAATTGAATATTTTGTTCTTTTAATAAAGCTAGTTTTACTAATAGATGTTTTTTTATTTTGATATATATTTTATCAATATCAGCTTTTTCTCTCGTATCATGAATTTTACCTTTTTTGGGAACATTATAAAAAGCATCGGTGACATTACTAAATGTTATTGTAGTTTCATTAGAAGAAGTATTAATATTGGGTTTTATATCTATGTCTTTATCATCAAAGTTTTCAGAAAAAGTAAATTCAATTTTAGAATCTTTGATTTTGCTAGTTATATGGATTGTTTTAAAAACTTTTAACCATGTTAATCGTCCAACACCTTTACATCCTAAATTTTGTTTGGCTGTTGTCCATAATTCTCCAAAAGAATCTCTGTTTTTCTTATTAAATCCATCACCATCATCTACAATTTCAAACCCATTAATTTTTGCTTGTTTTGATATTTCAGTAGATAAATTTATTTGCGATATATCTGTATGAAATGTAACATATATATTTTTAGAATGTGCTTCTAGTGAGTTGGATATCGCTTCATAAACAGGTTGCAAAAACGTAACTTGGTTATTTAATTTAGACACAGCTGTCTTTATTCCAACACTTAATCCCATATCTAGCCCTTTAATATGATACTTACTTGATTTTCAAGCTAGAATAAAATGTTTAAGTTTTCAATAAAAATTACGAAATTAGTTACATTATTTTAATATTTTCTATAACTCAAAAGAATCTATTTAGGGCGATTCTGTTGGGATTCGTTATAAAGGCTATAAAGCTTATTCAAAGTAAATAAAACTCCGTAAAGCTCAATAAAAGTCAAAAAATTTTTATTTTTGATTTTCTGGAATTGCTTGTTTTTTCATGCAAAAGTTTGGTCATAGAGCAATGGTGCTCTTGAAAAACAAATTTAGAAAGGAAAATACAATGCAAAACTTTTTGAACAAATATAACGCCGTAAAACTTGAAAATTCTCAAGATGAAGGAAAATTAACTCTTGATAGCAGTAAGCAAAGAATCTTGAAAATGCTTGATGAGAATATGAAGCATATTAAAAACAACTCTTGGGATATTAAAAACCGTATGAATAAGATGATTATTGATACCGAGACCAACTCAATCTTTACTTTACGTTTGGGCGGCAAGAAAATAATCAAATATTCTTTGGCTCTTTTAAGTGATAGAGAAAAATTGGAATTTTTATCAGATTTTTATGATAGTATTGTTAATCATGAGTTTGATACCGAAATTTTGAACTTTATTTCTCAACAGATTGAAAATGCTGAAAAACGCAAAAAGATTTCGAATGAACGTCGTAAATTGAAAAAGCAACAAGAGAAAGAAGAGGCTACCAAACGCACAATTGCCGCCGCCAGTTCTTTGATTGAAGAAACGATGTCGCAATCTCTGCCGCGTTATGCTCAAATCTAATTTTACTAAAATTTAATTTAGAATAAAAGAAGAGGGAGACATGAGCTCCCTCATTTTATTTAATGCCAGCTAATTTATTATCAGCTGCCACTTTATCAATAACCCTCTTAACATATTGTTCTATTTTTTTCTCTCTTGAATAATCTGCTGGTAATACAACATTTACTCGTCCATCATCTATAAGATGTTGAGCCGCTTCTTTTGCTCCTATCTTATTCGGTTTATAAACGGCTATTGAATGTCCGCCTTCTCTTTTTACAATTTTCATACAAGGTATATCGGTGTCGCCATCACCAATATAAATCATGTTTGTAAAAGGCATAACTCTTTGCTCAGGTGATACATATGTATTGATACCTTTGTTATCAGAAGTATCTTCACATCCTTTGTTAATTCTAAAAAGATATTGTGTCTTAGATGTATAATTTAAAACCACAGCGGGCCAACAGGCTACTCCGTTAGCGTCATACATAAATGAAGATGCATAGATTTTTTCAAAATTCTTGGCGATTTTGGTTCCTTCAAGCATTTCTTTTAAACCAGATGAAATAATATAGTGTTTTAGATTTATACCTTGAGATTTTGCATATTTGTTAATTCGATTAAACCATGTATCTACGCCTTTATAGAGTTCAACGCTTGCTCCATATTTTCTGAAAATTTCTCGATTAAAAGGTAAATCTTTCTCTTTCGCTTTCTTTATCATTAAATACATATAAGCAGCAATTCCGTCAGCCTCTTGTCCTTTTGCAAGTTTTGCTGAACTTTCCCAAAACTTTTTGGTATCCTTTATTCCCAAAGCATTCATAAATTCATATTCTTGCATATTGCCAGGAGACAACGTTCCATCAAAATCGTAGCAAATTGCCATCGGAATATACTTTTTAGTCATAATAAACCTCGTTTATAAATTTTTAAATTCAGTTATTTTTATATAGGTATGTGAAGGTGTATATTTCAATAGATATATGTGAAAAAACAATAAATTATTTTATATTTTTGCTGATGTATGCTTGTAAGTCTTCCAAGCGGTATTTTACGGTTCTGCCGATTTTTACAAAGGGTAATCGACTTGGAAATTGACTACGCCAACGTTCCAATGTGTTAATTTTTAAGCCCAGATACTCAGCGGCCTCAGCCGTTGTCAGTAAATCAGAATTGTGTTTGTTAGGTGTATTGGGCTTGGTCGGAGAGGGCAGTAAATCATCTTTGTTTTGTTTATCTATAATTTTTT
>CALUVP010000025.1 GCA_944324215.1 Candidatus Gastranaerophilales bacterium | reverse complement strand
AAAAATGTTCCCACATGTCGATTTAAATTCCATAAAAGATGTTAACGGAACAAGAAAACCAATGAACGAATGGCTGGATATTTTTGGCAATGAATTCTCAAAAGAAACTAAAGATGTCATGATGGTTGCAAAACCAAGACCTATAGAGACATTCTCGGAAAATACATTGAAAACCGAATTCGGATTAGATATAGATAAAGCAGCAATGGCAGGTAAATCTGTAAGCGAATGGACAACCAGAAACGGTGAAAAACTCAAGTTCAGACCTCAAGATATGTTTGTTGAAATTCGTGAAGATGGAATCGGAAAAAACTACTTCTCACTCGGACTTGCTGATAAAAAATTCCTCGGTGAAACCTTTGATAAACTTGATATTAATACAATAGAAAAAGACGGAAAGAGAATTAACCCTCTCAATTGGAAAAATAAAGACGGTTCAACATTTATGCCGGATTTGCTGGACAATGTTTATATTTCCTCATATAGAGAAACTCATGATGCAATTCCGTTATACTCCGGTATAAAAAGAACTGAAACTACTGGTAAAAAAGAGACAAAATACTGTGCGTATCAGAAAAATATTGAGAATTATGATGCCGCAAAAGTTCCGGAAAAGCTTGGTACAGAAATTACACAGAAGATGCTGGATGCAGATGCAAGCAATACAATATTGTATAAATTGTTAATATGGCTTCCTGATATTGTAACAAGACCAGCAGTTGCAACTGCAACAATTGCTCTAATACCTGCAATTCTTAAAAATGTATTTCATTTAGAAAAGAAAAAGAAACCAGAGCAGATTATAAGTGAAAATAACAACATTCAAATGCAAAATGTTAAAGGTGAAAATAATACAGTAAAGGAGGTAGCATAATGAGAGTTGAGAATTATAGCAGCTATCAGCCTTATACAAATAAGCAAAAAAATAAAAGTTTACAAAATAAGAATTTAATTAATAATTTTGATAATATTAATACCACTCAGAATAATGTTAATTTTAAAGCAAAGTTTTGGGATAAGATAGGTAAATTTTATGGTGAAAAATATGCAAACAAAATGCTAGATCAAGATTGGATGCATACACTATCTGGCAAATTGGCAGGAACTTCAAAATTAATGACAGAGCACATGGCTACATTAGGCTCGTTATTAACTAGTAGTGTTTATTTTTATCAAACAGTCACCAATAAAAAATTAGACTCTGACAAACGGACAACGCTTGGTATTAACCAGATTGGATGTTTTGCAATACCTACTGTATGTGCGTATGGAGTAAATTATAAACTTCAAAAATTTAATAAGAATATAGAATACAGATATTCCGGACTTATAAGACAACAAATGGCACTTGGGCAACTATCTCCAGAAAAGTATGAAAAATTAACAAAATCACTAGGTGCAAAATTAAAATGTTTTGGTGCTTTAATGGGATTACTTACATTTACAACCATTTATCGATTTCTAACTCCGGTAGCAATAACACCGCTGGCAAACTGGGGTGGTGAAAAATATTTGAAATGGAAAAAATCAAAACAACAAGGTCAAAATATACAACAAAATCTAAATCTTTCCAAAAAGATTGACGGGAATAAAAATACAGAAATCCAATCAGAAAGTTCAAAAGAGATTGTAATGAAACCTGCTTACGAAAACAAGCAAGTTGCAAATGAAATTGAACTAAATCAAAAACAAGTAACTAAATTATCAGCATAAAAATAAATAAAAATATGTGTGTACATACTAAAAAATCTGTTTCAAAAATTTATTTTTGGAGCAGTTTTTTTATATTAAAATATAAATATGAATTTATTTTATTTGGAAGAGATTGATTCTACAAACAAATATGCAAAAGAGCATATTCAAGATTTTTCAGACAAAACTGTCGTTTATACTTACAATCAAACAAATGGCAGGGGAAGATTAGAAAGAAAATGGAATTATCTTGGAAAAGATAATATTTATGCGTCAATTATTCTAAAACCAACAAATGAAATGAAAGAGGTTTATTCTAATTTAACGCAGTATTTGTGCGTAATTTTGACACAAACATTTGAAGAGTATGGAGTAGTTCCTAAAATAAAATGGCCAAATGACATACAAATTAATTCAAAAAAAATATCAGGAATACTAGCTGAAGGTGTTATTGAACATGGTAAATTAGAAGGTCTTATCTTAGGCTTTGGAATAAACTTAAATACAAAAAAAGAATTATTGGAACAAATTAACCAACCTGCAACCTCACTTAACATTGAAACAGGAAATATTATAGATAAAGAAATCTTTCTAAAAAAACTTTTAGAAAGATTTTGTTTGATGTATGATAAATTCATTGAGAAAGGATTTATATTAATAAGAGATGAATATATAAGAAGAGCCTGTTTTCTCAATAAAGAAATAAATGTAAAAGTTTTTGACAAGACCATATCAGGAATTGCAAAAGATGTCACCGAAAACGGTGCTTTGAAATTAATTGATAAACAGAACAAGGAACACGTACTTTTAATAGGAGATATTTTATGAATGAATTATTAGAACAGGGTGTAGCCGTAATGTTCATAGGAATGGGTACAGTTTTGCTATTCTTGTGCGTTATGATTGCAGTCATGAATGTTATGTCAATGGTTGTACGCAAGTTAAACCAAATTTTCCCAGAAGCCGTTGCACAAACTGCAGGTGCTGTGAAGAAAGTTGCAGCTACAAACGAAGATGAAAATATTGCAGTTGCAATACTAGCTGCTTTATTAAAGAAATAATTAATTATGTTTGTCGAATAAAGAGAGGATAAAAAAAATGACAAAAAAACTTATTAAAGTTATGGATACATCTTTCAGAGATGGTTTCCAATCAGTATACGGAGCAAGAGTTTTCGTAGATGACTTTTTACCTGCTCTAAAATCAGCAGTAAATGCAGGTATTAAGCATTTTGAAGTAGCAGGTGGTGCAAGATTTCAATCACCTATTTTCTACTGTAACGAAAATGCATTTGAAACAATGGACAAAATCAGAGCTGCAGTTGGTCCTGATATTAACTTACAATCTTTAGCACGTGGGGTTAATGTTGTAGGTCTTGATTCTCAACCTAGAGATATGATCAACTTACACGCTAAAATGTTTAAAAAACACGGTATTACAACTGTTAGAAACTTTGATGCATTAAACGATGTTAACAACTTAATTTATTCTGGTCAATGTATTAAAGATAACGGTTTAAAACACGAAGTTACAATTACAATGATGGAACTTCCTATCGGATGTACCGGTGCTCACGATGTTGCATTCTATGAAAGAGTATTAAGAAGCATTCTTGACGCTGGCATTCCATTTGATAGCTTAGCATTCAAAGATGCATCAGGAACATCTGCACCAAGAAAAGTTTATGAAACAATTAAAAGAACTCGTGAAATCTTGGGTTCAGAAGCTCATATCAGATTCCACTCTCACGAAACAGCAGGTACTGGTTTGGCAGCTTACCTAGCAGCTCTTGACGGTGGTGCTGACGGTATTGACTTAGCTATGAAACCAGTTTCTGGCGGAACTGCTCAACCAGATATCGTTTCTATGTGGCATGCATTAAAGGGTACTGAATACGATCTTGGTATAGATATCAACAAGATTCTTGAAACAGAAGAAATCTTCAAAGAATGTATGAAAGATTACTTCTTACCACCAGAAGCATTGGCAGTAAATCCTATGATTATTTCTTCACCATTACCAGGCGGAGCTTTAACTGCTAATACTCAGATGATGAGAGACAATGGTGTAATGGATAAATTCCCAGAAGTTGTAGCAGCAATGAAAGAAGTTGTAGAAAAAGGCGGCTTTGCAACATCAGTAACCCCAGTTTCTCAATTCTATTTCCAACAAGCATTCAACAACGTAATGTTTGGCTCTTGGAAGAAAATTGCAGAAGGTTACGGCAAAATGGTTCTTGGATACTTTGGTAAAACACCTTGCGAACCGGATCCTGAAATTATTAAGATTGCAGAAG
>CALUVP010000024.1 GCA_944324215.1 Candidatus Gastranaerophilales bacterium | reverse complement strand
TCATTTTTTCAAAACTTGTTTTATCAAACATGTGATAATTATCCTTGGTAAGAGGAGCGTGAATAGAAATAAAATCAGATTCTTTCAATAAAGTATCAAAATCAGTGTACTTAACATCATACTTTTGCTTCATTTCATCCTTTTCAAACCTATCAAAAGCAAGAATTTTCATATCTAATCCGTATGCAATTCTTGCAAACGCAGAACCTATAGCACCAAGCCCTACAATACCGATGGTTTTCCCGCTTAGTTCCATACCCATAAGGTTTTCAGGGCGTACTTTTCCGTCTTTATAATCCATATAAGATACAGTGACTTTTCTGCAAACATCCAAAAGCAGCGCGAGCGCAAATTCTGCAACCGTAATATTTCCATAGTTAGGAGAATTTACAACCGCAATGTTATGTTCTTTGCAATAATCAAGATCAATATGGTTAAAACCGACAGACCTTAAAGCTATCAATTTTAAATTTGGAAACTGCTCCAAAACCTTTTTGTTAACTCTTGATGTTGTAAATACAGATATTATATCAGCATTTTTATACTCGTCTTTGACCGGCGTCAAATCGTTCAGAGTCTGGGTTTCAAGTATATAATCAAATTTCCCTTCATTATTTTCTTTCAAAAAATTTTCTTCATAGTTTTCCACATCAAAATAAACAATTTTCATAAATTCAACCTCACATTCGTATCAAACACATTATAACTTATAAATTATAAAATCACATAAGAAAAAGAGTTAACATTTTTAGATTTTTATACTAATATATTGATATGTCGAAGTGGCGGAATTGGTAGACGCGCATGATTCAGGTTCATGTGGGTAATTCCTTGAGGGTTCGAGTCCCTTCTTCGACATTTTGTATTTATACAATAATCTTACGAAGGACGAAGAACCCCAATGCAAAGCATTTCAAGGGTTCGAGCGCGAACGAGCAGAGAGTGAAGAGTTTTTGCAAAAGTTGAAGACTTGAAGCAAAACTCGTAAACTCGTTTAATGCGAGTGAGCAAGAGAGTCCCTTCTTCGACACCATAAAAAGAGAGGTCAAAACATCTCTTTTTTATTATAAATTGAAAAAGTATGCACAATCCAAAAACGGATTTGAACAATATTTGCACGATTTGCATATGTGTTCACAAAAAGTTATAGCTGACTGTTAGAATACATCTGTCATCAATCTTTACAACTTTCTTGAACGGATTACACAGGCTTAATCTCTATTATTTAAAATATTGCATCTAAGCCTGTCTTGCCTAATGCTCTTTTATAATCATTGACAACAGACTCAATTGCCTGATACTGTCCTTCGCTAATTCTATATCTGTAACGCTCAATATATGGCATTTCTTTACCATAATCGACCCCTGCTAATCTGCCATACCCCGACTTTGTGACCTTTACTTCAATTGCTTCTGCCAATTTTGGGTCTATTTTCAACGCACGTTTATATAGTTGATAAAGATCCTCTGGAGAATGTTCTTTAGCATGTGAAAGCCAATTTGCACCTTTAAGAGCACCACTAGGGAAATTCACAGGAGTAGAACAACTAAATTGTCTTGTGATTTGTGCAATATCAGAAAGTTGTTCTGGAGTAGCAGGGTCTCTAAAATACATTGTTATAGGGTCAGTCCTAATCCAAAAAGAACCAGCTTCTTCTAAACTAGTATCTACTTTATAATATGCTTTAGGTGGTTTGACAGTTTTGATGACTTTACCATTTACAAAAACTTCTCCATTTGCAATATATCTATCTAGTGCTGAAATCAACTCTGGTTCAGCGTTAATATTCATAGAGACTCTTTCTTTTGGAATAACAGAAAAGGATTGAATTCTATCTGTTATTGAGCTAGGTTTTCTGTATATCCAGTCCACTTCATCATCAATTAAAATACCCTTTGACTCAGATTTTATAGATGAATAAAATTTACTAACTTGTTCTGGAGTTGCACTACGTAGTTTTGTTTCGTCACCATATCTCATAGTTTTGTATCTATCATTGAATAGTTTTCGTATGTTTACCATTGTCATTTCTTCTGGCAACATTCCTTCTGGTAGTCTTGTATGAGTAACTTCTTTTGCAATAGGATTTGTTGCAAATTTCATTTTAGTATACACCTTCCCTTTTTGGAATGCAGTAGATGTGGTCTCAACAGTTTCTGTAGCAGCAGATTTAACCCATTTACCGTTAACCCATTTAGCTCCAACTGATATAACTTTTTTTAACATAATATGACCCCTGACCAATTTCCCCTGCACATATATAAAGTCATTCTCTCTTCGAAAATTGCTTAGTTTTTAAAACGATGTAACATAATCTTAACATTTTAACCCTAAAAGATTACTCATATTGTAATATTCTAGAGTTGACTGTTTCATAAAAAATAAGTTATATCGTTGAAGTTGCAAATTAGTTAATTATAATACAGTTATTTTATGACATTATTCAAAACACTAACAACAATCTGTTTCATTGTTTCCATTTCTTTAGGGTTGCTTTCTGCTATTAAAACAGTTAGTGCAAATAATGTTGAATTATCTATAATAGGTTGATTTTCTTTATATAATATCCCATTTTTTTCTAAGAAATACAGAAAACAACTTGCTGCAATACGTTTGTTGCCATCAGAAAATGAATGATTTTTTGTTATTAAATAAAGTAACATTGCAGCTTTTTCTTCTAATGTCGGATATAGCTCATTACCATCAAAAGTTTGATAAATTTGATTAACAGAGCTATCAAAACTTTCATCTTTAGGATTTCCAAAAACATCTGATGAAAATTCCGATTTCATTTCTTTTACAATTTGCAAAAACTCATTTGTTGAGATTTTAACAGCTTCCTTTTTTGTCATTCCTTTAGTATCAAGAGTTTTATGGTCAAAGTTATCTAGTAAATCAAGTCCAAGGGCAAAATTATTTAATATCTTTGCAGCAATTTTAGCTTCTTCAATATTTTCAAGCTGATTTGTTAAACTTCTTGTGAGTAAATCAACACTAGTCTTAAGAGCTTCAATGCTTTTTTGCTGTTGTTTTATTCTTTTTTCATTTATTGCATATCCTTTAGTTAAATACTCTTTTAAGACAGTATTTGACCACTTTCTAAAGTGTGTTGCAACTTTAGATGTTACACGATAGCCTACAGCCAATATCATATCTAGATTATAATAGGTAATCTTCCTTGTGATTTTTCTATTGCCTTCTTTTCGAACTTGTGCAATTTTTGCACAAGTTGATTTTTCATCAAGTTCTTCTTCCTTTAAAATATTTTTGATATGTTTTGCAATAGAAGTTCTACTGGTCTGAAATAATTCTTCCAATTGTTTTTGAGTTAGCCACATTGTATCATCCTGTAGTATAACATCTACTTTGTAACACCCGCTAACATCAGTATATATAACTATTTCACCATTATTTAAATCTTTCACAAACTAGCTCCAATTTTTTAATAATATTAACATAAATATATAATAAGTTTACAAATATTCTAACCCTAAAATAATTCTAATATTGTAATACTCTTGAGTTGACTGTTTCATTACATGTATAAGACTTGAATATAAGCTTACTATAGCCTTGTCGAAGAGTTCCATATTCGAGAGCTTATCGACATTTTGTATTTATACAATAATCGTACGAAGGACGAAGAACCCCAATGCGAAGCATTTTAAGGGTTCGAGCGCGAACGAGCAGAGAGTGAAGAGTTTTTGCAAAAGTAGTAGGTTGGGTGAAACCCAACATTATAAAAATGGCAGAATTAATTCTTTCTACGTTCTAAAAGGTACAATTATCACGCAAAAGCAACAAATTGCATTTTTCTATAGCATTCAGGATATTATCCTGATTTTTTCTCATTATGCACAATATAGATAATATAGCTGCAGAGTTGCAATAATCACAAACAGTGCTTTCACAATATCCTGATAACACTTCAATTAATCTCATATTCTCGAATATCAACTCTTCTGCTCTATGATAATATTCCTCATATTCCATTATAAACTCCAAATTTACAATTTTATTACAATATATTTATAACATAGTTACAATATAATTACAATTGTTATTGTAATTATATTGTAATAAAATGATAAAAAGATTATAAATGGTGTAACTATGACGACAAACAAAAAAAGATTTGTATTACTAATAGATCCTGAAGATTACGAAAAATTCAAAAAACTAGCAGAAGAGCAAAACAGAACCGCAGGAAATCTGGGTGTTACTATCATAAAAGAATATCTGAAAAAGCATTCTTAAACACCCCACTTGCTTGATTTTTTTAATAAATCCATTAAAATATTTGTATGCAAAAAAAGATTTTAATACTACTACTCCTTAGTATATTTATGATACCGTCATATTCTGCCGAAATCGACAATGGTGGACATGCAGGAACTCCACCTGGATTTTATGACGAAATTAAGCCTGAAGATGTAGAAAAAGAAGAAGCGGAACCACAAGGCGAAGCTTATCAGACATTTACCGAAGAGCCGGAAGAAATTATAATCCCTCCTAGCGAAAAAACAAAACCTACAAAAAATTATGCAGAAATTTATAATTCTTTGGAAGTACCAACTTTTTCATATCAGCACAATATTGATCCTGAACAATATTACGATATGAAAGATACAACATGGTCTGTATATCCACTTTTAAGACTTATGTCCCCAATATACTTCAAAAGTATTACAATAGAGCCAGGATACTATCTATTAACTCCAAGAGAACATAAAGGAGATTGGTTTATGTTGTTCAAGCAAAATGGAACTGTAAAACACATTATCCCAGTTTATGAAAGGGATTACACGCCTGAAATGTTCTACGACGAACATATTCCAAAGCCAAAACTAACAACAGCACAAAAAGTACACATGGGTTTTCTCGATTTTATAGGTAAATTCAAAAGTACAAAGAGAAAATCACCTATACAAACCTACTTAGAAGTAAATGATTTGGAAAACTACTTTGTATCAATTGTAATTTATTATGGTTCTCACAAATATTCAACGATATTCAGAACAGTAAAATTATAATAATCAATAAGTCAAAGGGGCGAAAATCTTTGATTTTCGCCCCTTTGACTTACATACTATATTTTCACAGTATCGGTTTGCTCTACCGATTTATGACGCGAAACGGAATATCTTGATTTAAAATCTTCATATTGGCTTAAGAATACCAAATCTTCATCTTTATTTCTGTGGTTATATTCGTGTTTATCTAATGTCTTATCGTGAAGCTGTATAACACAAGTTGCAATATTACCACAGTGAGCAGCAATTCTTCTGAAATCGTTTAACAAATCCGAGAACATAAAGCTGATTTCTGCGGTGCATAATCCTTCCTTAAGTCTCTGGATATGTCTGTTTTTAACTTTTCTGATAATTTTTTTGATAACTGCTTCCAAAGGTTCAACCTGCTGAGCAATCGCAAGATTATCAGTTTTATAAGCTTCAAACGCCATCATAAATATTTCAGACACAGCATGAACAATAACTTTAAGCTCTTCAACTGCATCAGGAGAAAGCTTCTTTTCAGACTCCTTAAGTTTTTCAGCAATTTTCAAGATATAAGCAGCGTGATCTCCGATTCTCTCATAATCACCTATTGTAAGCAACAATTGCGAAATCTTATTATTATCCTCTTCAGAAAGCTCTTTACCTGAAAGTTTAATAAGAAAAGCATCTAATTTATCTTCATAAGTATCAATCTTAATTTCATTATTTCTAATTTGTTCAGCCTTCTTGTAATGAAAACTCTTAAGCATTTTAGAAGAATTAATAAAGTTAAATTCAACCAAATCAGCCATTTTAATAGTTTGTCTGACGCATTCTGCAATCGCAAAAGAAGGAGCAAGCAAAAGACGTTCATCAAGCAGAACATTTTTATCTCTGACCTTCTTATCTTTAATGATAGTCATTGCGCATTTTTCTAAGAATTTAGTAAACGGGAATAGGATAATTGTAGTCACAATATTAAAAGTAGAATGCACCATAGCAATTCCAAAAGGTGAAATTGAATTAGTTGCAAATGAGAATTTAAAAATAGCATTTCCCAATTGGAAAGCCGACAAACAGATTATTACTCCCAACACGTTGAATAAAACGTGAACAGCTGCAACTCTTTTGGCGTTAGTATTAACTCCTATACTTGATAAAACAGCAGAAATGCAAGTACCGATATTTTGTCCCATAACTATAGGAATTGCCATACCGTAAGTAATTCCGCCAACCATAGAAAGAGCTTGCAAAATACCGATAGAAGCCGCTGAGCTTTGGATTATTGCAGTAACAACAGTTCCAACAACAACACCCAAAATCGGATTAGTAAATGCAGTCAAAACGTGAGTAAACTGAGGCATATCAGCAAGCGGCGCCATAGCATCCGTCATAACCTCCATACCAAACATCAAAATTGCAAAACCAATAAGAACCGCACCAACATTCTTTCTCTTATTGGTTTTAGCCGCCATTATCATTACAACACCAACAAGTGCCATAATAGGAGAGAAGGATTCAGGTTTTAATAATCTTACAAAGAAATTAGAACTCTGAATCCCTGATAAACTTAAAATCCAAGCGGTAATTGTAGTACCGATATTAGATCCCATAATTACACCAATTGCCTGCGACAATTTCATAATTCCTGAGTTAACCAGCCCCACAAGCATAACCGTAACTGCCGAAGATGACTGAACTGCTGCTGTAACTCCTGCCCCAAAGACCAAGCTTTTCAGAGGATTAGAAGTCATCTTCTTCAGTATCCTTTCCAAACGCCCTCCGGCAATTTTTTCCAAACCGGCTGACATAATCGTTATTCCATAGAGGAAAAATGCCAACCCGCCACAGAGCGTAAATAACGAGAATATATCCATAATGTACCTTTCTTGGGGCTATCCAGCTATTTTCGTAACCCCATATATTTTCAGTTTAGCAGAAAAGATTTATCTTTTGCATTAACATGTTTCGAAATATTTACAAAATTGAAAAATTTCGCCCTATTTGTTACAATTCTTAACAAAATTGGATAAAAAAGGCAATTTTTATATTAGTAAATACTTTATATATACATAAGAAATATTTAGATATTAAAAAGAGGCTTTATTACATGACAACAGATGAGAAAAAGAGATTTACAGTTATTAGCAATGAGAACTTTGAAAACGAAACTGGGTTCAAAGAGAAACATAAATCTTATCAAACAGATCCACTGAGAGAAAAATTCGTTAAATTTGTTAATGAAGAAAAGAAGCGAAAATTCAGTGTTGAAGATTTACTTAAGTGGTAAAAGAAGCGGAAAAGAAAAAAAGGAAAAGGAAGAGGAATAAGGATAAAAAGGCTTACAAGACAAATTGTATGCCTTTTTAATTTTATAATACAATAAGTTTATGTATCAGATAAAAAATAGAATTTATTTAAACTTCGACAAGACTCAAAAAAGCGGAATTTGCAATTTTTTGAGAGCACTAGTAAAACAAAATCTGAATTTAAGCGCAAGTGATATTTTGGATAAATTCTTAGAAGATGAAAAGTATTATCTTGAGCTCAAGGCTTCACGCTTTCCTTTCTTAGAAGAATTTATTGATGATAATATTTTTCTAAAAGATACGGAAGATTACATAAAAGAATGTATAAAATATTATCAATATAAGGAAAAGCAACGCCCGATAATCGAAGCAAATCGGGAATTTGAGAAAAAGAAACGCAAATTTTTGCAAGAAGTTAAGATGTCTAAAGAAAAGCCTACAAAGAAACAGCTTTACTATTATGATAGATTATGCAAAAAATATTCTATAGAAAAAAAAGATGTAAATGAATTATCAAAACTGGATTTAAGAGACGAAATAGAGAAAATTTTAAATGAACATTCAGAAGATTACAAAAATATTAACTGACTCAGGTATTGAAGAAAACGAGGCAAAAATCGAAGTAAAAATGTTATTTGAGCATTTTTGCAACTATACTCAAAAAGATTTCATCTTAGAAAAACCCTTAGAAAAAGAGATGTATGAGCTTGTCGAAGAAAAAGCCAGAGAAAGAGCTATAACCAGGATTCCGATACAATATATAATCGGAAAAGCATATTTTATGGGCGAATATTTCAAGGTAACCCCAGATGTTCTGATACCGAGAGATGAAACCGAAATTTTGGTAAGAAAAGCTATAGAAATAATTAATAAAATGGCACCCCGCCCTAACCCTCCCCTTTCAGGGAGGGAACAATGCACGGTTTTGGATATTGGAACCGGCTCTGGCTGCATTGCGTGCACAATTGCGAAACAGACTCCAGCAACGGTTCTGGGAGTAGACATATCATCAGAAGCCTTAAGAATTGCATTAGACAACGTAACTCAGCTTGGAATAAACAACAGAGCTGTATTCAGGAAATCGGATTTGTTCTCAAAAGTGAGAGAAGAAGAAAAATTTAACATAATAATTTCTAATCCTCCATACATTCCCCACCACGTTGAATTATCTCCGGAAGTTATGCAAGAACCTGCAATTGCGCTTAGAGCGGAAGAAAACGGACTCATATACTATAGAAAAATAACCGAACAAGCTCCTGATTATTTAGAGCCAAACGGGTGGTTAATGTTTGAACTCGGAATTGGTGAATCTGAATTTGTAAAACAGTTTATGGAAAAAGATTTTACCAATATAAAAATAGAAAAAGATTTGGCAGGAATAGACAGAATTATTTACGCAACAAAAAAATAAAAACCGCCAATATCCCTGAATTATACGTTATTACTATACTCTTAGCTCTTGAAAAAATTATTGTTAATAGTACAATTAAAGTGAGGATAAAAGAAAATGGAAAGGTCGGGGAATGCTTAAATTAAACATTAAAAACACTGACGCTAAAATTATAGGTGAAGCTAACGGATTAAATCTTGAGCAAGAATTTGAGAATTATAAAGACAAAATTTCCGATATAATAAAGAGTTTAAACCAAAGAAAAGATAAGCCTGGTCAGTGGTTACAATGGATGAATTTAGGCTACAACGAAGAAACCGTATGGTACGTAAAAGAATTTGCCTCGATGGTGGAAGGTCGATTTGACAACATCCTTGTACTCGGAATAGGCGGTTCTGCCCTCGGAGGTTTGGCTGTAACAGAAGCACTTTTGAAACCTTACTGGAACCTTCTTAATCCGGAACAAAGAAACGGACTTCCAAGAATTTTTTTCCTCGACAACATTGACCCTGATTCTATGAACGGATTGTTAGATATTCTTGACCTTAAAAAAACTCTTGTAAATGTTATCACTAAATCCGGTTCTACGGCTGAAACAATGTCTCAATATATGATTATTAAAGACAGACTGGAAAGAGAACTCGGAGATAATTACAGAAGAAATATCGTAGCAACTACTGACAAAAAAGTTGGAGTTTTAAGACAACTTGCCGATCAGGAAGGGTACAAAACTTTTGTAGTCCCTGATGATGTTGGCGGAAGATTTTCTGTATTTTCTGCAGTTGGACTTGTACCGTTTGCACTTGTAGGATTAGACA
>CALUVP010000023.1 GCA_944324215.1 Candidatus Gastranaerophilales bacterium | reverse complement strand
TGATGGAACAGGTTGTAGAATCTACTGTTTCTGTTGTTTCACTTCCTAATGATGAAATGAAAGGAAGAATAATCGGCAGAGAAGGACGTAACATAAGAACATTAGAAACCTTGACGGGTGTAGATTTAATTATTGATGATACTCCGGAAGCAGTGGTTTTGTCTTCTTTCGATCCTGTAAGACGAGAAATTGCAAAAATTGCTTTGGAAAAGCTTATTCAAGATGGGCGTATTCACCCTGTAAGAATAGAAGAGACAGTTGAAAAATCTCGTGAAGAAGTAGAAAAGAAAATTATGAAAGAGGGCGAAAATGCAGCTCTTGATATGGGTATAATGGGGCTTAATAAGGAACTTATAAAGAATTTAGGTCGTCTTTATTATAGAACAAGTTATGGTCAGAATGTATTGAAGCATTCGCTTGAAGTTGGACATATTGCAGGTATGTTAGCTGCTGAGCTGGGCGCAAATGTTTATGTAGCAAAGCGTGCAGGCTTGCTTCATGATATAGGAAAGGCTGTTGATCAGACTCAGGAAGGTACTCATATTCAGCTTGGTGTTGAACTTGCAACAAGATATGGAGAAAAGCCTGAAGTTATTCATGCAATAGAGGCTCACCATGATGATGTTACTGCAAATACAGTTGAAGCTGTATTAGTAAAACTAGCTGATGCGATCTCAGCAGGTCGTCCGGGGGCAAGACGTGATACATTAGAAATTTATATTAAACGACTTCAAAAAATTGAAGAAATTGTAAATAGTTACGAAGGTATAAAACAATCTTTTGCAGTACAAGCAGGTAGAGAAGTTAGAGTAATAGTTCAGTCAGAAATGTTTGATGATCTTGCTTCTCAAAAGCTTGCAAGGGATATTGCTAAAAAAATTGAGGATGAGTTGGATTATCCTGGACAAATAAAAGTAACTGTTGTTAGAGAGTTCAGAACAACAGAAATTGCGAAATAACTACGGGGATAAATTTTATTTATCCCTTAGTATACTATGGTAGATAAAAATTATGAGTGGTAATACAGAAAAAATTTTGTTTTTTGGCGACATTACGGGGCGGCAAGGGCGTAATGCCGTAAAGTCTTATATAAAATCTTTGAGTGAGAAACCTGATTTTGTAATTGCTAATATTGAAAATGCTTCTCATGGTTTTGGACTTACCAAGAAAAATTATGAAGATTTGTCTTCCTCCGGGATTGATTGTTTTACATCAGGTAATCATATTTGGGATAAACGGGATATTTTTGAATATATTGATGAGGCTGAAAAACTAGTAAGACCAATAAATTATCCGGAAGGAACTAAGGGTACTGGGTGTCGAATTTTTGATGTAAATGGCAAACGATACGCTGTAATAAATGCTTTAGGGCGTGTTTTTATGCCTCCTATTGATTCACCTTGGAGTGTTGTAACTAACAAGATAGATGAACTTAAGGCAAATAATATTTATAGTATTTTTATAGACTTTCATGCAGAAGCTACAGCCGAGAAAATTTGTTTTGCAAAGTATTTAGCCAATAAATATAATGAGGATAATAATGCTTTGATCAAGGCTTTCTTTGGGACTCACACTCATGTACAAACAGCTGATGAAAAAATTTATAAAGGAATGGCATATATAACAGATGCTGGCTTTTGTGGTGCTGAAGAAAGTGTTATCGGAATGGAGTTTGCGACATCTTTCAAGCGTTTGTCTACTAGTATTCCTGAAAGATATGAAATTGCTGAAACTTCAAGAGCTCAGGTAAATGGTGTTGAAATATTTATTGTTGATAATATTGTGACACTTATAAAAAGAATTAATTTAATTGTAGATAATAGTAATAATGAAAGTGAGGTTAACCTTGAAACCGGTTGTAAAATATAAATTACTTCCATTAATTCAATATAGCTCCTCTTTTTGCAAGGGGGTATAGTAATGAAGGGTGATTTTCATATACACACTTATTATTCAGATGGGGTTTTTTCACCTGAAAAAATTGTAGATTTAGCTCTAGATGCAGGTTTACAAGTTGTTGCACTAACGGATCATGATAATGTTCTTTCTTATGATGTTGCAAAAGAATACTTAAAAACTAAAGATGTAGATTTTAAGATTATTCAAGGTATTGAAGTTAATACTTTATACAAAGATTATGAAGTTCATATTTTGGGGTATTTTCCAGATGTAACGAAAAGTGATTTTAAAAATATGTTAAAAATCCAGCAGCACGCTCGTGTAAAGCAGACAAAGGAAATTCTACATCTTTTAGCTAAAAAAGAAGGCATAAAAATTGCATTTGAAGATGTAAAAAATATGGTTGCAGAAGGTGGTAGTATAGGTCGTCCGCATATAGCAAAGGCTATAACCAATGCAGGTGGCACTAGTAATGTGATGGAAGCTTACAGTAAATATATCCATAGGGCTTCCCCTGTATATGTAGAGAGAAAAACGGTTTCTCCTTTTGATGCGGTTGAAGTTATATATGATGCCGGTGGAATACCAGTAATTGCTCATCCTTATGATATAGATATTGCGGAAAAGTTAATCAAAGAGTTAATGAATTGTGGACTAAGGGGGATAGAAGCTTATCATAGAAAACACTCACCTGCAATTGTGGAATATTTTTCTTCGATGGCTGAAAATTTAGGCTTAATAGTAACTGGTGGCTCTGATTTTCATGCTCCTAATATTATGAATG
Source organism: Candidatus Gastranaerophilales bacterium (assembly GCA_944324215.1). Taxonomy (GTDB): domain Bacteria; phylum Cyanobacteriota; class Vampirovibrionia; order Gastranaerophilales; family Gastranaerophilaceae; genus CAG-196. The sequence goes on along the minus strand of CALUVP010000023.1, from coordinate 19,864 downwards.
GTCAAATAATTTTGGGTAAGAATTTTGTTCCGGAATGGATTTATGACACATTACTCAATGAGAAAAAACATATAGATATGGCAAGAGGATAGCTGTTATTCGGTTTAATGAAGAGGTTTATATGAAAAAAAGAGGATTTACAATTGTAGAAGTTTCTATTTTGCTTGTAATATTTTTAATAGTTGCAATATTAGTTGCTCCAATGTCACTTGATGATACTATTCAAGCAAAAAACACTTCTCGTTGGAGGAATGTTCAAACAGATTTCTCTAATATTTTTTATTCTATAAATACTCAAAAAATGGATTCTAATTCTAATATAGTAAGTATTTTTGAAGGGGTTATTTCTAATGAAATAAAAGGGAATGTAGATCTATATAAAATTACTTTTTTAAATGGTACATACCCAAACAATACTTATCGCTTTACTGATTATAAATTAACACAAGCGGATTCAGTTCTTGCTTATAAATTTTATGATAAACCTCAGAATGGAATACAAGGTGTTTTTATGTATGATGTAAATGGAACTTCAGGTCCAAATGTTTGGGGTAAAGATGTTTTTGGTTATAATATCTATTCCGATAGATTTGAGCCTTTCTGTAAAAGCGAATCCATTAATTTTCAAAAACAAGACTGTTCAAAGAATGGAACGGGACTCTGTTGCTCAAACTATTATTTAATTGGCGGGAGCTTTGACTAATGGTTAAAAATATTTGTGTATTTGCTTCTTCTTCAAATTTATTAGATGCTGTTTTTTATAAAGATGCTTCTGATTTAGGATTTTTGCTTGGTAAGAAAGGAATGAATATTGTCTACGGCGGAAGTCGTCTTGGTGCAATGTATGCCTGTGCAGGCTCAGTACAGAATGCTGGTGGTAAAATAATTGGAGTAATGCCTCAGAGATTATATGATTATGGAGTTGGGAATCCCTCTGATTGCTCGGAATTTTATATTACGTCAGGTATGAGAGAAAGAAAAGCTAAAATGGATGAATTGTCGGATGCTGTTGTAGCTTTAGCTGGAGGTTTTGGTACATTAGAAGAAATCTCTGAAATGATTGTTCAAAAACAACTGGGATACAATTCTAAACCTATTGTTCTTCTTAACACTAATGGTTTTTATGATAATTTAATAAAATTTTTTAATGATATTACAAAGTTTAACTTTGCAAAAAATGATACCAAGAATTTGTATTATATTGCTAATACACCAAAAGAAGCTGTTGAATATTTAGAAAAATATGATCCTGCTAAATTTTCTTTTTCTGGAAAATTTTAGGCGAGTATTCTTCCGGAATATTATTTAATATAGCATAAACTGCAGCTTGAACTTTGTTATGTACTCCAAGTTTTCTGTAAATACTTTCAATATGAGCTTTGACAGTATGAGTCGAAATTGACAAGCTCTCTGCTATTTCAGGATTACTTTTACCCTCAATGATTAATGCTAAAACTTGCTTCTCTTTTTGTGTTAAGAAATTTATATTATTCATATAAATATCATAATACGTATTTTTTATAAAGCTTTAATATATTTTCCAATTTAGAAGTTATGTATTAAAAATTCTATCACCGGCATCTCCCATACCCGGTACAATATATCCGTGTTCATTCAGGTGTGAATCTACGGCTGCTACTATTAATGTTACACCAGGATAATTACTGAAGATTTTGTTTATTCCATCAGGAGCTGATATCATACAAACACAGCAAATATTTGTTTCGGGTATACCTTTATCTACATATAATTTTATAGCTTCTGTCAAGGAATTTCCGGTAGCCAACATAGGATCTGTAATATATACATAATAATTCATAGGATTATCTACTGGCATTGGAACTTTGTTATAGTACCAAACCGGTTTTAATGTATTTTCGTCTCTATACATTCCTATATGTCTTATAGTTGCTTGAGGAAGTATATCTACAGCCTCATCTGTGAATATTAGTCCGGCTCTTAAGATCGGTGAAATTATTATTGTAATATCAGGATTTATTGTTTTAGTTTTAAATTTTGCTATTGGGGTTTCTATTTCTACATCTTTTTGAGGTAAGTTTTTTGTCGCTTCATACAATAATATTCTTGTAAGCTTTCTTGCTGCTAGTCTTACCCCTTCAGTATCTGTATTTTTATTACGCATTGTGCACAAACTTTGATTAACAATAGGATTTGCTATTATTTTTAAATTACTTTGTTCTGGTACCATTTTTAGCCTCTTTGTTATTTTTATATTCTGTGAGTTTTTTCTTTAAGTTATTAGCTTTTTTGTCTGTTTCACTAACAAGATTGTCTGCATAATCTAGAAATTTTACGAAGTTTTCTTGATCATTTGTTGTTGGCAAATCTATAAACTGTATTTTATTGCCAAATGATGAAGACGTATAAATAATAGAACTTAATTTATCAAACATATCGCTTAAGAGTCCTGCAGCATCGTGCAGTCGTTTTGGCGGATTAACTGTTAGAATAGGAACGTTCTTATCAATGTAGGTTGTTTGATCAGGTAAGTATAATTCTAAAGACTTTGAACCAGCCATTCCGTTAAATTCTACTGTTGCAACGGTACCTTGTGGTATGGTAACGGACTTATCTGTTATTAAAAATTTTATGTAAACTTCCTCATTAGTTGGTTTAATTTTAGTGATGTATCCGACTTCTATTCCCATCATTCTTACAGGAGAACCTTCAATTAAACCGTCAACATCATTCATAAAAATAGTATAGTCGTTATCTTTTTGTTGATTGTTATTTTGAACGAGTGTAGTGATAGAAACAATTATTAATATCACAATAAGCCATAGTAAAAGCTCTATTCGATGCGTTATATAAAAAGTATTACGTTCGTTTTTTTGCTCGCTCATATTAGATCCATTATATAAAAAATTCTAATTTTATACAAGGTTATTCATTCTTAACCTTTATAGCTCCCCACACCCTTATAAAGCCTTTTTCATATTTTATAAGGTAATATCCGCCATCTTTTATGTATTCTATACTCGCATCCATATGAATATATTCTTGTTGTGGTGTTGCACCTGTTTTGGCATATTTTGCATCTATAATTTTCTGGAATTTTTCTTTTCTTTTTTTCTTCGCTAATTTTCGTTTATCTTCTCTGCTAAGTTCTTTTTTGCTTTTATAATATAATTTTAATTCTTTTTCGTTCTCATCAATTTTAAAGACAGGGATTACTGCTATTAAATCATTAGATTCTATTAAATATAAAAATTCTTTATCATCTGAAAGTGCCAGTTCATAGTGTCCAGGTTTGATAAAATTACCGTTGAAATCTGGTATATAATTTTGTATTGTAAGGGTTGGTTGTTCATCTGTCGGTATTGAATATCTATAGATTGATTTTTGATGAATTGTTATTCCTGAAGGAACTGCAGGATAAGGAGCTGATGGCGCCAAGTAATCAATATCTCTAAGTCTGGGTGTTACTATTCCATCTATCATAATTTGCTCGCAAGTTTAGTTATAGAATTATTGATATATTTAAAATCTTTGTTCAGTAGTCTTGAAGATGCAACAAATATTACAGATATATATTTTGAATGAAAACCTTGTTTTTTTATTAGTAAACGGTAGCTTTCTCTCATTAACCTTTTTATTCGATTTCTTCTAACAGCTCTTTTGTGTATTTTTTTACTGACTACAAAACCAATTTTGGTAGGGGTCATATCATTATTTATTTTTCCGCAAACCATTGTGATTCCATCCTGATAGAAGGATGTTCCTGTTTTATAAGTGGCTTTGAACGCACTTCGTTTTTTTAATCTTAATTCGCTTGGTAACATAATATGATAATACTTCGTTTGTAAATCTTTGTAAAGTTTTGTTCAAAAATATTAAAGTTTTACGTAAATATGCCGTAAAACAAAATATAAGGAGTTCATAAGATGGCAGATGATAGTATAAACGTTAACAAAAATCAAAATGTACAGCCGCAAGTCAATAATTCTGGTGGAAAAATTATTGATGAGTCTCAATATACGATTCATGCGCCAAGAGAAAAAGGACCAACTGCTATAGGCAGAGGCGGTGACCCCTTATTCAGAAGAATAAATGCTACAAAGGAGCAATTATTAGAGTTAATGGAAGAGACACAAACTGTACAAGATTGGATACAGAGAGAGACATCCAATAACGTTGCACTGTCTTGTCTCGATAATGAAAATTTAAAAGAAATTTATTATGAAATAAAAGATGGTTTTGGTGAATATGGGAAAATATCTCTTATGGGATTTAAAACTCCTTCTGGCGTCGAAATTCCAAGATTAAAAGTGTATGACAAAAATGGAGATGTTTTAGAAGTTTTAACAGGTCCAATGGCAATAGACGAAATTAATAAACGAGCTCTAGCGTATAGAGCTTCTGTAAAAGATTATGAAGATATTCAAGATGTTCCTTCTGAAGAAGGTGTAATAGCTGATTATTCCGGAAATCCTGATGATTATACTACTTAGAACTTTTTTTTATTATGATTCCGTTTAATTTGCAAAATGATGTTAATATATTTAATTCTTCTTTTATAGTTTTTTGTAAATAAGGATGTGTGCTTACAATGTTTGTATTTTTAGCTTGTTGGAACATCTTTAGCGACTGTCGTATATAAGTTGGTCTTAAAGTTGATTTAGGCAAAGCCAGTTCTTGATATAATTTTGCACTCAAGAGGTAGCATTTTACTAATGTATGTTCTAAATTAAACTGTTTGGATATAAAAATAGATTTTTCTATGTATACTTTTGCAGAGTCAAAATCTTGTTTTGCCATATAGATTTCGCCTATAAGTTTATTAAATAGAGCTATAAAATAATAATTATTTATGCTTGGACTTTGCGCTATATCAAGAGCTTTTGTTGCTATATCAAGTGCAAATTGTGTACCATTTGTTATTAACCTTATTTCTGCTATTAAATACCAAGATAACAAAACTCCCGTTGCGATTTTTTCTTTTGCAAAATAGGCAACTTGTTCTTCGAGTATTTCTAAGGCTTTTTTATTTTCATTTTTATCCTTAAACATTTTTGCTAATAATGTTTTTAATATATTTTTTGAAAAATTATCATTTACATTATTTGCATATGATACGACATTAAACAACTCAGTATACAAATTGCTATAATCTTTTTCTATAAATTTATTAATAATATCTATGAAATTCCACCTTGAGATGATAAAACAATCCATGCTATCAAGCGAGTAATCTTTTAAAATATCATCTAGTATTTTTTTTGAAGTATTAATATCTCCTTTTATAGTATTGGCAAGTGCTAATGAAAGGTGAGCTTTGCAAATTATTGCTGAATCTTTTATTTGGTTATGTTCTATTATGTCAAAAATTATCTTTATTATTTCAAACATTCTGCTGTCACCCTGGAAGGTTAGAGCTTCTGCCATATCAAAATACAATTCGAGCCAAAGTTCAAATAAATCTTGATGTTTTATTATTTGTGTGTTTTTACCTTTTGAAAGGTATTTTTCAACAATGGACTTAATTTCGGTATCTATAAGATTTATCACTTGTCCATAGTTACCAAGTTTTAAAAGTGGTCTAATTTGTTTAGATTTAACTAATGTACGTTCCAATTCTAAATCATTTGGAAGCTTACTAAGTACACTATCTGAGCATTCTATAACACCCCAATAATTTCCCTTTTTCATGGCACAAGAGGCTAAATATCCTAATAATTCAATATGCTCATAATCAGACTTATCATCAAGCATCATAATTGCATTTTGCAGGTACGTAAAGGATGTATTATAATCTATTGGTTCAAGTAATTTACCCACACGTTTGTATATATTACTTTTAATTTTTATTGATAGTGAATCGGTTTTGTCTTCAAGAAGTTTTAGCGCTTGTTTTTGAGAAATTATATAAAGACCGATATCTCCGATATAAGACGCTTGTTTCATTAACAGTGTCCAAGTTTCTAAACTTTGTTGATTATTTTCAAGTTTTTGTACTATGTAGCCTAATATTGCTATAGAGGATTGTTTATATATGCTCAATATTTCGTACAAAATGCTTAAAATTTCTTTGAGACATTCTTCCTCTTTAATCATTGATACAATTGTTTTCCATATGTAATAGCTTTTGAATTCAAATGTAAGATTATTGATTTGTTCAATAAAACCTTTTTGTACCAATTTTTCTATGATTCTTTCAAATTCATCTTGAGAGTTATTGTCAAAATGTTCTAGCATTGCCGGATAAAATTTATATCCTAGTATTGACATTGCAATTAAAATTCTATAAGCTTTGTTGTCATCATTACATAGAAAAGCTAGTCTTGCCTCTATTATACTTTCAATAGTGTTGTATTGTATATATTTTAATCTATTTTTTGATAAATCTTTGTGTAAGAGAACCATTTGCTCTATTATAGCTGGATTTCCTGATGATATTTTAAATGCATTATTTACGAAATCATCATCTAAAGAATCATCATTATATTGGTTTACTAGTATTTCAACTTGATTTTTAGTAAATGGTGCTATTGTTATATCTGTATAATTATTTTCATTTAATAATGGGGAAGTGATACAACCAAGTCCTGGGCGAGAAATTGAAGAGATAATGATAAACTTACAACGCTGTAGTATGTACTCATCTTTTAGCAGTTCTTGCAAAAAATCAAATGACATGCCATCAATATTTTCAAAATTGTCTATTATAAAAACAGTTTTCATTTTTTCAACAATTGTAAGTATAACTTTTTTCATCAAGATAAATGTTTTTGCTTTATTTTTATATATGTTTTCGAAAATATCTAGTGATTCAGGGTAAAGGATATTTAATAAATCTAGTATTTCTTGATTTGTTAAGGTTGGAAAATCTTGTTTAAAAAATTTTATTGAATTTTTTTTTAATTGAAGTGTGTCTGGGCAAAAATTATTGACATTAAAGAAGGTTAATAACAAATCTTGAAAATAACCAAATGGTGAAAGCTGCGTTATTTGTGTACAACTTCCCAATAGCCAAATAATGTGTGCACTCTTTAATTCGTTGATTCCATAGCGGAGAATCATATTTTTCCCAAGGCCACTCTCACCTGTAATAGTTATAATTGTTGAATCTGCATCCTTTATTGCTTCTACTAATTTTGCTTTTGCTTTTTGTTGAGAATTTTTATTTGCAGAATATTCAAGTTTTAAATTATTAGGTTTTGAAGTGAGAAATTCTTTTCCACATTTTCTGCAAACCTTCGCATTTGGCAAATTTGCAGATCCACATTCTGCACATATTTTTATCAAAACCTTATGACAGCCAGTACATTCCGTTGATGTTATTGAATTGATTGTTCCACAATACCTACACACAGTAGCAATCTTTGCTCCACAAAAATTGCACCTTAATATATTATCTTTTATTTCGTTTTTACACTTTGGACATTGCATTAATATTGTCCCTATAAAACTGATATAATTTCTTTTAAAGCTTCTATTATTTTGTCTTCACCTATTTTTAATTCTATAGCTATTTTTTGGATTGTTTCATTATCTTTATACTTCATGTTATATATTTTCATAATATCCACTTCTGGATTTGCATTGGCGAGATCTAATAGATTTTTGGTGATTGAATCTCTATCAATCTCTGAAAAAAGATCTTTGGTATCAGGCTCAAAGTTAAATACAGAATAATTGGTTGGTATAAAAGTTCCTGTACCAGACTCTTTACTCAAATCAACAGTATCAGTATTGGTAAGCTCAATAAGTTCATTATTTGTCGGTTCTAATATATCTAAATTTTCCTCTTCCGGATTATTAAATAAAATTGTGTCTTCAATATCGTCTGCTAAAGATATTTCTTCTGCATCTATTCCACCGAAATCTGTCAAATCTTCTAATTTATTGGTATTATCAACAGACAATTCCAAGTCAAAAGAATCATTACTTTCAAACAAATCATTTTCAGTATTAATTTCATCAACATCGACTAAATCTAGAGAATTGTTGTTACCCTCAGTATTTAAAGAAGCGTCCACAACGTTATCAACAACATTTTCAAACGAACCATTTTCAGTATTAGTCTCATCAACATCGACTAAATCTAGAGAATCGTTGTTACCCTCAGAATCTAAAGAAGTCTCCACAACGTCATCAATAACATTTTCAAACGAACTGTTTTCAGTATCAGTTTCATCAACATCGACTAAGTCTAAAGAATCGTTGTTATCCTCAGGATCTAAAGAAGTCTCCACAACGTCATCAACAACATTTTCAAACGAACCGTTTTCAGTATTAGTCTCATCAACATCGACTAAATCTAAAGTATCGTTACTCACATCCGTTTCTAATGAAGTTTCTTCTACATTATCTATGGAATAACTGCTTATTTTTGGGGATATGTCTTCCAGTTCTAATTCTTCAAGTTTTTCTACATTGTCTTCTTCTATAACAATATTTTTAAAATCTATAATATTGTTCTTAATAGGCTCATTATCCATTGAATTAATAAAAGTTTCCTTTGGTGTGTTAGTGGAATTAGAAACCTTAGTTGTTCCATTTATCATTTTATCAATAAGAGTTTTGTCGACATCTTTTGCCGAATTTACACCGGAATATAACAAGGAAGTACTAATTCCAAGTTTTTTAGGGACAGTAATAAGAGATGTACTCACAACTTTTTCCAAATATGACATTATTACACTCTCATTATTTACGGTATTGAAGATAACTTCAGAATGAGAGTACACATCATCAACTATTTCATCGAGTATGTTCTCAAGTCCTTGATACTTTTTGTTTGATTTTACTATATTTACTATTATATTATAATATTTATTCTCTTTTTCCATAACAACTTTCTTCTCTTATAAATTTATAAATGAATAATTAGCACAGGGTTGCCTTGTAATTTTGAAAATGAATCTGTATTAATACTAATATTCATTTTTAGTGCTTTGTTAACTGTTTGTAATATTAAATCATCAACTGTTTTTTCTCCACTAGATATAGTTACTCCAGTGGCTTCAAACTTTTTACTATTATTGTTGAACTTTATTTCCACACCAATTTTATTAGTAATGGGTGGTTTATTAAGCAGTAGCAATTCTGTTTTTAAATTAAGTTGTATGATTTTACCAAGTTTTACAAGATATCTTTTTGCTGATGTGTTAGAAGCGTAACCTGCAGGAACTTCCCAATCAACACTCAAATTTGAAACAAGAATAGAAGCATCCAAGTTTTGTTCGATAGCCGGAATAGAGGTTGATGTTGATTCATTTTGGTTCTTTTGTTCCATATCTGTAGCATCAACAGACTCAATAGGCATTGCGTCATTAACACCATCTTCAACCATTGTATCTGATACAGTTGAATTTAAGGAGTCATCATTCGATGGATTCAGTATAAATTTTGAATAGCTAATGTATCCTATTGTTCCGGCAGCTATAAGAATTATTATTATAAAAAGAGGTTTGAAAACTGAACTCCCTGTTTGCTTTTTCTGATAAGACCTAATCTCTCCAGAATTTTCACTATTTTCTTCTAGTTCAGTATTAAATAAAGTATCTATTTGATCGTGCTCATTATTAGTAGAATCATTAATCTTTTTATTGACAAATTGTTCATAATTATCAAGAGCTTCGTCGTCCAGTTCACTAATACTAGGAGATGTTTGTGTGGAGTAACTAAACTGACCATCCGAACTGTTATTTGACAGTAAATCTGGATTATCATCTTCAATTACTGACTGTGTAGAATCATCTTCTATATTATTATTTGTACCAGTTATGCTTTCATTTTGAGCAACCCCAAGTGGCATTTCAGTTTCTGAATCAGCCAGAATAGCGTGGTATATTTCATTGTTATCAGGATCTTCCTGCTCAGCAATATTATCCGACTCAAGTTCCAGATCGTCATTTATTTCATCTTTATCAGTTAAAATATCGCTTGATAAATCGCTAAAGCTTAATTCTTCTGTGTTTGTATTATCGGATAAATCCAACTCTTTATTAGGAACTGTCTTTTGGTAAAATTCAGGCTGTACAGAAATATAACTAAAAACTATCTGAGCTTTCGCTGCTTTAGCAAGTTTTAAGCGAGCATCTCTAGATTTTAGTAAAGATGAGAAAAATGAGACTTTGTTTTCTACAGTATTATCAAGATATGCAAAAATCTCCTTATCTTCTATTTCATTTACATTGTCACCGTCATCATAATTTTTGAGGAGTGGTTCAATATCATAAAAAGCTTCCAGTTCAGATTCATCTATTTTGTAATATCCTTCGACCAAATTATTTTTATTTATATTTTCAGGACGTATAAAACCAACCACTGTTGCTCCAGAAATATCTGGAGTTAATTTTATAAACATATACGCAGTAGGTATAAGATTATTAGCAACATTTTCAGAAGGAATTGAAATTTCTTCATCACTGAAAAAAACTCTGACATCTATATATGAATTATTTATGTATATATCCGAAATATCTATATCTTGAAGGACTTTACCAATATTATGTAGTCCGGAATCCGCATCTACATTGAATATCTCCGGATCAAAATATTTTGCAGCAATCCTTGCTGCCATAGCATTAGCTACAGCCCTATTCCTTACATCCAAATCCGTGATTAACTCACAAATACTTTGAGCTAATTCAATATCTTCAGTATCAATAGTAAAATTTTCAGTATTCACCTAACACTCTCCCATACTATCGTAAATAATACCATACTATAAAAAAAAAATCTATATTTAGGCATGCTTTTGACTTTTTATTTTTTTTTATTAAGTCATATGGTGGATAAATAAAAAAAAAAATTAAAGAATTTCTTTTTTTAATCGTTTTATACGATGAAAGGATTTATGAATATGTTTTCATCTATGATACAGAATTTATTATCAAACTCCGGACGTTCAAGTGCAATGCAAAGAGCTGCTCAAATGAATAATTATATAAATACCTTAAACTCTCAATGGATTCCAGTGGAGAAATCTGCCAATATGGAAAGTCAACAGGCACAAGTTCAAACCTTTGATAATGTACTCAAAAAATCAGCAGGGGTAAAATTCGGTGATTTATTGACGAAGCCATCAACACGGGTAAATGCAAATATCTATGAATCACAATCAGTATCTAGTACAGAAAAAGTTGCTTCAAAAGAGCAGATAAAAAATATAATTTTTCGTGCCGCTAAGAAGCATGGTGTAGATGAAAAGTTAGTAAATGCATTGGTAAAACAAGAATCAGGCTTTAATCCTAATGCGAAATCCAAAGTTGGTGCTATGGGTTTAATGCAACTTATGCCTGCTACAGCAAAAGGTTTGGGGGTTACAAATCCAATGGATCCAGAGCAAAATGTAGATGGTGGAGTAAGATATTTAAAATCTATGCTTAATAAGTATAATGGTAACATTATCTTAGCCCTGGCAGCCTATAATGCTGGCCCAGGGGCTGTTGATAAATATGATGGTGTTCCACCTTATAAAGAAACTCAAAATTATGTAAAAAATATTCTTGCGAATTATTTATAATTTAAGCTTGTGAATTAATTTTTTTTGCTATCGCTTTTTCCTTTTCACGATTCTGTTTTTCATGTATTCTTCTGGTATTTTCATACGTTAAACGGGGAATAAACCACCCTAGTAGATAAGGAGAAATAAGGAATGTAGTAATTAGTCCAGGTAAAGAATTGAGGCCTCTTGCAAACGTTGCAATTTTATTGCTCTTCATTTTGCCGGTAGCTTTCATAACTTTTTTGACTAAATCATCTGCATTAGTTTTATCGAGTTTTTCTATTACAGATATAATCTTTTTATTTTTTGCTGATTTATCAAGATTTTTAAGCGATTCAAGTTCTACTGTAGAACTATTAAATATTGTTTTTGCTTGTTCTGATTTAGATAATATTTTTTGTAAATCTCCGTTGTTTTTATCTATGTATTTGCAGAAATTTAACATTTTATCTTTTGAGTCAATGTTGTTATATAAAGCGTTTATTTCAGAATTTGTAAGTACGTGAGCCTTACTATAAGGGTTTAATAAATCTAATGATGTTTTAAGCTTAGATTTATTGCTCCTGTCTTTGTGCATAAGAACAAAGCCGGAGTTGTTTTCATAAGATGTAACGCAGGCTCTGGTAAGCATAGGTACGGCAAAAACAACAGCAAGACTTGATGTTAAATCTCTTAGGATAATTTCCCATATTTCAGTGTAATCTTTCTTTCCGTTTTCATCAACTTGAGCTCTACTATATGCTCTCATTCCCCTAGGAAATAAAAGCCCAAATACGGATAACCCTGCCATAAGTGTATTGGTAAAATTATGCCCGTTGTATTCAAGTTCTGAAGATACAAAGTCATTATCGTTTTTGCTGATTTGCTTACCAATTTTTTCCAATAAGCTTTTGTTCGGTTTTTTCCCTTCAAAGGCAATGTTGTAGTCTCTTGTTTTTTGGTCTTCAGTTTTTCTTGCGCCTGGAGCAGTGTTACTTCGTGCATAAATTTTTGGTAAAACTGATAGGACGCCTAAGGTGGCTGCCATAGTTGATATATTTGTAATTAATCTCTTCGCTAAGGATTTGTTTTTAATACTTTCAGCCTGTAATTCATTCAGACGTTCCAGCTTTTTGTTTGTAATTATTGCATCGTCTGCATACTTCATCATTGCATCAATTGTATCCCTGGTAGAGAATACTTTTTTACTGTCATACTTATCAGAGCCAAATTTGACTTTCTCAAGAAGGTCAAGATTATCGTCGCTTTTGTATTTTATGTTGTTTATATGATCAACAATATTGCTCATACAAGTTTTTTTGTATTTTGACTTTGCACGATATCCTTTCTGACTTATATCTGCCGGAAATTTTTCCATATTTTGAATTTGTTTCAGAATATAATCAACAGAATCTTTTGTAATATTTTTTTCACCAACTGTATCCTTAAGGATATTTTCTACATTAGTTTTATAGAATACTTGCTTGAATTTTTCAGGATTATTAAGCAATTTATTATCAAAATCTGATTTAAGAATAATATCCTTAAGACTATTGCCGAATCTTTTAATAAGAGCTGTGTTAACGCTTGTTGAACGTCCGAACTTTGCAGCAAGAAGCATGGCAAGTGGTGCAACAGCCATCATGCAAGGGCCGGTCAGAGCTTCTCTTCCGAAAACCTCCATGCCTTCTTGCATGTTGTATTCTCCGGTATTTTCTTTATCTCTTAAAAAGCCGGCTGTTGTTCTCGGAATAGTCATTCCTCCAAAATCTTGGATCAGAAATGAGGCTAAAAAACCCTTGTCTTCTATCCATTGCATTGTGTTACCGCTGGTATTGAGCAATCCAGCAAGACCTGCACCTTTGAATGAAGTCGGAGCATGTAATTGTGATTTATTAGGAAATGGTTCCTGATTTATGTTATTAACAATATTCAAACACACTAATCCTTATCTTTATATAAGGATAAAGTTATTTTTATTTTAATTTTTGCCTAATTGTAAAGAAAAATATAGATTTTGTTACAAATATTATTTTTTTGTGGATGTGGAAAATAGATAATATTTTTCGTGTGTAAAACTCAGATCTTGTTTGAGACCGCGCACTCCCTGAGCAAAAACAGTTTACAAAAGTGTGTAGGAATAATGATAATTTTCAGTCAAACTGTTAGTAAAAAATTAAGAGTTAATTATGTAAATTTTTGTAACGAAAATAAAAAAATCCCTAAAGTTTTTAATAAAAAATGTCGTAAATAAAAGTATAAAAATGGGAAAATTAAAAAGGAGTAGACCATGTCAAATGATAGTATTTCAAGAGTGTATCAATTTTTAGCAAAGCAGGGAAATTGGGTAAGCGAGGCTGATGCTAATGGTGATGGTGCAATAATAAAAACAGAATTTCGAAATTTTATGGAAGAAAATTTTGAATGGGATGGTACTCCCAGTGATTCAGAAAAAAATGACTTGATAAATACTTTTTGGAATACTATTGACACTAATCAAGGAGGTAAAATCAGTGGTACGAATTTAAGAAATAAAAATGCTCTTGATTCAAAAGAGATAGATAACATGTCTAACCGAATAGAAATGTATGAAATCTTAAATACTTATACTTCTTCAATAACTGTTCCTAGTGTAGTTTCAGATATAACAGGGTGGAAAAAATCAGTTTCCGAAGGCCTTGGTGCTATAGTGGAACAATACATAAAAGATGGGGGAAAAGCTGAAAATCTAGAGTCATATTTAGCAGAAAAATCTCCAGCTGTTGAGCAAAAGACTACAGCTGACTATTGTGCAAATGAATATTTAAAAAATGAAATGGCAGATTTTATTAAAGAATATGAATATTCATATGCTGATGATAGCAGTTTGCAGAGTATTATTGATTCATATGTACAAAATATTCCTGCAGATGAAAGTTTTGATGATATAAAAGATACTGTGATAAGCATAATAGATTCATATTTAGCAACAGCCGGGTTAAAAGATGAAAAAAATTGTATTGATTTATCAAAGTTTGGGTATGTTGTAAATGATAATTCCATGTTAAATGATTTGCAAAAAAGTATTGTAAAAAAGAAATTAGAATCTGCATTAGAAGATGTTAAAAATAGAGAAGATTATGAAGCAAATGCAAGTTTATATGATACAACTATAAGTAATTATATAAATGAAATTCTTTCAAACTCAAGAATGGGAGATTTTGAAGAAATCCAAGATTATGGTATCGAAGAATTTGAATCAAGTGAAAGTTTTGAAACTTTAGTGAAAACTATATCTGTACAAAATGTTTTTAAAAGCGAAGAGTTTACATCAAAATTATCAAGTGAAATAGGTGAATCTTTTGCAGAAAGATTTGCCAATATAATGCCAGGAGAAATTGAGGCATATGATAATATGATAAATGAAGCAATTTCTAAGGCTCAGAATGGTGATTTTGATAACGCAAATGAAGAGCTTGATAATGAAAAGCTTATTACTTGGATTATAAATGAAACCAAGTCAAATCTTTCAGAGTTTTATCCAAACGGTTTAGGAGATGTTCCGATAGAGGAGCTAAATCTTACATATGATACCCTCGTAGAGTCTGCAAAGGAGCAGCAGGATGCCGCAAAAATAAAAGAGGCAGCTATAAAGTACTGTAATGCTCTAAGTGAAAAGTCTACCGCATTAGCTAATGCTGTAAAAGATGTATTTGGAAATGATTATGAATCAAAAATAAATGCGCTTATATCTGGTGAGGTAGATGATAAAATCTCAGAATTAAAAGAGAAAGCCTTGGAAATAGGCGATGTTTCAACATTTACTATTAGTAGTTGGTCTGAATTACCAAATGAAATTTCGCTTGGAGCTGGTATGACTAAAAATTATCAATTAAGTGCAACAGTTATGAATGGTGATTCAGCAATCTCAAATGATAGAATAAGCTATTGTGTAAGTGTTAAAAGCGGATCGGGAATAGCTGCATTAAATGGTAATACATTAACTGTAACAGGTGGTTCAAGTGGTTATACAACAGTAGAAGTTTCGATATTAGTTGATGGTATTGAAATGGATGAAACAAAAACAATAAAAATTAAAACTGTAAATACCAGCTTCGATTGGAGCAAAATGGACACGAAATATAATGGTTATATAGCAATGAATGGTGAACGTAATACTGAAAACGATGTAAAAACACTAGGAGAACTTTATAACGGAAACGGTGTTATCAACTTAATGCCGAGTGTCAATTTCTTGAAAGGCTCTGATTGGAAGAGTGCTGTTTCTATGGCAAAAACTAATTTAGCAAATTTTGTAAACGGTACACTAGTTCCAGCAATGAAAGCTACAGGTAATTATGATGAAGCAGCTCTTAATGCATCAGCAAGTAAATTAATAAATTTGTATAATGCAGCTTTTGATCATTCATTAAATAATTGGGCAGGTAAAAAGAGCGATAGAGATAATTTAGTATCTTTTGACGGTGAGAATTATAGCTATAGAGTTTCAAAATTTTGGAGTAATGACTCTACTTTAAATACCGATTATGCGCATAATTGTTCTGCCTCTAGCAATGAGTTGGGACTAAGAATTGGAGAACAGTATGATGATAATTGGTTCCAAATAGTCGTTAACGCCAGATGTGTAATGGATTTGTTTAATAAATTTTATAGTCAATCATTAGTCGCATAAAAACTAACACCCTAAGACTGGTAAGTTAAAACAAAGTTTTAGGGTGTTAAGTATTGGATTATATATTTGCTAGTTTTTTATAATAATCGTGTGTCTGTTCAAATTTATAAGATAAATTAAATAATCTAGTTTCTGTTAACTGTGGAGTCATAATTTGAAGTCCTATAGGCATTCCGTCTTTGTCAAATCCTGCAGGTACAGAAATCGCAGGAAGCCCAGCCAAGTTTGCTGAAATTGTTGCAATATCAGTAAGGTACATAGCTAGTGGATCTTCTGTTTTAGCTCCCAAGTCAAAAGCTGTATTAGGACAAGTTGGTGCAATTAGAGCATCAACTTTTTCGAAAGCTTTTATAAAGTCATTTGTAACAACTCTTCTCATTTGTAAAGCTTTTTTATAATAAGCATCATAATACCCAGAAGACAAAGCATAAGTTCCAAGCATTATACGACGTTTTACTTCCGGTCCAAAGCCTTCTGCACGAGTCTTGCAATACATTTCCAGCAAATTTTTAGCATCGGCAGTTCTGTGACCATATTTTACACCATCAAATCTTGCAAGGTTTGAACTACATTCAGCTGTAGCTAGGATGTAGTAAATACCAATAGAGTGTTTAAGATTTGGAAGAGAAACTTCCACAACTTCAGCCCCTAAAGATTTGTATGTTTCAATAGCATTTTGAATTGCTTTTTGAACATCTTCCGCTAATCCTTCAGAAACAAGTTCTTTAACAACACCAATTTTCAGACCCTTGATGTCATTATTTAGGCTGTTTCTGTAGTTTTCAACCGGTCTTTTTAGAGAAGTAGAATCGTGTTTGTCATATCCCGAAATTACTTCCAACAAAGCTGCAGCATCTTCAACTGTTCTTGCAAACGGACCAATTTGGTCAAGAGATGAAGCAAAAGCTATTAAACCGTATCTTGAAACTTTACCATAAGTAGGTTTCATACCAACAATACCGCAAAAACTTGCAGGTAGTCTGATACTTCCGCCAGTATCAGATCCTAAGGCTAAAGTTGCTTCACAAGATGCAACAGATGCTGCAGAACCTCCTGAAGAACCACCCGGAACTTTATTTAAATTCCAAGGGTTGTGAACTTTTTTGAATGCGGAGTTTTCGTTAGAAGAACCCATAGCAAATTCATCTAAGTTAGCTTTTCCGACAATTGGAATAAGGTTGTTTAATAGTTTTTGTGTTGCGGTTGCATTGTATGGTGACACAAAGTTCTCAAGAATTTTACTAGAAGCAGTGGTTTTTGAACCAATAAGGTTCATGTTATCTTTAAGTGCAAGCGGTACACCAGCCAAAAGCGGTAATTCTTCTCCATTTGCAATTTTATCATCAACTTCTTTTGCTGTTTTAAGAGCGATGTCTTCTGTCAAAGAATTAAAAGCTCCTATTTTTTCGTCGATTGATTTAATTCTATCAAGTGAAGCTTTAGTAAGCTCTACAGCGGAAACTTCTTTATTTTTAAGTGCTTTTGACTGTTCCATAGCACTTTTCTTTAATAAATCCAGCATAATTTCTCCTTTAATATACCCGATATCGATATTATAACAGAAACAGAAAATAACTTAAATGATAGTAAATTGTTAGATTAATTTTCTCTTTGGTAAAAGAGTTTACCATCTCTATCTATGCTTTTTTTCATTCTTTCGTGGGTAAGTGTTTTATAATTTGTCACATCAAACGAGTATGGAGTCGGAAGTTCATCCAGTTCGAAAGTAATGCCAGTCAATGTATCTTTATCAGACCAGATGGCAAAATCAATATCGGAACCCGTTTTATAAGTTCCTTTCGCACGAGATCCATATATAACAACTTTTTCAACATCCTTTCGGGATTTAAAGTACTCTAAAAGTTCTTTCATTGTTCTTTCAGGAAGTCCAAATTCATTACTCATTTACTTCTCCTAACCAGAAATGAAATCTCGTAAGCTCTTCATAATATACAGAACCTATTTTTCCTATAATTTCTTCCACTTTTTTTTCATTATATCCATGCGAGCTGGCGTTTCTATCTTTTGCCATATCAATCCATATTTGGGCAGTTGGAAGGATATTAGCTCTAAAAGCTGCTTTAATAACATCTCTTGGTGTATACTCTTCAATATTTTTAGAAGCTAAATAGTCTTTTAAACACTTCCAGCCAAGTTCAAAAACTATTTCAAAACCCTGAACCATTGCAAGTTGCATTAGTTGATTTTCTTTATCCGCAATGTAGGCGCTATGTGCTTGTTTATAAAGGTTAAACGCTCTGTTAAAATTTTCAATTCTTTCAGGTAATCGTGACATAAAAATCCTTTTTTATAATAATAACATTTTACTAAAAAAAAATAAAATAGAGTAGCGAGAAATATTGCTTCTCGCCACTCTATTAAATGTTATAACAGTTTTATTTTCCTTCAACAACCGCTTGAGCTGCAGCAAGTTTGGCTTGAGGAATTCTAAATGGTGAGCAAGAAACGTAGTCCAAACCAATTCTGTAAGCAAACTTAACAGAATCTGGATCGCCGCCGTGTTCGCCGCAAACTCCACCGATAAGTTTAGAATTTACTTTCTTACCTTTTTCCATAGCAATTTCCATTAATTGTCCAACGCCTTTTGTATCAAGTGTTTCAAATGGATTTGAAGGTAGAATTTTTTGTTCTACATAGCGTTTCAAGAATTTTCCTTCCGCATCGTCTCTTGAGTAACCAAATGTCATTTGAGTAAGGTCGTTTGTACCGAATGAGAAGAATTCTGCATATTCAGCAATTTCATCTGCTGTTAATGCTGCACGAGGAATTTCTATCATAGTACCGAATTTGTAATCTACTCTGATACCTTTTTCGTTCATTACATCTTCAGCTACTCTTTCAAGAATCTCTTTTGCAACTTTTAATTCGTTAACGTGTCCGATAAGCGGAATCATAACGTAAGGAATTACGTCAACGCCTTCTTTTTTAGCATCGCATGCTGCTTCAAAAATAGCTCTTACTTGCATTTCGTTAATTTCAGGATAAGTAAGACCCAATCTGCAGCCTCTTAAGCCCATCATAGGGTTAGATTCAGAAAGTCCTTCTACAATGTGAAGAAGTTCTTCTTTTTCCTTGTAGTCTTTGCCTTGAGCTTTTAATGTTGCAACTTCAGCTATCAAATCTTCCTTAGAAGGCAAGAATTCGTGAAGTGGTGGGTCTAAAAGTCTAACTGTCATAGGCATTCCAGAACCCAATGCTTTGAACATTGCATAGAAATCTGAATATTGCATTGGTAGTAATTGTTCTAAAGCTTCTTTTCTTGCTTCAGGAGTGCCAGCAATAATCATTTTTTGAACCCAAGGAAGTCTGTCTGGATCCATAAACATGTGTTCTGTTCTGCAAAGACCAACACCTTCAGTGCCGAATTTTAAAGCATTTGCAATGTCTTTTGGAGTATCAGCGTTAGCCTCAACTTTCATAGTTTTAATTTCGTCTACCCATTTAAAGAAAGTCAAGAAGTTATCGTCAATTTTAGCTTCAGCTAATTTAACAGCTCCTGCCATAACTATACCTTTGCCACCATCCAAAGAGATAACATCATCTTTATGGTAAACAGTACCGTCAGCTCCTGTCAATGTTCCGTTAGCCAAGTCTATTTTCATATCTTCGCAACCGGATACGCAAGGTTTACCCATTCCTTTAGCAACTACTGCTGCGTGAGAAGTAGCTCCGCCTCTTAAAGTTAGAACGCCTTGAGATACTGCCATACCGTGAAT
>CALUVP010000022.1 GCA_944324215.1 Candidatus Gastranaerophilales bacterium | reverse complement strand
CTTGTGATGCTGCCATTCCCATAGTTTTTCAGTCCTTAAAATAGTCCCTTTACATGGTTTACGGCATATTTTTGCTAAAACTTTAATAAAAAAGAGTTAATAAAAATAAATTGTTACATTTCTTAATGTTATTTTACCCTTATGGATTAAGAAATATTTTTTTTAATATGATATCCTAAACTTTATGAAGAGAATTTTAGTTTTTATATTTATTCTTATTTTGTTGGGGATATTTCTTAAAGCTTGTATAAAGAAAGATGTGCCTTTTGTTTTACCTAATAAAATGGTGCAACATGATTTAAAGGAAATTAATTATCCTTCTGATGAAAAAAATGTAACGATAAATGGAGTTGATTACTTACAGTCACAAGCTCCGATTGGAAAATTTGGAGGAGAACTTGTTATCTCGACTATAGGAGAAGGACCAAAGACATTTAATCCTTGCAATACTAAAGATGCGACGTCTTCATCCATGGCAGGACTTATGTATGACGGTTTAGTAACTACAAATCCTCGTACGGGTAACGTTGAACCGTTACTAGCGAAAACGTTTGAAATTAATGGGAATGATTATATTATCCATCTAAGACGTGGTATAAAATGGACAGATGGAAATTTAATCACAGCTGATGATGTTATGTATACGTATAATGAGATTGTTTTTAAAGGATTAGGAAATCCTTCAACGATGGATGCGATGAAGATTGATGGGAAATTGCCTGAACTTGTAAAAATTGATGATTATACTGTTAAGTTTACTACATCAAAACCTTTTGCGCCTTTTTTAAGACAATTATCTTATCCGATTGTTCCAAAGCATTATTTTAAAAAGTATTCAGATAGCGGTGAGTCAGTATTTAATGCTTTTTTAACTCCAAATACTCCACCAGAAGAGATTATATCGAGTGGTGCATTCAGGTTAAAAGAGTATGTTGCTGCGCAGAGAGTTATTTTTGAAAGAAATCCTAATTATTACAAAATAAATTTAGATAATCAGAAGTTGCCTTATTTGAATAAGTTAGTTTATTTAATCGTTGGTGACACTAATAACGAAATTCTAAAATTTGAGGCGAAAGAAATTGATGTACTGAGCATTAGAGGATCTGATGTTGCAAGATATAAGTTAAAGGAACCTGATTCTGATTATGTAATTTATAATATAGGCCCTGATACAGGAACTATGTTTGTTGCGATAAATTTGAATAACAGAAAAGGCAAAAACGGAAAGCCTTACGTTAATCCTATAAAGCACAGTTGGTTTGCTAATAGAGATTTTAGAGCTGCTGTAGATTGGGCAATTGATAGAAAAAATATGGTGCAAAATATTGCCTCAGGTGTCGCAGAGCCTTTATTTACTGCTGAAAGTTTAAACTCAATATACTTGAATAAATACATAAAAGGGCATCCACAAGATTTTAAAGTTGCAAAAGAAAGTTTAGAAAAAGCAGGCTTTGTCAATAGAAACGGTATTCTGTATGATAAAAACGGTAATCGTGTTGAGTTTGATTTGTATACTAATGCAGGAAATCTAGAGCGTGAAGCATTAGGGGTAATGGTTAAGCAGGATTTGGAAGAACTTGGAATGAAGGTTAATTTTAAGCCTTTAGAGTTTAATTCATTAGTAAATAAATTAACAAACACACACGATTGGGACATGGCTATAATGGGCTTAACTGGGTCTCCTCTTGAGCCACATGACGGTAAAAATGTCTGGACATCTTTTGGGAGCTTACATATGTTTAATCAAAGAGAGCCAAATTCTAAAATTGATGACAGGTTAGACTGGGAAAAAGAACTTGATGAAATTTTTAAAGAGGGAGCTTTAAAGCTGTCCTTTGAAGAAAGAAAACCACTATATGATAGGTATCAAGCTATTGTTTATAATCAAAAACCTATAATTTATTTGTATTCACCTATAAGAATTGTTGCTATAAGGAAAAAGTTTAAAAATATTTTTCCGACTTCTTTGAGTGGGTTAATATATAATCTTGATGAAATTTATGTAGATTAGGGGAATGTAACGGGGATGGAATTTTTTAAGTACATAACAAAAAGAATATTGCAGGTTATTCCGCTTCTTATAATAGTATCTTTAATGAGCTTTTTTATTATAAGGTTATCACCTGTCGATCCTCTTGCTGAATTAAGGTTAAATCCTTCTATTTCTCAAGAAACATTGGATAAGGAAATAAAAAGGTTAAATTTAGATAAGCCGATTTATGTTCAATACGTTTCTTGGGCAAAGTCATTTTTAAAAGGGGATTTAGGATATACTTCTTCCGGAGAAAAAGTTTCGGTAAAATTGAAAGAGAGAATTCCAAATACACTATTGTTAACACTTGTTGTTATATTTATGACATGGATAGTTGGAATTCCTATTGGAGTTCTTTCTGCCGTTAAAAAAGAGACAATATTAGATAGAACGCTTACGGTATTAGCAAGTGTAGGTATGGCTATACCGTCATTCTTTTTTGCGATATTAATGCTTATATTTGCTGTGAAAACAGGTTGGTTTCCTGTAGGGGGGCTTACAAGTTATAATTTTAATGAATTGAATTTAGCAGGGAAAATTTTTGATATTTCAAGGCATTTAGTTTTGCCGACAATTGTTCTTTTTACAATTTCTCTATCTGGACTTCAAAGACAAATGAGAGCAAATATGCTTGAGGTTCTAGATAGTGATTATATAAAATTTGCACGTGCAAAGGGGCTTAGTGAATGGAAAGTTCTGTTTAAGCACGCTCTTAGAAATGCAATAAATCCGATGATAACTCTTTTAGGTTTTGAATTCGCAGGACTTCTCAGCGGTGCTGCTTTAACAGAGTACGTGTTCCAGTACCCCGGACTCGGCAGATTAATTTTGGAAGCTGTTTTAAGATCTGATATTAATCTTGTTATGGCTTCTTTGATGATGGGTACTATTATGCTTATTTTAGGTAATCTTATTGCGGATATTCTGCTTATGCTGACCGATCCGAGAGTTAGAATTAAACGATAATTAGAGGACTATATGGATATAATAAGGAAAATTTTTCAAGATAAATTCGCAAGAGTAGCTTTTATTGTTCTTTTACTACTCTATCTAATTATATTGTTTGCAGATTTTATTGCTCCATATTCAAGTACGTACTCTAATCGTGAAATGTCTTACGCTCCTCCTTCTCAAATTTACACGATAGATGAGAGAGGAAAGCTTACAAGACCTTATACTTATAATTATATACGTGAGTTTGAACCTGTGTTAATGCAGACGGTTTTTAAGCAGGATCGCTCGAAAAAATATTATATTCGTATCCTTCCAAAGGCTGAAGGATACAAATTTCTGGGAATAATTCCTACTCATAGACATCTTTTCGGTGTAGATAACGGAGGAGAACTTTATTTGCTAGGTACTGATATTAACGGAAGAGATGTATTTTCAAGACTACTTTTTGGCGGAAGAATCTCTATGACAGTCGGATTTTTGGCTCTTCTAATAGTTTTTCCTATAGGTCTGATTTATGGAGGTATATCCGGTTATTTTGGCGGCATTATTGATACTTTAATGATGAGATTTGCAGAAGCTACTATGGCTATTCCAAGTTTTTATCTTCTTATAATTCTTGCAGCAATTCTACCTTCCGGCATGACAAGCGTCCAAAGGTTTGCCCTGATTGTTGTTATATTAGCTTTAATCGGTTGGGCAGGTTTTGCAAGAGTTGTTAGAGGTATGGTTTTATCTATCAAAAACGAAGATTTCGTACTAGCTGAAAAAACAATTGGAGCTTCAAATTTTAGAATTATTCTGAAACACATACTCCCTCAAACCACAAGCTATGTAATAATTGCCATGACATTAAGTGTACCATCATACATTCTAGCGGAATCTGGACTAAGTTTTTTAGGTCTTGGTATTCAACAACCTGATGCAAGCTGGGGTAATATGCTGAAAGAAGCACAGGAGTTTACTAATATTCTATATCGTCCTTGGCTTCTGACTCCAGGTGTTTTAATTTTTATAGCCGTCTTGGCATTTAATGTTTTAGGCGATGTAATAAGAGATATTCTTGATCCAAAATCAAAAAAAAGAATATAAAAAAGAAGCGGCAAATTAATTTACCGCTTCTTTGATATAGGATATTTACTATCCTAAAACATCTTCTAAATCACCAAGTATGCCCTCATGATTTCCACCGCAATTGCATTCACATGTAACTTTTCCTGTTACATCAACAGTTACATTTACATCGTGATCTTTAATTGCTGCTAGTATATCATCAAGTTTTCCGGTAATTAAATCTAATATTTTTAATAACTGGGTATCATCGTATCCCTTGCAATTATTATCTTTTATAGCGTTAAGTATGTCAATGATAACTTTGTGATCTTTGTTAGATTCATCAAGTTTACTTAAAATTGCATCAGCTGTAACATTTAACAAGTCAATTTTTGCGTCAATGTTTGTCAAAACTTTATTGTTGTTCTTTGTAAGTTCAATCAATTCCGACATCATTTTTTCTAATGATGATAAATCTACATTTCCGCCAGAGCCGCCACCTTCTATCTTGATATTGCTTATTGCTTCAATTATAGCTGCGGTATTGCTGTCCATTTTTTCAAGAACTTTATTTAATAACGCTTCAAGATTTTCACTGTTTCCACCTGATACATTATTTATTGCTGTAAGTATCTTATTTAATTGAGAAGAAACGTTAACTCCGAGTTTATCTAAAGCTTCAAGAACATTTTTCTGGAATTCTGCATCCTGACTTTGCATTTTTGCAAGTAATTGAGTAATGTCTGTAAGTTTTTGACTGTTTCCTTGAGTAGCTTCTAAAATTTTGTTTAGAACATCTGAATAATCTGTACCAACATTTCCTAAAATATTGAGAACATTCTTCTGGAATTCGGCATCTTGATTTTGCATTTTTGCAAGTAATTGATTTGTTTCATCAATCTTATCACCATTCTTGCTAATTGCATCAAGAAGCTTTTGTAACATTTCTTCTGATATACCACCATTTTGGTATTTATTTAATAATTGTGTAAGCAAGTTATTAGTAACATCGGTTTTGTCGTTGTTTTCTTTGATGTATTGCTTGATATCATCAAGGGCTGCTTCAATTTTTGAATTGTCTGGAAATGCTGTATCAAATTTTCCAATTATTTCATCTAATTTATTATTAATATCTTTTCCAATAGATTCAATTGATTGTAAAATTTCCAGTAGCTGCTTGAATTGATCGTTACTAATACCTTCTCCTGAACCAAAGTCCATATTATTAAGCTTATTCAATATTGCATCAAGAGTTGTATTGCTTTCTTCATTTAGCTCAATGTTGTCTTTTTGATTAGTTATGACTTCTTTCAATAGATCTTTTAGTTCTTGGGCATATTTATTGATCTGTTCCATTGAAGTATTTTGTCCATTTTTTATTGCATTCAAAATTTCTTCAAGTTTTGCATTAACATTCTGTCCATTGACATATATGTTCTCATTTGTTGCTTCTACTAATGATTCTATAGTTTGAACTGTAGAGTTAATATTTGTTAATATTTCTATAATTTCTTCATTCTGCTTGCCATTAAGTTTTAAATCTTCTGATATCTGCTTTAAGTAGTCGTTGTTATTAACGATTAAATTTACAATCATATCTCCATATTTTTCAACGGTAAGATTTAATTCATCCATTTTCTGAAGCAATTTATCGATTCCCTCTTGAAAAGCTTCATTTAACTCATTTTTTTGCTCGATTGATAAGTTGACAATAACCGTATTGCTATTGTCAGGAACGGGAAGTTGAACTTCTTCTTCGAATTCTCCGCAACTTGTAAGGCCCAATCCTGCGCCAGCAATTAACATAGCAGCGCCGACTCCTGTGCCAACCCCTGTAAGGCACAGAGCTCCACCTCCAACAACAAGGGCACCTGCAGCAAGACCACCAGCATTGTCTTTTACAAAATCACCGGCTTTTTCCCAAAACCCTTTTTCTTCTTGTGATTTCCCTTCTTGCTCGTTTTTAACCGTTACGAGCTGTCCTTTGCTATTTATTGCAAAGTGATTTCCGGTTAAGCCTTCCTGCTTTAAAAAGTGTTCTTCATTTATAACTTTGCCATCTGCAGCCCTATATTGAAATATTCTTTCTCCAGTTTTGATATCTTTAAAAACTTCTACTTGGCGACCAGATTTTAAGGTAACTGTTTTTTCTTTTTTGCAAATTTTACCGTTATAATTATAGGTCCTTGCTTCATATCCATCGACCGGTGCACCTGGATCGCCTCCTATTTTTTCTAAGTCGGCTGCTTCCTGTGCAGATAATCCCAACTTTTGGGCTGCAGCTTTGAAGTCAATATTATGCGTTTTTGCGTAATTTTGAACCTCATTAAAACTTACGTTTGCCATAAATTGTTACTCCTTTCTATATTTTCATAACAATACAATCCTACTTTGTTTTTAGTTATCGGCATTTTTTAGAAAAACTTTAGTAAATTTCATGTAATTGTTACAAAAATTAATAATTTAGGGGTGTAATAATCATTGTACCGTTTTTTTATTCTCGTGTTATATGATTAATAAAGTATTTTTGTATTAGAAATTTTACTTATTGTAAACAATTTGTTACAAAACTTCTATGAATATCATAAAATACACTAAAAGATTGATTGAAATTCTATAGTAAAAGCTTTATTCTAGTCTAGTGAGGTTACCCGTGAATAAAAAGCAGTTAAGAAAGCAAATATTTCAAAAAGAATTGCAAATAAAAAAATTACATTTACACCAGTCAAGTACAGAGTTTTGTAACCAGTTATATAACTCTTTAATCTTAGAGAAGGCAATTCTAAAAAAGGATCTAGATAATCTTGAAAAAAACCCACTTATGGAATTTGTAAAAAAGACTTTTTCTTCAAAAGAAAAGTTGATTTGTGATTATTGGAAGAGAAGTTAGAAATGCTTGTGTGTTTTTTGTATAAGTTTTTGTTAACGGAATTACTTTATTATAAAAATTTATGTTATAATCATTACAAGAGGGTAAAATGTTAACAGTAAACTATGAGTCTAAAAAATCTATACGTCAAGCTTTTGGTGAAGAACTATTAGCGTTAGGTGGTAGGAATTCTAAAATAGTAGCTTTGGATGCGGATTTATCAGGTTCAACTCAGACTTTACTATTTGCAAAGTCTTTTCCAGATAGATTTTTTGATGTAGGCATTGCGGAACAGAATTTAATGACGACAGCTTTAGGGCTGTCTCTTGAAGGTTTTATTCCTTTTGCAGCAACCTTTGCTGTTTTTGCAACCGGTAGAGCTTATGATCAGATAAGAAATTCAATATGTTATCAAAAGTCAAATGTAAAAATTATTGGTGCCCACGGTGGTATAACTGTCGGCGAAGATGGTGCTAGTCATCAGGCTTTAGAGGATATTTCTTTGATGCGAACTATTCCGAATATGACGGTTATAGTTCCGAGTGATTATGAGCAAACTCGTCAAGCTGTAAGATTCGCTGCGGATTATAATGGTCCTGTTTACATAAGACTTTCCAGAATGAATGTTCCGAGTTTATATGACAATAACTATATGTTCAGTTTGAATAAAGCGATTGTTTTAAAAGAAGGTACTGATGTTACATTAGTTGCAACGGGTGATATACTTTCAGAAGTGACAAAAGCTGCAGAGATACTTGAAAATCATAATATAAGTGCAGAAATTATTAACGTTCCTGTAATAAAACCTTTTGACTGTGGTACTATTATAGAGAGCATAAGTAAAACAAATTTTGCAGTAACAATTGAAAATCATTCTATAATAGGTGGTTTGGGGGCTGCTGTTTGTGAATGTGTTTCATCTTTAATGGAGCCTAAAAGAGTTGTGAGAATTGGGGTGAATGATACTTTTGGGCAAAGTGGCACGCCTAATGAACTTCTTAAATTTTATGGTTTAGATTCGGAGAGTATAGCTAAAAAGGTTATAGAGTTAAAGAAATGATACAATTAAGATCGGTTACGAAAAAGTATAAAAATAACTATGCATTAAAAAATATAAATCTTGATATTTTGTCTGGAGAGTTTGTTTTTATAACGGGTGCATCTGGTGCAGGAAAATCTACTTTAATGAAAATGCTTTACAAAGAAGAAACTCCGACTACCGGAACAGTTTTAATTGGAGGTATAAATATTGCAAATTTGCCTCCAGAGAAGGTTCCAAATTTAAGAAGGTGCATGGGAATAGTTTTTCAGGATTATAAACTTCTTCAAAATCAAACGGTATACGATAACATCGCCTATGTGATCAGAACCCTTGGGATAAGTTCTTCTGATATAAGAACAAGGGTAACAGGTGCATTGAAGGTTGTTGGTCTATTGGACAAGGCTAAAGCAAAGCCTTCTGAACTTTCAGGTGGAGAACAGCAAAGAGTTAGTATCGCAAGAGCTCTTGTTAATGGTCCTCCTCTTTTAATTGCTGATGAACCTACTGGAAATTTAGATCCAAAGAATTCATTAGAAGTTATGCAGATATTGGGACAAATTAATCAAAGAGGCATTACTGTAATTGTTTCAACGCACGATTATACTCTTGTCGATAGGTTTAGAAAACGTGTTTTAACACTTGAAAAAGGTGAAATTATAAGAGATATTCAGGCAGGTACATATGGACAATAGCAGGCAGCAATTAAAATCACACGTAAAAAAACACATTCCAAAAGATTGGTTATGTGAATTAAGAATTGCTTATCGTATAGTTATGGAAGCTGTTAATGATATAAAGCGAACAGGTATTATAAATCTCGTAATTATAACAACTATGGCTGCCATACTTACTTTGTTTGGTGTGTTGTTTAGATTTACATTGTCTCTTTCTACTTTTGCAAATGAATTAGGTAATGTACTTGAGATTTCTGTGTATTTAAAATCAAATGCATCTCCTTCTATTGTGAAGGATAGAATTAGTGAGATAAAGCATGTGAAAACTGTTACTTTAAAGACAAAAGAAGATTCTTGGAATAGTTTAAAACAAGAGCTTGGGTTGCATGATATTTCAAATCCTCTTCCGGATACCTTACGTGTAAAGGTCGATAAGCCTGAATTTATAGGAGAAGTATTTAGTCAAATAAAACCTATTGCAGGAGTTGAAGATATTGGGTATGCAAAAGAGCTGGCAAAAAAAATGCAAGTATTGGCTAATGTTGTTAATACTACGATGGTATTTGTTATAATAATTTCTGCAGCATTGACTATAACCATAATTAATAATACAATTCAGCTCGTAATTCAGTCAAGAAAAGACGAGATAGAAATTATGCGTTTGATGGGTGTTAGCAACTGGTACATAAAAACTCCTCTCGTTATGCAGGGTGCATTTTATGGCTTTGTTTCTTCTGTGATAGCTGTTTTACCCTTGAATGGTATACAACGTTTGTTAGTAAATGTGCACAAGTTCTTTTTGATACCAAATCCAGTTTATGCACAAAAGGTTGTTATAATTGCATTGCTTATTATAGGAACTGCTTTTGGTGCAATCGGTAGTTTTCTTTCTATAAAGAAACATTTACAAGTATAAAACAGGTGGTAGTAATGGATAAGACAATTGAATTAGTAAATAGTGTAAAAGATATACATGCAATGCCTAGTGTAATTGTTAAGGCTTTGAATATAATGAAAAAGCCTACTGCGAGTATGAAGGAGCTAGGAGATATAGTTATGTATGATCAGTCACTAACTATAAAGATTTTAGCTTTAGTTAATTCCGCTTATTATGGTTTTTCTCAACAAATAAGTTCTATAAATATTGCATTATCACTTTTAGGCATGGTAAAAGTAAAAAATATTATAGTTGCTGTTGCAATGAAACCAATGATGTCAAATCAAGGAGATAAAGAACTCTGGAAGCATTCTATGCGTGTAGCAGCGGGGTGTGAATATTTAGCAAATTTGACAAAAATAATGGATTCCGATGAAGCTTTTATAGCAGGTTTTGTTCATGATGTAGGAAAAATTGTTCTTCATATGTCAAATGAAAAGTTGTATACAAAAGTACTTAGTGCGGTTTCAGAAGGAGCGGATATTCTGGATGCTGAAAGAAAATATTATGATTCTGATCATGTAAAAACAGGTTCTTTACTGGCAAAGAGATGGCAATTACCTATTTTACTTGCAAATATAATATCTTATCATCACGCACCATCGTTATCTTCAATTCCTGTACCTTGTAACTTGGTTTGTCTGATAGATACTTTGGTTCAGGAAAATTTTAATCAAAATGCTGTAGATAAAGACTTTATAAAAACTTTAGGAATAGATTTTGCTGACATTGAGGATTTAAGAGAAGCTATTCTCCAAAAAGCTGAAGTGTTAATTTCTGAACTTGCATAGGGTGTTTCGTATGTCTGGTCGGATAGTTTTAGTATCGGATGATCCTGACTTTTTTGAGTATATTTCTTCTAAGTTATTACTAAGAAAAAGTGATATTTTTTCGCGACTGGGGTTTGATGATATACCTAAGAATCTAGATAAGTTACAAAATTCTCTTTTGATAATAAATAGTGAAAATTATGAGGAGCAGACTCTTTCAATAATAGAATTAAGCTTAAATTCTTCTATTATAGTTTTCGCGTATAATGTGGATGAAAATTTTAAAATAAGTGTATATAATAAAGGTGGATTTTCGTTAATAACTCCAATGACTCCTGATGAAGAATTTAAAGCTGTGGTCATTTCATCATTAAGACTTTTAGATGTATATGATAAAAATTTGCTTTATCAAGAAATGCTTGTTAAAAAAGGGGTTATAAATAATAATGAAGTATTGTTAGATTACAATGCAATTTTGGATAATGAGTTAGATAAATTAAGGAATAAATTTCTACCATCGGTGTTGGTTGCGATTTCTCCAGATGACACTACTAAATTTTTATTACAGCCAAATAAAATTGAGACTATAATTTTAAGTAATATACGAGCTAATGACATTTTAATTAATTATGCTGTAAATAAATATTTTTTGTTACTTTATGATGTAGATGTAGACAATGCAAAAAAAATATGGGCAAAAATAAGTAAACAATTGCCGGAAAATGTATATGCAGGATTTGCCAAGACATTTTCAAAAAATCGTCAACAGCTCATTAATGAAGCATTGAGTAAATTGCATGAAGCAATAAATTACCGTAAAGTTTATTCTTCTATGTCAGCAAATAGTCAAGAAAATTATAAAAAAAATTTTAAATTATATAGACAAGAATTAAATAAAAAAATAGAAAACATAGTGATGCCGACTTTTTATCATATGGAGCAAAAATATGGGGAAAAATTGTATGGAGTAAAAATAGAACTGGAAAGTGTAGAAGGGGAAAGTTGTTTCAAATTGACAAATCGTTTTGCATCAGCTAATTTCAAGATTACTACTCCAGGTTTTGCCAATATAAATATTGATATAACTTATGTTTCTTCTCCAACCCATATTGATGCAAAACGAATATCGCTTACTCCGGAAGAATTTGAGGAGGGGCTTTTGGAGGGTTTGTTAGAGCAATTTATATTAGAATTTAAAAAGGAGATTGATGATGGTACAACTTAATGCAGAGGAAAGTCTTGTATTAATAATTGATATTCAAGAAAGATTATTAAATGCGATTTTTAATAAGGAAATTGTGGCAAAAAAATCGGCTATAATAGCTAAGGCCGCCGATATTTTAGGTATTCCGGTAATAGTGACAGAGCAATATCCAAAAGGTTTAGGCTCTACAGTTGTAGATATAAAAAATAATTTGAATGAAGGATCGCTTTTCTTTGAAAAGACTGCATTTTCTGCATTAGATGATGAAGAAATTTATAATAAAATAAAAGCTTCTCAAAAACGCCAGATAGTAATCTTTGGTATAGAAACTCACATTTGCGTAAACCAAACTATTACTGCTCTTATAAAAGAAGGGTATGATGTAAGTGTTATAAAAGACGCTTGCGGTAGCCGTACGGAAGCAGAGTATCATGCTGGATTAGATAGAATGAAAGAAAATGGTGCTCATATATTAACCACAGAAATTGCTCTATTTGAATGGCTTAAGGGCGCAAAGCATCCTAAGTTTAAAGAAGTACAGAGTCTGATTAAGTAAGTTTGTCAATTTTTAATAATGCTTTTTTCAGCCGGTCCAATTTAGCTTTATTGCTTCCAAGACCGGTTAACAGCATTGTAGATTTTTCGTTTGTGCGCTCATCTTCAATATCGAACTTATCAAATAAAATTTCTGAAAGTTCAAAACCGCTCAAACCATTCTTTTTTATCAAGATCTTTGTAATATCATTCCCATAAAATTGTATATTTTTTATGTTTTTTTTCAAATCTTGAATGTTACTAATAAGACTTTCAATTTGTTTTTTGCCTTTTGAAGAGTTTAAAAAGTTTATATTTGCTTCAATAGTAGCTAGCATTGGATAAGAAGGTGAAGTCGTATTTATCATTTTTAGAGTAGCAGAAGTATCCAAGTCGCAGTTAGAATGTAAAAGAGCTGTTGGATTAATTCCTCCTGCAGTTTTGTGCAACGATTGAACGGTAAAGTCTGCATAATTTATAGCGCTCATTGGCAAGTTTTCTGAGAATGGATAAAGCGCTCCATGTGCTTCATCAACAATAAGGTAAACTCCGTATTTTTTGCAAATATTGCTAATTTCAACAATATCAGAAACAATTCCCTCATAGCTTGGAGAAGTAACTACTATTGCTTTAGGCTTGTGTTCAATAAAAAGTTGTTCCAAATAATTACAGTTAACTTTTTCAAAAATACCCCATTCAGAATTGTAAGGAAGTTTGTATTCAATAATCTTAGCCCCTGCAAGAACAGCACCATTTTTGTGACATTGATGAGAATGCTCCCATATAAGAATTTTATCTCCATTTTTACAGCAGGTTAATATAGCAGCAATTATGCCGCTAGTAGAGCCATTCGTTAAAAATTTGGTATATTTTGTTTTGTAAATTTTTGTGGCTTTTTTTTCAGTCTTTTCGAGAGCCTCTTCCGGATTAAGAGCATCAATTTCAGAAATGTCACTCTTGTACCATTGATAAAATTTGTGCATTATAAATAAATTTTTATCGTGACTTGGTGTTGTAAAAAGTGTTGTTTTATTTTTCTTTTTCAATATAGAAATCAGACTCATAGAATAATTCTAACAAAAACAAAGCAAAATGGATTAAGTGTATTTTGTACTCTTTAAAAATTATTCTAAAGTATTACTATTTTTGTGTTACAACCCTCTTGAGAATAGATTAAGTGTATGATATAATAATAGTAGAGGATTGAAATAGATTCTCAGAGCGTAATCAAAAAGAAGAAATCTTTTTGATGTGAAAACTAAAGTTTTCAAAGAGTGCTAAAAAAGCACCGGAGTGTTATAGCCCCACACCACTCTTTAATAAAAAAGGTATCTGTTACTTAAGACAAAATGGTGAGAGCAATGGATACGATCTTATTACATAGACCCCAGTTTGAGAAAGTTGCAACAAGTGCAGCAGGTATAGGTATTGCAATATGCTTATTGATAGGTCAAAACACATTATTATCAGCCAATGACATAGGTAATATAACAGGAATTTCTCCAACATTAAATTATGTACAGGAACATCAAAAGCACGATGAGTTATTTTTTGAAGAAGAAATTTCACAAAAATACAAAGGTTCACAAGTAGAAGAAGTTGAGAAAGGCGTTAAACATGTCAGAATGATAAAATTTTATAAGAACAAACCCGTTAGAATAAATATCGTTGAGATGTCATTAGGGGTAAATCAGGGACTAGCTGTCGAACCGGCAATAGCTTCTGATACATTGTCATCAAGGCGAACAATAACTAACATTGCCGGTCGAGATAATGCCATAGTTGCAATAAATGGAGGTTATTTTAAGCCTCAGACAGGTGTCCCGCTCGGTACGCTGATGATAAACAAGAAAGTATACACGGGCCCGATATATGACAGAGTTGCAATGGGTATTTTTGATAACGGGTTTGAGATGGCGAGGGTTCAGTTAAGAGCAGAATTAAAAACAAATTTAGGAGGGATAAAAATTGATAATGTCAATCAGCCTAGAATGTTGTCAGTGCATACAATTGTATATACGCCGGATTGGGGTACGACTACTCCATCTTGTCCAAAATATGGTATTCAGTTAGTTGTTGAGGATGGAAAGCTCACCCGTGTATCGTACGGGCGCAGCCAAATCCCTCCGAACGGTTATGTAATTGTTGGCTCCCAGAAGAATTTAAAACCTTTTATTAAAGCAAAGAGATT
>CALUVP010000021.1 GCA_944324215.1 Candidatus Gastranaerophilales bacterium | reverse complement strand
GCAAATGGGCAAAACGCTGTACCAAAAACTGTATAAAAACCACCAAAGACAAGGCAAAATCACAAGGTGCCAGACCTTGCAAAGTTTGCGGCGGATAAACTCATTATATAATCTAAGTTTTATAATGGGTCCTTATTTTTCAAGCGTTACAAGACTTTATGCCTGGACTTTTATTTTATACTCATTATAATTTATTACATAGTTTCAATAACATAATGAGTTTCAAATAAAAATGGCACTTAACAAACAAGCAAAAATCCTCACGCCAAAACAACAGGAACTGGCATTGAGTTATCTGAAACGGACAAGATATCCGCTCCGCAATAAAATTATTTTTATGCTCAGTTACAAGGCCGGATTGCGGGCAAAGGAAATAGCGAATCTGAGCTGGCTGATGGTTTGCGACTCGGAAGGAAACTTGAGCCGAGAAATTAACCTTATTAATAAGGCATCCAAAGGCAAGCAATCCGGCCGGATTATTCCTCTGCATAAAGATTTGGCTGTTTTATTGGCGGAATTGCTAAGCAAGCAACAGAGGGACGAGCATTTTAATTTGACGAATCGGATTATTACGACAGAACGCGACAATAAGACCAGCCCGCAGACAATCGTCAATTTCTTTTATAATTTATATAAGGAAATAGGTTTTGAAGGCTGCTCCTCGCATAGCGGCCGCAGAACGTTCATCACCACCGCCGCTAAAAACATCAGCCTTGCCGGCGGAACCTTAAACGACATCCGTATGCTGGCCGGACATTCCACCCTTGCCACCACCCAACGCTATATCGAATACAACACCGATGCACAGAAGAAAATTGTAGAGATGGTTTAAGAGGAAAAGCGATATTGATTAATATCTACAATTTTCGATGACGAATTTAACATTATAGCCTCTTTTAACTTTGGCAAACTAA
Source organism: Candidatus Gastranaerophilales bacterium (assembly GCA_944324215.1). GTDB lineage: Bacteria > Cyanobacteriota > Vampirovibrionia > Gastranaerophilales > Gastranaerophilaceae > CAG-196. Next base: position 5,443 of record CALUVP010000021.1, on the reverse strand, counting down.
CAGAAGTAATTTTCTCAATTAACTCTTCTGACCACCCTCTATTTTTTACAAAATCAACAATATCCGAGACATAGTCATTAACTAATGTTTTTGTAATATTCGTTAAAAGGTTGGATCCTTCAATTTCAATATAGTCATCACCTTGCTCTTTTTTAGCCTGACCACTTTTTCTTAAATAAATACACGCTCCCCGATACTTTACAGCATCAATCATGCCCAAATCATAGGCTCTACGCACTATTGCACCAAAAGAAACCTTCCAACGCTCTTTAAGTTTCAACATTCTGCTCCAATTAATTCTTGAGCCTAAAAATATTTCATAAAATTCTTTACAAAAACCTCTTCTGGGTAAAAGAAATGCACTAGCAAAACGATTAGCTTGTTCCTCTTTAATCTCATCTTCAAAAGAATTGTCTATAAATTTGTGTAGAACCAAATGCCCACACTCATGAGCCAAATCGAAACGAAGACGACATCCAGAATCTTTTTCATTATTCCGTATTACAATGGGGCGTTTTCTATTAATTGAAAATGCATCAACTTTATCTGATAATTCACTGAAATAAGTTACTATAGCTCCAGCATTTTCAAGAGCTTTTGTCATATTGTCAATGGGGGTATCTAAATCTAGCCCCCATGCTAACCTTAATTCATCAGCAGCTTGTTCTATCTGATTTTGAGATAAGGTTTTATAATCAAAATCCTTGTCTAGAAATGATATTAAAGGGAGCTCAAATTCTTCTTCTATAAAATTTACATACTCTTCCAATAGTGAGGCAAAATGCTGTGCTTTTTCCTTTACATTTGAAGGGGTAGACTTTGCCTTCCTAAAATAACAATCTGTCTCATAAATTCTATTAGAATAAGGAATCTCAAAAAAACGAGGAGCGACATTAAAATAAGAAGCTAACGCATTTAATGTCAATTCTGTAGGGCTCTGGACATCTGTTTCTAACTGTTGAATGTATTGTTTAGTCGTGAGAATTGCCTCTCCAACTTCTAGAAGAGATTTATCATTAATTAAGCGCAGTTGTCTTAATCTCTCTCCATAAAATTTGCTAGACATTAAATAACCTCTGATTTTCTTGTTGTAGTCTTCTTTTGAAAAGGAGCATCGGATAGTTTTTTAGCTTCTTTAACCGTTTTGTCAATACTGTAAATAACAGGAACCTGCTCTAGGGGTACTTGATAATTACAAACAACCTCATTGTGAATGTTAAACCCAACATAAGAAATACTTAATAAATCGTGTGAAATAGGAGCAGCATCTATCATTATACGCCAGTACAATTCTTCTCCAGCTCCCCCTTCTAATTTCAAACTATATTGTCCACATTCATATGAGGATAACTTCATCATACTAGAGGTCATTTCTTCTGGTGATGCACTATAAAATTTTAAACCTGCCGTACCACAAGCAAATTCGAAACCATTACCCTTTTCTTTTAACAGCCTTAAACTCGGATATTCTCCTGATAATATAAGTTCTTTCAAACCTGCAATTCGCCATGCTCTGGCAACATGCCCATACGAGTAATGAGAATCTCCTTTTGAAAAATCCAGACGTTCTTGCTGACATTCTCGAGTCTTTTTTTGAATAACACCTGCAATTGCAAGAAGGCATTTCTTTGTTAAATCTGGATTATAGTCCCAGGGAGCTTTGTCATAACAATATTTTTCAGTCATTTTTTAATTCCTATGATAGTTTTAATCATAACACTACAATAGGCTATTTTTCATAAAAGTAAAGTTGTTTTCGAATTGTCCACAGAATTTCTATTTGTAAAGTAACAACTTCTCCAATCTCTCTGCCAGTTTATAAGTCCTTGCTTTTTTGGATTCATTAGCATATTGCAGAAAACCTTCGGCAATCCATTGACGGAGCAAGGTTCTGGCAGATTGGGCAGAAATGCCTAATATATCCGCAATTTGCGTACTATTGACTTCTTTAAATTCAGCAAACAGTTCCAAGACTTTCCGTTGCTTTATATCAAGCTCACGCAGTAAAGGACTTTTGTCCGTCGTAAATCCTTTTGTCTTTTCATCTTTAGCATGTTCATTAACCTTGTTAAAAGCATCAGCAACACCGGCAACAAAATACTCCAGCCATGACGTTATATCCGCCTCATGCCGTCCGTAGTAATAGTTATGATGTGGATGTGTCTGCAAAGCATCATAATAACGGATTAAATCTTTTGCATAATATTCTTCCAGTGAGTAAATACCTTTTAGCCCGTAGCCGCCTTTGCGCATGATAAAACTGGTCAAAAGTCTGGCCGTTCGTCCGTTTCCGTCATAATAAGGATGTATCGTTACAAACTGGTAATGCACAATTCCTGCTACTAACGGTACCGGCAAATTTCCGGCATTTTGCACCCATTGGCAAAAATCTGTCATCATATCTGGCACATCTTTAGCTTCCGGTGGCAGATAAATTTTAGCACCGGTTTCGCTGTCATAAATCGCATTCTGATTATCCCGATACGGAATTATGCTTTTACTACCATCAACCAGACTGTGAATGTTTGCAATCAAATTTTCATCAAAAGAACGATTAGCAACAACGGCCTCTTCCATAGCATTCCAAGCCTTGTAATAAGCTTTGACTTCCTGCTCATCTTTTTCCCTCTGCGGTAATCTTCGCCCTTTCAGAGCCTCGGCAACCTCTTTTCCGGTTAGACGATTCCCCTCAATCTGTGTAGAATAATGAATTGTTGCCACTTTGGCACTTTCGCGTAGAGATAATAAAAGCTGTGGCGATATAGGCTGATTTTCAAATTGCTGCTTAATAACCTCAATTTTTGCCAGATTTGCAAGCATCTGAGCAGTTACCATATATTTAGGACTAAAAGCCATGACAATTTCCTTAACGTTATTTCAACATAAAAATAATATTATTTGAATATTAAATCAACATTAAAAATAAGTTATTCGCCTTTATCCGCCCTTTCAAAAATGGCTCCTAAGACTTCAAGATTTTTAATTGTGGCCTTTAATATCTTGTTTTGCATTGCTCGGAGCGTGTAAAAATTTTTGCTTTTGTTTGATTCCATTGTTTTGACAATCATTTCAACTTCAAGGCCGGTATAGCAACGCATTATCCGCGTAAACGGATTGCTGAAATGCTTCAGTGCATAATTTAATGCCGTATTGTCCAGACAAATATAAAAGTCCTTAATCATTTTTATTATTTCCTTCTGATGTTGGTTATATAATAAAAATATTGAGCATTAGCCTTTTTCTATCGTCATCCATCCATTGATAAAATATCTTTTTGCAAAAAAAAATGGCATAATAAATATAAAGAGTTTCAATTTTCCTTTTGCACATATGTAAATTATTTATTGATCAAAAAATTATATCTTATATAGTAAAATATAGATGTTATATAGGAAAAAACAGATGAAAACTATAGCTGAATTAAACCTTGGATTTTCGGATGCCCAGAATTACTCATTAAAAAACAATAAAAATATGTTTAACGATGTCTTTGTTAAAAATTCATTTTTAGAAGACATCATTGCACCTAATAATTATTTTTTAATTGGAGAAAAAGGTACTGGGAAAACCGCATATTCTGTATATCTTAGTAATAATCAATATAAAAACCATAAGTCTTTATTAAATTTTATTTCTGCCACAGATTATGATAAGTTCTATAATTTAAAAAAAGAAAAATGCCTCACATTGACTGATTATGAAGGTATATGGAAAGTAATATTACTTTTATTGATTAGTAGTGGTATTTCTGAAAAAGACATAAACTCTTCTTTATTAACTGCAAGTCCGTTAAAGAATTTATTAAAAGCTATTGATGATTATTATCTAAATGCATTTCACCCTGAAGTGATTACAGCTTTAAAAATTATTGATCAGTCAAAACTAGCTGCTGAGTTAATCTGTAAATATAGTAAAATAGAGGGAATTAATGAAACAAAATTAGAATTTACAGAATCTCGATTTCAAATGAATCTATACTACATAGAACGCAATTTTTCAGAAGCATTAAAAAAGACAAAATTAAACAAAAACATCAATCTATTTATTGACGGAATAGATATTCGTCCTGATAATATCCCTTATCAAGACTATATTGAATGTATTAGAGGTTTAGTTAACGCATGTTGGAATTTAAACACTTCGTTATTTGCTAATATTAAAGATTCTAAAGGACGTCTTAAAATAATGCTGTTACTACGTCCAGATATATTTTCTGCTTTAAACTTACAAAATGCAACTAATAAACTTAGAGATAATTCTGTTTATCTTGACTGGAGAACAACATATCAAAATTATGAAAATTCCTACTTATATAAAGTATCGGAAAATATATTATCTTTTCAAAATCAAGATACCCAAAAAAATATTTGGGATCAATATTTTCCATGGAAACTTGCAACAACAACGAGCAACAGAGAATATGATACAGCATTTATTGACTTTTTAAGAATTTCTTTGTCAAGGCCTCGTGATTTTATAGTTATTATGCAAATTCTACAAGAGTTGATGAGACAAAATATGCAAGGAGATTCTATTTCTTTTTCAGAAAAAATATATAAAAGCAACCAGTTTCAGAATATGTATTCAGAGTATTTTATTAGTTCACTAAAAGACCAATTATCATTTTATTATTCAGTGAATGATTTTAATCTTTTTATACACTTTTTTACCTTTTTTAAAAAAGAGGATTTCACCTATCAAGAATATGAAAAAAACTACACCATGCTTATCAATTATATGCAACAAAACCAAAAAGAAATACCATCTTATTTTGAAAACCCCCAAGCTTTTTTGCAACTATTATATGATAGTAATATAATAATGGCAATTGAAAGTACTGAAACTGATAAATACTTTAAATTTTCTTATAGAGAAAAAAGTTTAACAAATATTTCTCCTCAAGTACCAATAGATAGCAATATTTCATATCGTTTTCACTATGGTTTGTACAAGAAAGCTAAATTTGGACGATTTTAAGTTCTTCAAATTACATCAATGGAACTTAATATAAAGAGCTAATGTTAATCTAACTTTCGCTTTCATTTTTTAATAATATTATTTTGAACTAAAATACATAGGCGGTAAGTTAAAAAAAATCAAACTTCAAAAATTAACCTAAAGATAAAAATTTTTGAAGAGGTCATATAAATACAATGAACAATCACCTAAAAGTTTTCTATCGTCATCATCTGCCGCAAATCGTCATCCATCCCGTTAATAATAAGATACATTTCTGCTAATTCTTGCTCGTATTTTTTCCTAAGGTCATAAACCTTGGTCAGCCAATTTTGAAATAAAGCCTTGTTTTCGCAAGGCTTTTTCTTTTTATAAGTCAATAACTGCTAATAACTTCTGCTAATAAATCTCATTGGAATTAGCCTTAAATCATCGGAGGCTTGTTCATGCATTTATACAATCGCGGAAGCTCATATTACTTGGTGGT
>CALUVP010000020.1 GCA_944324215.1 Candidatus Gastranaerophilales bacterium | reverse complement strand
AACCAGCAGACGAAAAATTTAAAGATAGTAAGTATGCATTCATATCAAGTATGTTTAGCCTGAATACATTGGATCAGCTAGACGATTCTGTAGAAAAATTGTTCGATATCTAATCCATCAAAGTTGTCATAAGAATTGGATCACCATCTGTTGCAAGAACTGTATGTTCAAAATGCGCAGATGGTTTTCTGTCTTTAGTAATAACACCCCAATTATCTTCTTCAACAAAAACCTCGTCACCGCCAAGATTAAGCATAGGCTCAATCGCAATTACCATACCAGACTTTATAAGAGTTTGATCACCTACTCTATAATTAAAGAGAAAAGGATCTTCATGCATTGCATGCCCGACACCATGCCCACCATATTGGCGTACTATACCTAATTTATAACTATTTGCAATATCTTCTACAGCTCCAGATATATCATCTAAGACATTTCCAGCACGCATCTTAGAAATACCCGCAAATAGTGCTTCTTCTGTAGCCTTCATAAGCATTTGCTTTTCTTCCGATATTTTACCAACAGCATAAGACCAGGCACTATCACCAACCATGCCACCATAAGTTGCCCCTACGTCAATTGCTATTATATCGCCCTCTTTTAAAATTTCTTTTTCTGAAGGAATGCCATGTACCACTTTTTCGTTGATAGAAGTACAAATACTTGCAGGAAACCCGCTATAACCTAAAAAGGTAGGAACTGCTTTGTTTTCTTTGATAACTTTCATTGCAATATTATCAAGCTCTTTTGTTGATATTCCCGGTTCTACGACTTCTTTCATTTTTTGATGCACTAAGGCCACAATGTGACCAGCATGTCGCATCCTTTTTATCTCATCACGTGATTTTCTATTTATCATGACTAACACCTTCTTTATTTATATCAGATAAGAATATTTTAGGACTAAAAGGCAATGATTTCAAGATTTAAAATAAAGTTTCATCATAATGCTTGACAATAAAGTTTGATTTGGTACTATAGAAATTGTCGAACGGGCCCCCATCGTCTAGAGGCCTAGGACAACACCCTTTCACGGTGTAGACAGCGATTCGAATTCGCTTGGGGGTACCATTTAAAAGAGCTTTAAGGCTCTTTTTTTGTTTTTATACTCTATTATATTTACTCCGAATATGTTATAATATGATAGTTAAGAAATACCTATAATTAAGGAGAGTATATGCCTGTAATTTCTAAATCTGTTTATGTGTTAACAATTGTAGATGCTCTTATCATTATGTTTGCAACACTTTATTCTTTTATAAGTTTCATTCCTTTATATATTCTTTTATATCTGGTTTTATGGTTTTTATTAATTACAATGCTTATCCTTTATATAAAAGGGTTTTATGAAATTAGAAAATACAGACCCAGAGACATTTACCTTTTATTTGAAGGAATTACAATAGCTACTGTTTTTGCGGGAATTCCATTGTGTCTTAGCGGATTTAATATTATTACAGTACTTCTTCTTGTCATAAATGCGGTAATAACTTTTGTGGGTATTCTTATTACCAGAGCAATATACATAGCTTATGTGAAATTTATAAAATCGACTCAAAATGTTTTGATCGTAGGAGCAGGACAAGATGGGAAACTTATTGCAGAAGAAATTCAAATGAGACCGGAACTTGGAATGAAGGTTGTAGGTTTTCTTGACGACGATATGAATACCATAGAAGATGAAGATTCTACAATCCCTATACTTGGACTAACTTGTGATTCTGAAGCAGTTATAAAAGATAATAACGTTAAAATTGTAATAATTGCCGTCAAGTCCAGAATGGATGCGATTACTTTAACTGACTTAATAAAAGGAATTCCTTTAGGGGTTAAGGTTTGGAGAATGCCTAAATTTTATGAAAAAATCACTCATAAATATCTTGTATCAAAAATGACTGTTAATTGGCTGTTTTATGCTTGTGTAAAGAAAAAGGCTTTATTATTTACTTATATTAAAAGATTTTTCGATATTCTTGCTTCAATTTTTATAATGCTAATTACCATACCACTATCATTGATTGCGATGATTGGTATAAAGCTTTCTGATTTTGGTCCGGTATTTTTCACTCAATCAAGAATTGGTAAGTATGGAAAACCTTTCAAGATGATTAAGTTTAGAACCATGTACCAAGACAAAGTTGAAGAGAATTTTGATGACGATTTGACTGAAATTAAATATGATGACAAGCGTATAATGCCATTCTGCAAAATTTTAAGAAAGTTCCATATTGATGAAATCCCACAAATGATAAATGTTCTAAGAGGGGAAATGTCCATAGTAGGACCAAGACCTGTAAGAGAAGAGGTTTACTACGAAAACAGAGAAAAACTTCCGTTTTGGGAATGCAGAAACTGGGTAAGACCTGGGTGGTGCGGCTGGCAACAAATTAATGTTTGCGAACCTACATCTGAAGAAAGACTTAAATATGATTTATACTATATTAAACACCGCAATATTATTTGGGAATTTATAATTTTCGTACAATTTGTAGCAAAAGTTATTTGCGGACGCTGCAAATAAGGTAGCAACAAAAAAAAAATAATGAATACAAACTGATTAATTTCTGTATGCGGTTAAGATTCCCCCAGGAAGGTCAACTATTGTGTACTGAAATTCGTCATCTGCATTAACTGCATCTACAAAAGTTTGAACTTTTTCAGCATGAGATGTTATATTGTCAGCAACTATCATTGCTTTTTGAGTCAAATGAGGTTTAACCAGTTCAAAATATTTTACATACTCTCGTTTATTTGCATCAATAAATACAAAATCAAACTTTTCACTGTCATCAAAAGCTTCTATTATCTCACAAGCAGAACCTTGGAGAGGTCTTACTACATCAATAACTCCGCATTTTTTAAAATTTTCTATAGCTATGCTTTGGCGTTTATCATAGTACTCTATCGTAGTTAATCTGCCACCAGTCTCTTTTAGAGCCTTTGCCAACCACAAGCCCGAATATCCGTTAGATGTTCCAACTTCTAATACACTTTTAGCATTCATCATCTTAACAAACATGTTCAACAGGATTCCCGTTGTCCTCGGGACATTCCAAAACTCTCTTTGAGTTTTTTCTAATTCACTCATTACATTCGAAGTAATTTCATCAAATACAATATCCATCTTTTCCTTCTAATCAAATAATTCTACTTTGTTTGTGATAACAACTGATTTTATAGGTACATTCACTTGATAAGTTTTTAAGACTTTACCCTTTGCTAAATCAAAAATTGAATACTGATTATTTTTTATATCATTTATAACTGCAAATGAGGAATTCTCAATACTCTTAAGACCAGAGGAAAACCCATTAGTACCAATTGATATAACATCCACAACTTCATCATTATCAGTGTTTATTTTTTGAATTTCGTTATTTTGCGCACCTAACACGTATAAATATTTATCATAAAGCAACATACCTATAGGCTTATTAACTGTCGTAAATTCATTTATTAAACCTAATGTTGAATAATCTATTATTGCTATTCTACTCTTTGTACGACTTGATATATATAACTTATTATTTCTGAAAGCTAAAGCTGAAACATTAGGAAATAGTCCAATATCTTTAAGTTCGTATTGATTTTTAAGTTCTATTGCCCAAATTTCATTCTTCAATTTATCAACATAGAATAGTTTATCATCTTTTAATAATAAATTTTCACAATAACCGTTAATTTTTATTTTCTGAGTCAATGACATTGTCTCTAAATCAATTACAAAAATTGTTGAGGCAGAAGGTGATGTTATATAAGCTTTGTTATTAACTTCATCTAATAAAATTTCTTCAGGATTAGATGGAACGTTAATTTGCTTAATAAATCTAGAATCAGCAACAGATATTACATCAACAAATGGTCTATCATAAGTTGTTACAAGTAAAAATTTTCCATTTTTTACTGCTTCAATATCAACAGGTATAGACTTTTGAGCTAAAGAATAACTAGGCACAGCTCTTGCCGGTTCAATCACCTGAATATTTTTAGAATAATTTGTCGTAACAAAAAGAACTTTACTTTTTAATTGTGCTATCAAACTCTGAGGGATATCAGGCTCAGATTCAGCCAAAAAACTCTCATAGGAATCCTGATTTTCAATTCTTATCATATCCTCGTTTTTGGTATCAATTTTTAAGTTACCAATAATACCTTTTATATTTTCAGGAATAATTAAACCGCTTGGAACAAGCATGTCCTGGGGCAAAAGACCTGTTCTTACTTGAAGAGGAGGATTTGGCATATGCAAAACTGTCCTATGCCCTTCACCATCAGTTAAAACCTTCATTAAAACAAAATCATTATTAAAAATAACAACATCAGGTTCTTGCTTTAAATCTTGTTTCTCAGGATAAGACTCTTTTATTTGAATCTTCTTTACATCAGAGAATAGCGACGGGTACAAAGGTAAATATATTGTATTATCAGGGAATATAATAACGCCATCAAATCTTATATCAGCCTGAGGAACTTTTTGCAAAATATAATCTCTAACTTCTGCAGGAATTTTAGCAGCAAATGCATTTGTACTACTTATTAATAAAATACCTAATAGAATTAAAAGCTTACGCATCATCTCTCCAACGCATTCCAATCCATATTATTTTACCATAATTTTATTTATTTAAAAACACCTTTTATGCGTTCTTTTACAGAGCCTTTGACCTTACGTCCTGCTTGTATTTCGTATAATCTTTCGTATAAAACTTTTTCATCATTTGAAATTTGTGTAGGTATTTTTACACTAATAACAACAACATGCTCACCTCTCATAGAAGGTTTTGAAAGATTAGGAACACCTGCACCTCTAATCTTTACACTTTCACCGTGTTGGATGCCAGCAGGGATAGAAACATTCCTTTCTCCATCAAGAGTTTTTATTGTGACCACATCTCCCAATACTGCCTGTGCTGGAGATATTTCTAATTTTGTAAACACATTCATTCCATCACGTTTAAAATATAATGAAGGTTTTACATGTACTACAACATACAAATCACCTGCAACACCGCCATTAATACCTGCATCACCTTCGTGAGATAAGCGCATTCTTGAGCCATTATCAACACCAGCGGGGATTTTCAATTCTATTTTTTTCTCAACAGTTTTCCTACCTTCACCATGACAATCTGGACAAGGATTAGAAATAACGGTTCCTTTTCCGTGACAATGAGGGCAAGTTACAATTTGTGTAAAATGACCTAAAACAGTTCTTGTAGTTTGCTGAATAGAACCTGTTCCACCACAAGTTTTACAAGTTTCAGGTTTTGCACCCTCCTTTGCACCTGTTCCCTTACAAGAAGCACAAGTTTCCAGATGATCTATTTTTATTTCTTTTGTCATCCCAAAAACAGCTTCTTCAAACTCAATTTCAATGTCAAGCCTTAAATCATCACCTCTTTGTGGCGCATTTGGATCAGCTCTTCTACTGCTTCCACCACCAAAGCCAAACCCGCCAAAGAAAGAGTTAAATACCTCATCCAAATCACCAAATCCACCTGCAAAAGGTCCTTGAGTATTAAATCCGGCATTTTTTAAACCATCCTCGCCGAACCTATCATATGTCGCACGCTTTTCATCATCCATTAAAGTTTCATAAGCTTTACCCAGTTCCTTAAACTTTGCTTCTGCCTCCGGAGCCTTATTAACATCCGGATGCCACTTTCGTGCCATTTTTCTAAAAGCACTTTTTATCTCATCTTTAGATGCGTTCTTATCAACGCCTAATATTTCATAATAATCACTCATTGCTATTCTCTATTTCCCTTTATTGCAACTATTCCGACACTGCAACATTAACTAATGTAGGTCTTAAAACTTTATCACCTAATTTATATCCCTTTTGAAGTTCTGCAATTATTGTATGTTCAGGCTTTTCAGAAGTAGGAGTCTGCATTATTGCTTCATGGAAATTAGGATCAAATTGTTCTCCTTCTGCTTTTATTTGTTCTAAACCTGCCTTAGTTAAAACATCAGTAAAATTTTTATATGCCAAATTGTAACACTCTTTTACTTTTTCGCAATCCTGAACAGTTTCAATTGCTTTTAAACCGCGTTCGAAATTATCAAGAACTTCAATCATTTTTTTCAAAGTATTTTCTGCACCATACTTTAAAAGAGCTTCCTTTTCCTGTTCTTGACGTTTTCTATAGTTATCAAAATCAGCAGCTAATCTTATATATTGATTATTTAATATATCATATTTTTCCTGCAAGGGATTCACTTCTTCTACAGTCTCTTCTGTATTACCTTCAAGTTTTTCCTCTAATTCTACTTCAGAATTTTCAGCTGCATTTTTCTCTTCATCAGAGTTTACAGCACCTTGTAGGCCTTCTGTATCATCATTTAAATTCTCTTCATTTACCTCTTCATTTACCCCTTTAAATGGATTTTTCATAATTTCCCCCTTTATAAATATTATTATACAACAATTATATGGTATCAAATCCCATATTAGGATAAAGTTTATTTTTTTTTAATTATTAGCAAAAAAAATTTTTTGTATTTTTATTTTAGTATGCGACTATCAAATTATAACAATAACATATATTCTACTAAATACACTCAAAACGCGACAATACGTAATTATAATACTAACGTTAATGTTTATAATAAAATTAACGTTAATCTAAGTGCTAAAAATCAGTGTCCTAATTTTTGTTCAAATCCACTAAAAACATTAAAAGAATTCAACAATTACATAAAAGCACAAAGATTTTCCAATTGGCTTATCAAATACTATAAAAGTGATCCTAACGCAAGAAAAATACCTTTTAGGAACTTTAGTATGGAGAATATTGAAGGCTTACAATTTGGAATTAAAGTATTCAAGGGTTTATCAATGAAAGATATTCAATACTTAAGTGAAAACTTACACGTTATTGCAGTAAAAAGAGGATGCAATAATATGTGCGGATACTGTTATGCTGATGCAAAACCATCCAATAGAGAAATGTCTTGGGAAGATTTTACATCTATTACAAATGGTTTTAAGAAAATTCGAAAAAGACTTCACTATTTACCGTTATTTGGTGAAGATATGACCAATAGCAAAGAAACGCTTATTTACAGAACAACAGAACTTTTCTATGATGCCGATTGTATGAATTTAGCTATTAAGGAGAAAAAAGGTAATACGCACGATTTTAGGGACTTAGTAAGCGAACTTTATAATTCTTTAGGCAGGAAATCTACTTTTGATACTTCCGGTTGGGATCCTAATAATAAAAAATTACAAGAAAGAGCAGAAATGTATGCTGAATATTTTTCAAAACCGGAAAATATGGAAAAATTGAACCAATTTAATATATCATTTAATGTCTTTAATGCATCTTATGTACAAGGTATAAAAGCACTAAAAAACAACAATCCTGAAAGATATGAGCGACTTAGGGAAAAATTTACAAATAGAATTGCTAATACAATATATACATTCACTCCTTTAATTAAGTATGAAAACTTTAGTATTATGCAAAGATGTTTTGGATTAGATGCAAAAAATGCAAAAGGTTTCGACTACCCTTCAATGCTGTCTTTGACAGAAGAAGTTTGTAATAAACTGGAAAATCTATACAAGAACGACCTAAAAGGAAGTCAAAAATACGTAAAAAACGCCGATGACATAAAAAAATATATGAATATAATTACTCAAAAAACAGAAGGAGTATACACTGGACTGAATTCTTCAGGAAGAATGAAACAATTTATGGAAGAATTCGGAATAAAAGCCCCAATGCAAGATCATAGAGAATCAACAGAAATTATGAAAGAGGATTTAAAACAAAACGGAAGATATCACAGATATATTGCACACAAACTTATTGATACTGATGGAAGAGTTTATCACATGGACTATGCAAGATTCTTTCCTACAGAAATTCAGCTAAATTTGAAAAACAAGAAAAAAACTCCTGAATTAGCTAATTTAGTTAAAGATTTTACAGTTACTAAAGATATTATAAACCGCAGAGAAATACAACGTCCTATAAGCGATTTCTTATAACATACTCAAACCCGCTCCTAAAATTTTAGGAACGGGCAGTTTGTTTACTTCCATAGGGGAATATATGTATTATGGAAAATAAATTCTAGCTTATTTTTCTTACCATTAGTGTATGAGAAAGAGGAATACCACCTTGTACGGCAGGCTTATTTACGACTTTTCCGTTTATATACATTACGGTCGAGCCGCCACCATCAAGGTTCATTGCGTTTACACAACCTAATTCCTTCATTAGATTGGCTAATTCCATCAATGTTAAACCAATTGAAGCGCCTTCTCTTCCGTCAGCTGTTAACATTATTAAATGATTATCTTTTGTATAGCCTACAGCTGTTCTCGGATTTCTTCCACCAACTGAAGCCAGTTTTTGGGCTGTCATATCTACATAAATATCACCATTTTTTACTAAATACGGGCCGCCACTTATTATATGATTAACGTCTTTCCATTCCGGATTGAGCTTTATATCTAACTTAAACTTCCTTGCATTTACGAGTTTGCTTAATTCTTTCTGAGGACCAACAATTACGTAACCATCTTCCGGGATCTTATTTCTTGAATAATTGGCTTTTAATAATTTACCATCGGATACAACTAATTGCATACCATACTTCGGAGAAGGCGGAGAATATTCACCCCAATCTGGCGTATATACAATTGTATGCACTGACAACATTCTAGGCTGATTGACATTATCAATTTTTATCCCTCCTATGTTCGTTTTTAATTCGGCTCTTAACT
>CALUVP010000019.1 GCA_944324215.1 Candidatus Gastranaerophilales bacterium | reverse complement strand
AGGTATGGTAATTGCTATTGAGCCTATGTTGAATCTCGGCGGGGATGAAGTTTTTGTCGAAGATGACAAATGGGGGGTTGTTACAAAAGACAGAAAACCATCTGCGCATTTTGAACATACAGTTCTTGCTACAGATGGTGAGCCTATTTTAATGACAACTTTGATGAGTTAATTATTCAAAAAAGCTCATAAACCAGTCTAATACACTTTGATTAGCACCTAATTGACGTTCAGGAATTTTAATAGAAATTCCTCGCATTTCCTTATTCTCGATGTATTGACCGTTGTTATCCCATTGACCGTAACCATCGTTATATTCGGATACAACTCCTGCGGGGATTTTTAAATCAGATTTTAGTTGGCTTAATTTTACATCCTTTAAGGCAGTTATTCTGTAGAATACATTACCGTTTTGGTCTTTAATCTTACTTATTGAATAATCATCCTTCATTTCTTCTATTAAATTTTCACGTTTTTGGGCATTTTCGACTTCCTTCTGATAAGTCTTATCAGTATTTTCTAAATATTCTTTATCGTTAAGTTTACTAAAATCAAAATTGATACCTTTGTTTTTCAATTCAAGGGTAAATAGTTGTATTTCTTTTCCATTTAAAATCCTGTCGTTGTTCCCAATATTACTAGAAGAATCATACTTTGCTGCCAAATTGTATAATGTCGTGTTGTTTTTAAAGTAGTCTAATGAATACTGTGTTGTCATGTCATCTCCTTTTCTTAATATCTGTATGTATATATAAAGTATTTATGTATGAAATAATTGCTTTTTTGTAAACTTATGTTAACATATATCCTCTAGACAAATAATTATGTGTGTTATACAATCAAATAAAGCGACAAAAAGAGGTTAAATATGGATCAAATTATTAAAATAGCCTGGGAATTAAACGAAAATACAGATAATCGCTACAAGCTCGTATATGAAATAGCAGAGCTTGCAAAAAAGCTTGTAGACGAGACTCAAATGAAAAAAGCCCGAGACGAGTTTGGTTTTGAGGAAGCCGCCAGTGAAAGTGCGTACAAAAAGGAAAATCCTGTTGAACACGCTATTATGGTTAAAGCTTCCGAGTCGGACGATACCGAACTTGTAGGCTAGGTTTTAATTGTTAATAAAGAGAACTTCCTATAAGCGGAAGTTCTCTTTTTTTTGTAAAAAAATGTTAATAGTATAGCAATTTTTAAGTTTTACAAAACTTATAGTGAAAGGAAGGTGTAGTATGAACAAACATAGTAAAAAATTAATGAATTTAAAGTGGGGGTTGTAGAATTATGTTGGTAAATGCTGCAAAAATTTATTCTACGTTAGGTAACCCTAATTCTTTAATACCTCTTGGTGTAAAAGATGCTTCAAGTTGTTTGGGGATGACTGCAGGTTCATATATTACTGGAAAGGAAGAAGAGGGGGTTGACAGATTTATTGATGAATTTGGAACTGAGATTCTATGGTTAGGTGGAATTCCTGCTTTTAAATGGCTTTTTGATAAGACAGTTTTTAAAGCGTATGGATTAGATTCAAAAATTGATCCGAGAATCTTGAAAGACAAAGTAATATTTGAAAAGATTAAAGAATTTGCTCCAAATGATGATATAAAAAATAATTTGATTAAAGCCGAAAATAATAGCAAAATGTTTAAAAACCTTGCTGCTGCTAAGTTTGTAGTATCAACTGTTTTGGCAGCAGTTTCGTATGTTACTTTGACAAGATTAAAACAAAAATATACTGAGGATAAAATTAAAAAGAATCTTATAAAAGAATACAATGAAAAGAAAGATAAAGATGCAAAAAAAGATTCAAAAGTATCTCAAAATCCATCTTTTAAGGGTATCGGAAGGGTTGTTGAGGAGTTTGCATTTTCACCGGTTAAAAATATGTATCTTATGGATGGTTTTATAACTACTGAAAGGCTTACAGATTCAAGAAATCCGCAGGAATTCATAGGATATGCAATAAAAGAAGGTTCTTGTTTATTTTTCTTGTATTATGCTGGTAAGAAAATTCAGGAAATGTTTGAAAATAATGCAAAGAAAAAATATAATAAATCTATAACTCTTGATTCAAGAGTGTTGGAGGATGATGCTTTTAAAAAGTCTTTTGAGGATAAATCTATAGAAAAGAGTATTATTGAGTTTCAAAAAGCGAATACTTCTAGTACTTCATTATACGAATTTATACATAAAAATCCTGAAAATAAAATAGTAAAGATTGCAAAGCAGGCAGATTTGATTACGGAGTTAAAAGGAACAAATAAAATTGATACAAGGGTGTTTATTGATTTAAAAGAAGTAGAGGGTGTTCACGATAAAGTTTTGGAACTTTATAGACAGTATAAAGAAGCTCTACAAAAAGGCGAGACATCAGAGGCGTTTTTTAAAGGAGTTAGAAAGCTCAAAAGAAAATCAATCAGCAATAACATAGGAGCTTCAATTTTAGCTTTGGGTATAATAACACCAGGCATTATGCTAATAAAAAGATTGACAGACAAGTCGGGAAAAGAATTCCAAACAAAAAAACAAATAAAAGAAAAATTGATAAAGGAGGGGATTATATCTTAAAATAATTTGGTATAATAGGTGTATGAAAATAGTGTTATTAACAATATTAAGTATAATAATAATCCCAGTATTTGCAGAAACAATCAATACCTATGATAAAGATTGGAATAAGACGAGTACTATAAGAGAAACTGCAAATGGTAATTATGAGCTGTTTGATAGTGATATGAATTCTACAGGTAGGATAAGAACATACTCCAATGGTACAAGTGTTATGTATGATCAAGATTGGAATTCGCTAGGGCGATTGAAGTATTCTCCGTCTGCTCAAACTCATGTATTTGATAATGATGGCAATAAGGTTGGTACTGTAAGGCAACTTTCAAAAGGACGGGCTTACGGTTACAATAACTATGGTAACAGAACTGGTAGTTTCAGAACTTTTCCTGGTGGTAGAGGGGTTATGACTGACAATTTTGGAAACATAAGAGGCTCTTATTGGGCTCGTTAAAAGATTTAGTAGTCCGTTCTTCCCTTAGATTTCAAATACTCTCTAATTTGGTTAAGAGAATACTGTATTATACGAGTGATTCTTGAAGGCGAAAGTCCTACCATTGTTGCAATATCTTTAGCTTGCATATTTCTGTAGAATCTATATTCAACAACTGTACGTTCTTTCTGAGGTAATTTAGCAATAGCTTGCTTTATTAATCTGCTCATTTCAACAATTTCAGCTTTTTCATCAGGCATCGCTGATGTATCTTTAATAAAATCAAACGGCGAAGCATTATCTGTTGCCGCCGCAGCAAGCCCGTCAATAGATAAGATGGTTTCGTAAACAGCTTCACGAACTTTTGTTGGAGAGATAGCAAATCCCATATCTTCGGAATTAT
>CALUVP010000018.1 GCA_944324215.1 Candidatus Gastranaerophilales bacterium | reverse complement strand
TTAGGATTAATAGAATTATCTTCTAAACATAAAACAGCACGCGGTACTGAAAAATCTAAAAACAGAGCATTCATTCATTTTAAAACCTATCTGGAACAAGCACCTGACGGCAGATTTGCATTGAATTCAATTGATGAAATAAAGAAGCTTAATTTGGAACTTACTAATTATGATAACTTATTAATCGCAAAAGCTTATTATGCAAACGGTGAGTACATAAAAGCAAGAGATTTTTTGTATAAGACTACAATTGAAGAAAGTTGGGCAGACTTTGCAAAAAATGAGTATAGGCTTGGGAATAAGGCTAAGGCAAATTCGTATTCAGAAGAAGGTTTGAAAAAACACGCTTCAAATACTGATAATAAAGATGTTTATGAGATTATAGACAATTATGTTGCTTCTTTCCCGACCAGAAAAGATGGTATAACAAAACTTGTGAATATGGGCTTAAACTCTACAGGGGCAGATTATGTTGCATATCTAAATTGTAATGAAGTTGTTGCATCTAATCTGAAAGAAGCTTGTTATAGAACCCTTTATGAAAAATATCCAAATGGACAGTTTTCTGCAGATTCTCTTTATAACCTCTTTATAGCAAAATATTTGCAAAAGAAATATTACGAGGCGCAAAGACTCGGTTTTTTACATATGAAAAAATTCCCTGATGTGAATTCAAGTCCTGCCGTAATGTACTATATGGGTAAAATAGCTTTTAAACTAAAGCATTATGAGAGTGCAAACAATTATTACAAGCAAGTTTTGACAAAATATCCAGATACATATTATGCCTTTAGAGCTAATTATAACTTATATAAAGATGATGGAATGTTTCCGTTCTTGGAATTAAATTACAAGCCTGTTGTGTTCCCATATAAAAAATCTCTTGATGATAATTTAGTAGTAAAATTAGCATATTTAAAGGATTATGATTTACTGGCAGAACTTTGTAAAAATGACAAATTTATCCAAAGCTGGATTGCTTATCAAAAGGAAAATTATACAGTATCAGCAGTTCTTGCTCGTGATGGAATGCAGGAAATGAGTGTAAAACCTCCTTTTGAGGATTTAAGATGGCGATTAGTTTATCCTATGCATTATTACGAAATTGTTGATAAAGTGAAGGGAAATAACAACCCAATTATACTTGAGGCGATTATAAAAGAAGAAAGTCATTTTAATCCCTGTGCTAAAAGCGTTGTAGGAGCCACAGGTTTAATGCAATTAATGCCTTCAACTTATAATGAAGTTGTTAAGAAACATAATTTACCTACAGATTTGAATGTTGAGACAGCTAATATTACAGCAGGAAGCCTTTACTACACAAGCCTAAAGCGTATGCTCGGAGGAAAAGATTTGTATGCTATTGCAGCATATAACGGAGGTATCGGTTCTGTTACCAATTGGTTTTCTAAGTTAATTTATAGTGATACAGATGAGTTTGTTGAACAAATTCCTTATCCTGAAACAAAAAATTATGTAAAAAAGGTTTTAAGATCATATTGGATGTATGGAAAAGTATATTAAACCGATATTTTTTATACTGCTTCTTATTATTATATGTTTAAGTTCAAAAGCAGAAGATGTTTTTGATTTTTATGTCACAAATGATAAAGAGGTGGAAGCTAAATTACTATTTCTAGAGAATTTGTCAACTTGTACTCCGTACAAATATCATGCAACTCCTAACGGAATTTATGAAATTAGGGGTAAAATAAACAAAACATCTTGTGATGTGAAATGGACTATTGTAAATTGTACTTTCCCAAACGGAGTTTACCAAAAATTTGCAGATATACAGAGTTTTCGCACAATAGAGCGTGCAAATCGCCAAAGAAATGGTATTATGGAAGAACTTAAGGACAAAAATTATCGTTATTTAATCAATACGGGAAATCAATACTGCCAAAATAATTACACCTACTATTGACAAATTAAAATCTGAAGAAATCATCTATCTGAATGTTATTTACATCTATATCATAATGTATTCTGAAAGGGAGAGGATATTATTTATGAAGAAATTATTTTTAATATTGCTAATTTCAACTTTAACGATTATCAGCACAGGATGTACAAAGTTCGAATACACTATAGATATAAATAAGAAAGACCAGATAAACATCACTCAAACACAAAGTTTTAATGTAAAATTCTTTAGAGCAATCAGTCCTGGGTTTGATGTTGGTTTTAAAAGAAGCGTAGATACATTATCCGAGAAATATAAAAAACTCGGATACGAAACAAATGTATATGAAGATGATGCTTTTTCGGGTTTAACAATTGGTAAAAGTAATCTTACTATCAAACAAGCACTAGAAAATTTACCAGCCGGATTTGATAAAAAAGAAAGTACTTTCATAGCAAATAAAGGTTTTGTAAAGAGTTCATATAAAATACACTTATACTATGATATAAAAGAGGCATTGTCTAGTACTGATATATCCTCTTCCCAACGAGAAATCAGCGCTGGACAGCCAAATGTTGTAATATCCAGAGATATAGAAACAAAGAATATTAACGGACAATTAGTAAATATGACTGCTATAAAAGAAGATTACGAGTCAATAGAAGGAGAAAAGCCTAGTGTAGTACCGATTTCTAATCTTACAATAAAAATTCCAGTAAAGGCTAGGATAAATAATGCAGATAAAGTCTTAAATGATAAAGAATATCAATGGAATTTAGCAAAGGAAGAGCAGCCTGTAGAAATAACTTTGGAATATGAAATTCTAGATTTTTCAAGACTAATAATTTCATTATCATTGATATTGTTGTTAACTGCAGTATTTTATATGGTAAAAAAAATACAAAACAGTGATGTTGTAAAAGGATTATAAAAAATAAGAAATGGAGGAATAATTAAATGTCATCAGAATCAATATTAATAATAGCCGGAGTTGTATTTATTTTTTGGATTTATAGTATTTATACTTCTTTGATACAAAAGCGAAATAAAACACTAGAAGCTTTTTCGGCAATAGATGTTCAGTTAAAAAAGAGATATGATTTGATTCCAAACATACTAACAATTGCCCAAAAATACATGGAGCACGAACGTGGTTTATTGGAAGAAGTAACAAAATTGAGAACTCAAATAATGGAAATTCCTAGCAGTTATGAAAATATTGACAGAAAAATAGCTTTAGATTCTCAAATAGCTCAAAAAATGGGGCAATTAATGGTTGCTGTAGAAAATTACCCTCAAGTAAAAGCTGATCAAACAATGATTACAGCAATGCAGACTTATAATGAAGTAGAGGAACATATTGCTGCGGCAAGAAGATTTTATAATTCTGCTGCAAATGAACTTAAGAACGCTGTAGAAATATTTCCATCATCATTTTTTGCAAGAATGCTTAATATAAAGGCTGTTGATTTCTTCAAGGCAGAAGAAAGAGAAAGACAAGCTGTTAATGCAGCAAATTTTTTGAAATAGTTTTTGTCTAAGAAAAATCCAAGGGAATTTTATGACTCAAGATAAATCATATTCACAGATGCGGAAAGAGTTTCAGGAAGTTTTTTATAAGGAACTTTTTCCGTTTTTAGCAAAATATGAGGGAGAAAGAAAGATTAAATTACTATTAGCATCGTTATCGTTTCTCTTATTATTTGCGATATCTCTATTTTTATTTTATGTGGGAATTTTTGTAGTTGATTCAAGTGATTCCAGAAAAGGTTTTTTTAAATTTGCTTTTCTAATGTTTATATTGGCGCTAAGTTCTTGGTGCTTTATAAAGAAACGTTTTGAGAGCAAAATAAAAAAAGAAATAATGTTCAAAGTCTGTAAATGTTTTGGAGATTTATCTTGGAATGTTTCGGACAAATTTAGAAATAATTCATTAATCACTGATTCGGACATTATCCCGTCTTTCACATCAAGTAGGTATGATGACTGTTTTGTAGGGAAATATGAAGACGTTGGCTATGATATTATGGAATCATCTTTTGCCACCGGTTCCGGAAAGAATAGGCGTACCGTTTTTTGCGGTGTAATAATAAAACTTGATATGAATAAGAATTTTAAAGGAAAAACTGTGATACGTCCGGATTCAGTATTCCATACGACTCCGTCTGCTGCTCTCAGACATACAACATTAGAGGATGTTGTTTTTGAAAAGAAATTTGATGTTTATACTGATGATGAGGTTGAGGCGAGGTATTTGATTACGCCTTCATTTATGGAACGCCTGAATAATATGAAGGTTGCATTTGATGCGGACAAAGTTTCGTGTGCTTTTTATGAACAATATTTGTTTGTAGCTTTGCATACATCAAAGGACTTATTTTCTCTTTGCTCTCTTATAAAACCCGTAAATGACGGAAAACAGTTCTTCCAGATGTTTGAAGAGATTCTGTCTATCATAAAACTCATCGACCACTTCAAATTAGACCAGAAGATAGGAATGTAATTATGATTGAAGAAGAAATCTATCAAGGAATGAGAAAAATTTTTCAGGACAAATTTTTTAATGAACTTTATCCGCTGCTTCAACTATATGATAATGAGAGAAAACTCAGACTTGTAATTGCAATTATTTTTGTTTCTATATTTTCTATTGCAGGGTTGCTTATATTTTGTATGATTATTTTATGGGATGCGGAAGGTCATAACAGGTTTGAAATTTTAAAAGGTTCTATTTTTATGTTTACTCTGGCATGGCTTGTCTGGTTTGGGCTTAAAAAAGGTTTTGAAAATAAAATTAAAAATAAAATAATGCCAAAGTTCTGTGCTTGTTTTGACAAGTTGACATGGGTTCGGGGTTCATACCCGGATGGTGATGAAGTTTTTATAAGCTCACATTTGCTTCCTCTTTATACTTCTTGTAACTATGATGATGTTTTTTATGGTGAATATAAATATGTAAAATTTGACATAGTAGAATCAAAATCTGGAGTTAATTCTAATAAATCAGGTATGATTTTTGATGGTGTGGTAGTTAAATTTGATATGAATAAAAGTTTTAAGGGAAATACGGTTATTTGTCCTGATTCATTATTGCCAATGGCTCCTGCTGAAGAACTCGTACATACACCATTAGAAGATGTTATATTTGAAAAGAAATTTGATGTTTATACAGACGATGAGGTTGAGGCAAGGTATTTGATTACACCTTCGTTTATGGAGAGACTTAATAATATGAAAGTTGCGTTTGAAGCAGATAAAGTATCATGCGCTTTTTACGGAACAAATCTGTTTGTAGCACTTCATACTTCTAAAGATTTGTTTTCTATCTGTTCGCTTCTTAAGCCTGTAAATGACAACAAGCAGTTCTTTCAGATATTTGAGGAAATTCTGTCTATCATAAAACTCATCGACCACTTCAAACTAGACCAGAAAATCGGCTTGTAGAGTATCCGGTATTTATGATAGAATAAAGATATGGATAATCCAATAGAATTAGATATAGAAGCATTAAAAAATGCCTTTAAATCGTTGAAAAAAGCTTATGAAATTTTTTCAGCAGGCAGCAGTGAACCGGATATGTGTGATATTTACGCGGATTCCTGTGTAAAAAGGTTTGAATATACATTTGAAACTGCTTGGAAAATAATGAAAAAATACTTCAAACTTCAATATAATAAATCTGAAGAAGAGCTTACAATGAATAATATTTTCCGGTATATGGAAGGTTACGGATTTACTGATTCATGGCTAAAATGGAAAGAGTATTATGCGAAAAGAATAGATATAGAAGAAGGATACTCTGTAAAAAAGACAAAAGAATTGCTTAGCATAGTGTCTGAATTTATAAAAGATACGGATTTGCTTTTGAATAAATTAATAGAAAAGGATCTGGTAAAAGTTTAATGAAAGATGGTTTATTTATAACTTTTGAAGGTGCTGACGGGTGCGGTAAGACTACTCAAATAGAACTTTTGGATAAGTATTTGCGTGAAAAGGGTTTTGATACACTACTTACAAGAGAGCCTGGCGCAAAAGGCTTGGGCGTAAAATTACGCGAAATTTTGTTAAATTATGATGGAGAAGTTTCTCCAGTTGCTGAATCGTTTTTGTTTTTGGCAGACAGAGCTCAACATGTTGATTGTATAATAAAACCTGCTTTAAAAGAGGGAAAAATTATACTTTGTGACAGGCACACGGATTCAACTGTTGCATATCAGGGTTATGGAAGAAATCTTGATTTGGATAGAATTAATTATCTGAATAATATTGCAACAATCGGGTTGAAACCCGATTTGACTATAGTTTTCGATATTGATGTGGAAACTTCTATGTTGAGAGTCGGTAAAAATAAGGATAGAATGGAATCGGCAGGTGTTGAGTTTTTTAATCGTGTAAGAGAAGGTTATTTAGATATTGCAAAAAAAGAGCCTCAAAGAGTGAGGGTTATAAATTCTTCTGATACAATAGAAAATATACATAAAAAAGTTATTGAGTTGGTTGAAAAACTATGAATATAGAAGAATTAGAACAGGAAATAAATAAAAATAGGCAGAATATAGATTTTGAAGCTTTAAAGAAAGAACTTTCTGTTTTAGAACAAAAGTTGCAAAGTCCTGAAGTTTGGTCAAATCAAAATCTAGCGTCGGAATTGGGTCAAAAATCCAGAGAAATAAAGGATGTTTTGGAGATGTTTTCTCGCTGGAATTCTATTATTGAGGATTCAAAAGCTGCTGCTGAGATTGGAGATGAAGAATTAATTAAAGAAAGCGAGCTTCAATTAGGGCAGTTAAAAAAAGAGCTTGACAAATACGAGTTTCAAAAAATGTTGTCCGGCGAGTATGA
>CALUVP010000017.1 GCA_944324215.1 Candidatus Gastranaerophilales bacterium | reverse complement strand
AATTCTATATAATTACACAAACCTTTCAACAATTGACACAACTCTTCTTTAGAATAAAGTTTACGAGTGACATAAGCAACATTAATGAATGAATAATCTGAAGTGATAAGCGTAACACGCCCTCTTTTCGCCAATTCCAAAAGAATCAAAGCTTCTCATACCCAAGGTTGCCGGTTGGCAATCACATCAATGATGATATTTGTATCAAGAAAAAGTTTCACTCTCCGTATTTCTGTAATAAATAATCTTCTTTTTCCTTTTCCCAATCAATGGCTGCCGCATCCACTTTAGGATGTCCAACCAATGACTTCACTTCTTGTGATATAGGAAAATTCTTTATCTTATCTACATAAGACAAAGAAGTTGACATAAACTGGGCAAGAAAATTTTCAACAACCGCTGACAAATCCACGCCCTTCATTTTTGCATAAAAGAATGCTTTACGCAAAATCACATCATCGATATGTAAGCCCATATTCCTTTCCATTGTCATTTATTTTCCCCAAAGGTACGAATTTACAAGCAAAAAACAAGGCTCTCCCCCACAAAAATACACAAAAATGCAAAACGCATTTCATTCCGTCTTAAAAGTGATGTCATCCGTTCGAGGATGTACAAACTCAAACTCCAACGTCCGAGCCAAACCCTCTCCCAAAGTAAAAGGCGCCTTGAAACCGCTCATCTGAACCTTCCGGGCATCAAACTGGGTCGTCGCACAGAATTTTTTCACGCGCACTGAACTGATGGTCAATTTCCGCCTCGTCAACCAAGCCAGAAAATCAAATCCATAACCGCCCAACATCCCCAGCCAATAAGGGAAATGCGTCGCCGGAATATGCTTCTTCAGCACCTTGCTCACATGCCCCACCAACTCATTCATCGTCATATCAGGCTTATCTATATAATTATAGACATTATAACCTGAACTTTGCTCCTCTATCAGGAAACGGATAAAAGCCACGATATTGCCCACGTATGCCATTGACTTCTTATTGCTCCCATTCCCCACCATCAAAAACTTCCCGCTCGATATCTGGTGCAACAAATTATAAACATTCCCGCGATTCCGTTCCCCGAATATCACCGTCGGACGCAAAATATTGATATTCCAATCTCCATGTCCTTTGAACCACTCCTGCAATACCTCCTCTGCCTGCCATTTACTCTTACCATAATGGTTAAACGGATCCTTCGGATGTTCCTCATCCGGATTCTTCTTATTCAGACCATACACGGCAACAGAAGAAGTAAACACCAAACGATTCACGCCATTCACCTCCATTGCTGCCAACACATTCCGCATTCCACCCACATTCACATCATAGTAAAGCGATACTGGCGAAACATCATCCCGGTGTTCCGCAGCCAACAATACCACAACATCCGTACCTTCCAACAACTCCACCATCTTATCCTTGTCCCTCACATCCCCGATTACCGTTATATCCGAGAAAAAATGGCTTTGCCGTTTGTCTATATTCCTCAACTGATAATCATGCCGCAACAAATCTATCAAACGAGTTCCCACAAAGCCAGAACCGCCTATCAATGTTATTTTCATATATTATAAATTATTTTCCTACAATCTGATTATAAACAGCCAAATACCCGGAAACCATTCTATCCACAGTAAACTTCTCCAAATACGTCTTACGAGCACATTCCGACATCAAGGCATATCTTTCTGTATCTGAAAAAATACAACTTATCTTTTCTGCCATCTTTTGCGCATCATTTTCCAAGGCATAACCGTTCGTTCCGTCCAACAATTCCGAAATTCCTCCCACAGCAGAAGCAACTACCGGTTTCCCACAAGCTAAAGCCTCTATGATTACAATTGGCAAACCTTCATAATTACTCGGCAAGAAAAACAAATCAGCATACTCATTATATGAACCTGCATTGGGAAGGTTTCCCATAAAAAATACATTAGCAGGACAAGCAAAAGACACCTCATGCTGATTCCCTATCCAAATAAAAGCATATTGGGGCAATAATTTTGCAACCGACAAAAACAAGTCTATATTTTTAGGAGGTGCCAAACGAGCAATACACAACACCTTACGAGAATATTTCCCCAGATTCTGAAAAAGAGCATTATTTAAATGCAAAGGTTCAACAATCCCATTATATATTATTCCTACATGATTGGAAATCCCCTCGCTTCGCAAATTTCGTTCATCATATTTACTCACCCCTATAATTGCCCGACATCTGTTTTGCAAAGACTTTTCTATTGGCAAATACTTCCGATAAGCCACACGTATCGAATCAAAACCATGAACCGTGTAAACAATTTTTGATTTAGGAAAAGCCAAACGTCCTAATATTCCGGCTTTCGAAGAATGCAAATGAATGATATCCGGACGATATTTCCTGTATAGTCTTCGAAAAGCAAGAACTGTCTTTAACTCCTTCAAAGGAGACAATGCCCTACACAAAGAAGGCACATGTTCACGGACTACAGCTGGAGACAACAAATCCCACATCTTGCCATCCCCCTCTCCAGCCACCACAACAACCTCATGCTCTTTGCATAACGTATTTGCCAAATTGGCTACAACCGATTGCGCTCCGCCTAATTCACTGAGCGTTATTACCTGAAGTATCCGCATAACAAATCACAATTTAATGAAAATCAATTCCTATTGACCACCTTTTTTATATAGAAATAAAGCAACCAATTTGTCAGATACTTACCTAAGACCTTCCTCGCTTGGGTCACTCTCTTTACTTTGGGATTTAACCTGTATTTCAACAACCAATCATATTGCTGCAATCGGTTGATTTCTTTTCGTCTTTCAGATTGAGGAAAATTATTCACCATGCCCAACAAAATGCAATACTCATAAGCCATAAAAGACAATAACGCCTCCCGAAGTTCTTTATCTGAATAACAACCTTGAATCTTAGCACTCTCTTGTTCTATTATCGCAAACAAATCATTATATTTCCTTTCACTAAAAGAAGATGATAAGGTTCCTACAACTTGTTTCCGATATACATAAGCGTATTCATTGACAAATTTGAATTTTCTACTTTTCTGCAAGAGTTCTAAAAACCAAGGAATATCTTCAGATACGCTTCCTCTAATAAAGGAAATTCGATTATTTACAAGAAAATCTCTTCTTATCAATTTCATACAAGCGCTCATCGGAAACATTCCATGCTGGATAAGCTGGATGATTATCTCTTTTTTATTCTCACCCTTTACGACCATATCCGGATAAGCTGCCCAAGGTTTCATCAAATTGTCCCGTTGGTAAAAATACTGGCAATTGAAATTGATAAAATCCAAACTTTCACCATCACATTCAAACAGCTCTACCAAACGTTCCAGCACATCCGAATCCCTCCAATAATCATCACTGTCAACAAATAGGACATATTCACCTGTTGCGGCTTCCAGACCGGCATTTCGGGCATCTGACAGTCCTCCATTCTTTCTGTGTATGACTTTTACACGGCTGTCTTTCCTTGCATAGCCATCACAAATCTTTGGACTATTGTCAGGAGAACCGTCATCCACCAAGACGACTTCCAAACTCCGATACGTCTGCCCCAAAATACTGTCCACACATTGACACAAGTACTCCTCGACATTGTACACTGGCACAATGACACTGACCATTTTACTCATAAACCAAAACTATTTTAACGTATATAATGTTTAAGCCACATACCCCAATGGCTATAAATGTAAGCGATTCGATAACAGCCGACATTGACCAAAGACAACAAAATTCGGTCGCGTAAAGCAAGAAACTTTGTCGTCTGGGGATTTATTATAGTTTTATATGACTGCACTATATAATCATAAATAGCAATCTGTCCCATTTTCAATAATGAAAGCTCAGAACGTAATTTAGATACATCCAATATCTCCTCATATTCAGGTTTATCTTGGAAAAAGTCATCTAAAACCTTGTCAGCCCAAATGACATCATCAACTGATTTCTCTGTAATGTTTTTAGTATATGCCCCTTCATTGTATTGGACATAATTATACAAAGCCACATTCAATTTGACCACTTTAGTTGCTAAATAAACCAAACGCGGAACTACGGCATAATCTTCACCATGATTTAACCCTTCTATTGAACGAACACCCGAATCTTTATAAAATTTCATTGAATACAATTTACCCCAAATGGAAGGTGCTATGGACTTATTCAAAATTCCCCTCAAATAAGTCTCTTTGTCATTGATAGGGAAACTCAAAACTTGGGCTTCTTTATGTTTAAAAACGACTTTGGCATCGCAAACAACAATATCAGCATTTTTTTCTAATGCCATTCCTACCAATAATTCTACTGCATTTGTTTCTAAATAATCATCACTGTCAACATGCATCAAATAATCACCCGTTGCATTATCCAAAGCAGTATTACGGGCAGCCGCAAGTCCACGGTTAACAACATGCTTAATAATTTTTACTTGTTGAGTCCGATTGGGATATCTTTGCAATACATTGTGCAATACTGCAATACTATCATCTTTTGTACAGTCATTTACAAAAATAAATTCAATATCATTGTATGTCTGTTCAAACAAAGAAATTACACAACGCTCGATATACTTCTCTACTCCATATACTGGAACTAATACTGAGACTTTCATAATCTAATAATTAAGCAAATTGAAAAGGAGCAGAACCAGAATGTCCGTTGTAAATAGACATCAAAAACATACCTAAATAAAGAAATAATACCCCTCCCCCTAATACATAAGTCCATTCTCTTTTCTTCATCACAAAAAAATAATGAAGTAAAAATGCCAACATCAGAAAACGTAAACTTTCCATTGCAAATGGTATTCTGCTTAAAAAGACATCAATCCCAAACACATTAGAAAGACATACTCCCAACAAGAATATCCTAAAAAGAACTTTAAAACCACAGTCCTTATAATTACGAGCCAAATCTTTTGAGAAAAATATCAACAAAATATCTATTAGATGAGTTGCTAATATCCCTAAACCAGACGAAACATCCATATTCCAATTTCCTAATGCCTGCAAATTCCCTAAATATTTTGCATTAGTCACATACTGTAAAACAAATGCCAATATCCAAGTTAATGCATAGCTAAATAAGAAGAATGAAACTATGTATAACAATAATTGTACAAGACGATTATCTAAAAATCTCAAACCATTTAGTCTTAAAAAATAGACAGGAAATAATACAATTGCAGAATAATGAAACAAACTCGCAACCAATATACAACATGCGTATTTTATAAATTTCCCATCCAATATATACCGCAAAGAAAAGAAAAAAATACAAACTGATAATGTTTGGCGCTGTATATTTAAAGAAGTCGTAAATATAGTAACTACATAAAAGAAAAGCCCCCAAGGTAATAGAAAAGTATATCTATCAAATGATTTATAAAGCAATATCAAATGCAAAAACATAATCACCGTAAAAAACAACTGATAGGGCAGATGTAAAGAAGCAAGAGAAATATTCAACAACAAATAAAGCGGTTCCATTGTTGAATCAACCACTTCCTGAGAAGTCATTCCAAAATCTCGAATATCAATATAATATGATAAATAAGTCCCCCAATCTGTACCGACCTGATAACGAAATCCCATCAACAAAGAGACTAAAAGCACAGGAATTAAAACATCCCAACGCCATATTTTATAATTTCTCAATTGTTTACAATGGAGCGTCAACCAAGCAAATCCCACAGAATACACAAGAATAAAAATATACACGCAATAAGCTAATACCATAGAGAAATTCCATTATATTACCACCTACTTCTTTCACCAAGCTTACCATTTACTTCTGAAAATCCCACGACGTATTTTTCCTAAAATGTGGGTTATATCAGGACCGACCATATTGGCAACTTTTTCTATCAAACGTGTTTTTTTATCAACCCACGAACCTGCAAAATGATGAATACAATAAGTATTATCTGTCAAATATATTTTCCCATCCTCATACGACTTAGGACAAAAGTAGTCTTTAGGATAAAAAGTTATCAAGCCTGAAAACTCCTGATAAGTATTGTTTTGTTTCAAACCATAAG
>CALUVP010000016.1 GCA_944324215.1 Candidatus Gastranaerophilales bacterium | reverse complement strand
ATAAATTGGGGAAAATATAATATAATTCGCGGTGAAAAAGATGTTGCTATGAATGAGTACTTGACTGCATACAGGTTTAATGACAGCAATGTAGATTTGATAGAAACAATAGCCGCATTGTTGGAAGCAGAAGGCGATAAGACTAAAGCCGCAGAATTTTACGAAAGGCTTTCTGACGTTGATCCAAAAAATAAATTAGCTCTGGAAAAACTTGCAGAATTCAGAGAATCTATCGGTGATAATTACGGTGCAATTGAGTATATGGATAGATTAAAGGAATTGGATCCAAGAAATCAATTTGTCAAAGATAATTATGAAAAAATAAAAAATCAAGCTGAGAGCGGTGGTATAGGTGGCTTTTTAAAGAAAATCTTTGGACGAAAAATGGGTGTTTAATAAATGCAAACAGAACTTTTAGCTCCAGCCAAAGATAAGGAAACCGCAATTGCTGCAATTGATTGCGGTGCGGATGCTGTATATATTGGTGCCTCAGAATTTGGAGCAAGAAAAAATGCATCTAATTCTCTTGAAGATATAAAAGAAGTTGTAAATTACGCGCATAAATTTTGGGCTAAGGTTTTTGTAACGTTAAATACGATATTAACTGACGATGAATTAGAAGAAGCAGTAGCACTTGCAAGAGAATTGGATAAAATGCAAGTAGATGCACTAATAATCCAAGATATGGGGCTTTTATACAGGTTAATTCATGAAAAATTAAAAACCCCGATTCATATAAGCACACAATGTGATAACAGAGATGTCGATAAAGTATCTTTTTTTAGAAAAATTGGTGTTTCAAGAGTTGTGCTGGCTAGAGAACTTTCTTTAGAGCAAATAAAAGAAGTCCACAATGCTAATCCAAATTTAGAGTTAGAAGCCTTTGTTCACGGTGCTCTTTGTGTATCATATAGCGGACAATGCTATTTAAGCCAATATATAGGTGGTCGTTCTGCAAATAGAGGAGAATGTGCTCAGCCTTGCAGAAAAAAGTATACAGTTGAAACGACAGATGGCAAAGTTCTTGCAAAAGATGTTTACGCTCTCTGCTTGAAAGATTTTAATGCTTCTAGTCATTTGAAAGATATGGTAGAAGCCGGAGTATTCTCTTTCAAAATAGAGGGGCGCTTGAAGGATGCCGGTTATGTTAAAAATGTTACAGCTTATTACCGGCAAGAATTGGATAAATATTCTAATAAGACCTCATCTGGAAAAAGCGTTTACCCATTTATACCTAATCCTGAAAAAAGTTTTAATAGAGGTTTTACGGATTATTTTTTGGCAGGTAGAAAGGATTGTTATAACTTTTTTTCACCAAAATCGATGGGAGAATACGTTGGAAAAATTGTTGAAATAAAGGAAAACCATTTTAAAATAAAGACAGATAAGGAAATACACGCTCAAGACGGTTTAACAAATGGGATAGATGGATTTTTAGTAAATAAATATGAAAAAGGCTATATATATCCAAACAAGAGTATAAAGTTAAAGACGGGTGATTTAATATACAGAAATGTAGATGTAGAGTTTGAAAAACTGCTGGCACAAAAAGTTAAACGCCAAATAGGAATTAAGGTTGTTTTTTCTAACGGAAAATTGATTCTTGAAGATGAGGATAAAATTTCATTAAGTATTGATCTACCAGTAGGTGAAGCTGCAAAAAATCCTGATAAAATGGCAGAAACCTTTACAAAACAATTTTCTAAAACCGGTGATTCTGATTTTTATATAACAAATTTTGAGATATTATCAGAACTTCCATTCATGCCGATTTCACATATTAATGAAATCAGGCGAAAAGCTTTGGAAGAGCTTATGCAAAAACGTCTTGCAAGCTATAAAAGACAAGGACAAAAAGAGATGAGTCTTCAACCTTTTTATAAATCAGAAGTAGATTACAGGGCAAATATTCATAACCAAATAGCTAAAGCTTTTTACGAAGAATGCGGAGTTAATGTTCTTGAAATGTCTCTGGAAACCAATATTCCTTCTCATAAGATGGAACTTATGCGAACAAAACATTGTATCAAATATGCACTTGGAATGTGTAAATCTCCATTGCATTTAGTTTTAAGAGATGAATTTGGAAAAATTTATCCCCTAAAGTTTGATTGCTCAAACTGCGAAATGATTGTATTAAATAGCAAGTAACTATAACTAAGCCTCTGCAATTTGATTTCTTTGACCTTGACTAGCTGCAGCTACAGCTTCTTGTTGCGCTTGTGCTTGTGCAGCATACTTTGCTTTTAAAGCTTCCCATTTTTCCAAAGTATCAGCTTCCTTAAATATATTTAAAGTTTTTTCTAATTCTGTTTTTTGTTGCTCTGCTTGTTCTAAAGCTGCTTTTCCGTCTTCTGCTGATAATTCTGTAAATGGACTTAGATAAGGAATAGTAGAGTATTCTCTATCCCATTGAGCCATTGTGAATGGGGCCGCAACTGCAGGGGCAGTAAGTGTTTTAGCGGTAATATTTCTAAAAACATTAAAACTTGCATTACTGCCACCTATATATCTTGAATAATCATTCTTAAACCAAGTAGAAGTTTTGAATAGAGACTTGAATTTTATTGAATTGCAAATACTAAGTTCTGTTTCTACTTTAGATTTTTGAGCGATGTAATTATTTAAACTTCTATTTAAACTAGCTTTTTTTCTAGAACTGGTAGCTCTTGCAATTTTATCTTTAAGCTCAGCAATTTTGGTATTAAAATCATTTAATTTTTCATTTAGATTTTTTATACCTTCTTTAAGTTTAGCTTTCGTATTGTACTTAGCCCTTATAGAAGCATCTGTATAGTTATCTAGTTCATATTTATGAGAATCAGGTTTTCTCGCATAAGAGCGCATATAACCTTCTTTATAGCTATTTAATTTCTTAAGATCTTTTATATATTTTGCCTGTGAAGCTTCAATTTCTTTCTTAAAAGCTTCAAACATTTTTTGAGAGACAGTTCTTCCGTTAATTTCATACCCTCTTCCAGAGCTTTGAGTGTATGAACCTAATTTTTCCTGATTCTTAATGCCTGAATTGGTTGTGCTAAGTTTATCAAATTTAGTTTTAGATTTAAATCCGGATATAGATCTCAATTCATTTAAATTATTCTCAAACATAACTCTTTGTTCTACTAAAAGAGCTTTTTTAGCAGGATTAGTTTCCGTTGTTATCTTGTTGTTTAAAT
This sequence comes from Candidatus Gastranaerophilales bacterium, assembly GCA_944324215.1. Lineage (GTDB taxonomy): Bacteria > Cyanobacteriota > Vampirovibrionia > Gastranaerophilales > Gastranaerophilaceae > CAG-196. Next base: position 5,660 of record CALUVP010000016.1, on the reverse strand, counting down.
CAGTAATTTTATTATTTAAAGAAGTCTCCATTTCTTTGTATTTATCTTGATATTTATGCTTAAAATTATTAACATTTTTCATAGCTGTCTTAACATTTTTAACATATGTCTTTCTCCAACCAATACTTCCTACCAAATTCTTGTCATTTTTCATAGCTTTTCCTGTAGCTTTGAGAGCGTTAACTGATATATCTCTTATAAATTGTGAAATAATTTGGACAGGTTTTCCTATACCATTTCTTGCTTTTGCAACAGCAGAAACTCCTAATGTTGTTGTATTTGTTCCTGAAGTCTTAGCCGCTGTACTAACAGATTTTCCAAGACCTTTCAGACCTGCAGCAGAGGAAATTCCGACAAAAGCTCCTGAACATACATCCTGTCTTGCTTGTTCTCTTTCTTCTTCTGTTGTAGCATTATTAAGTTTTGAAATACCTTTTGCGACACCAATACCGCCGCTTACTACACCATAAGCTAGGAGTCCATATCCAATAGCCGGTCCTACAACAGGAATGAAACTAGCTCCTACAGCTGCAGCTGTTATTGCAGCATTTTTAAGACATTTTTTCCAACTCCATTTTCCATTTTCATCATAGCCTATAAGACTTTTACCCATATTTTTTAGTGCAGAACCTGCAGAGCCTACCCATTCCATAGCTTTCCCAAAGAATCCCTTCTTCTTAGGTTTCATTGCTTCTTTATCTATGGTTCCATCATCCTTAAGAACAGGTTCTTGAAGTTTAGAAGTTTCTATTACATAATTTCCATTTTCTTTTTTTGCACCTTTTATAGCTTTTATAGTCTTATCTTGATGTTCAATTAAGTCCTTGGTTTTTTCAATTTCTTTTGAACGTTCATCTTGAAAGGCTTTATTTTTAGCTTCCTCTTCTTGTTCTTTTAACGCCTTTTCTTTCCATATTTCATAAGAACTTTTATTTGTATTCGTAGAGGAAGTTGAAGAAGAAAAAGATGAACCTCCCCAAATAGGCATTTGAAAACCACCAATATTATTAAACATCATATTAGGCATTGAAAAACCAGAATTTGTAAAATTACTTGGATCCCATAAAGGTTTATTAAAATTGTAGCTATATGACATAATTTCTCCCTGTATAAATATCCCTTATTTACATAAAGTTAAATAATTTATTATAATTGCTTTTTCTTAATAAAAATTTACAAAAAATTTAAATTTACACATACTTTTATAAATATTTTTGTAATAAAATGGGTTTATGAAGTGTGGTTTTGTAACGATATTAGGGCGTCCTAATGTTGGTAAATCTACTCTTTTGAATCAGATGCTGGGACAGAAGATAGTTATTGCAACAGATAAGGCGCAAACTACGAGGAAAAGAATAAAAGGGATTTTAACTGACGAGAACGGACAAATAGTCTTTGTTGATACTCCAGGAGTACACCGTCCTCTGAATAAGCTAGGAGAGTTTTTGCTCGATGAAGCAAAAGTTTCTGTTCCTGATGCAGATTTAGTTTTATTCATTGTAGACGGATCTGAACCAGCCGGTAAGGGAGACAAGTGGATAGTGGAAAATATCCTCAAAGATATTAAAATACCTGTGATACTTGTTATGAATAAAGTTGATAAAGTTAAACAAACACAGAAAATTGAAGAGAATTTAATGTCTTACAAAACTCTTTTTGATAAAAATATTCCAATAGTTAAAATTTCAGCTAAAACAGGTCGGAATAAAGATACACTTTTGGCAAATATCTATAAGAACTTACCTGAAGGAGAAAAATTGTATCCTGATGATATTGTTACTGAAGAAAGTATGCGAAATGTAGCAGAAGAAATTGTAAGGGAAAAAATTTTACTATATACGGAGGATGAGATTCCCCACTCAGTTGCGATAAAAATAGATAAGTATGAAGAGTGTGTGGACATAGATAGGATTTACGCAATTATTTATTGCGAACAGAAGAGCCAAAAAGGTATTCTAATAGGAAAAAATGGTGCTTTGTTAAAGAAAATTGGAACAGAGGCTCGTTTGGAATTGGAAGAGATAGTTGATAAAAAGGTTTATTTAAGTTTAGAGGTGAAAGTGGAAAAAGATTGGAGAAAGAAGGAAAAGTTACTACAAAATTTTGGGTATAAATCCAATGATTAATAGAAATAAGTTGAGCAATGTAATTTATTATAATTAAAAGTGTGTGAAAAAGATTATTTTTTTTAAATTAAAAGTGTGTGTTAGGAGATTTTGGTATGAGAGTCGAAAACATTGGTATTAACAATCAAACATTTAAACAATCAAAAAATCAAACAATCAAAAAAAACAGTTCCCCTTCATTTAGGCGAAACTGGTCAGAACATGCTAGCTGGGGTGCTAATTATCTAAAAGAAACCGGAAAAACAAATTTTAAACTTTTTTCTTTTCCAGATGCAAAAGCTGTTTTTGTCGAAGTCGCAGATAAAGCTATAACAGAAATAACAAATGTAAAAGATAGATTATTAAAAATAGCAGGCGTCACCCTAGCTGGAACAGGAGTTACTGCAGTAGTAGATACAACAAATAATACAGATATAGAACCTTTTGATCAAAAAACAAAAATATATCCAATGATTCACAAAGGCGAAGGTGTTTATGAAGTAACTGGAACAGATGCTAAAGTCGGTGATAAATATAGATATGTAATTATTAATAAAGATAATGAAATAAATATAGTAAAGGATCCATATTCTAAAAAACAAGATAATATTAAAAGTTGGAGTTCTATATATGATTCGGATAGTTACAAATGGAAAAATACTGCTTGGTTAGAAGGTAAAGATCATCGTCGTATAGTAAGAAAACCTGATGAGCCGTTTCGTGGGCTTGAAAAACTTATCATAGATGAGGTAAATATACCTACATTAAATAAGGAGGGAGATTTTCAAAGTGCTAAATCAAGAATAGATACAATTGCCCAAAGAGGGGTAGCAACTGCTATAGAAATAATGCCTGTAGAGAATACATTTTCAAAGCAATGGGGGTATGATGGTGTAGATAAGTTTGCAGTAAATTCAAACTTAGGCACCCCTGATCAATTAAAAGAATTAATTGATTATGCTCACGGTAAAGGCTTGAATGTAATTATGGATATGGTTCCTAATCATATAGGACCGGATGGTAATTATTTAAGACAAACAGGACCTTATATAAAAAGTTCCGGCAGGTTCGGAGACCTTTTCAATTATCAGGGTGAAAATAACAGATATGTAAGAGACTGGATGGTAAATGCAGCATTATGGTGGGCTAATGAATTTAAGGTTGACGGTATTAGACTAGATTTAACTCAAGGTATGGAGTCTGATTATACATTAAGACAAATTGCGTTAGAACTAAATGAACATAACCCAGATGTGTTTATCATTGCAGAAGATCACAGAGATAAAATGCATTCTTTAACCAGTTATTATACTCCTAAAAATATATCGCACGATAACCAAATAAATGATATCGATATTCGTATAGAAAGCATAAAAAACGGGTGGAAAGATGAACCTTGGAGTATTGGAATTGATAGTGAATGGGATTCTAATTATCAGAAATCTCTTGTAAACAATATATTTGAGCCAAATGGAAAAAATTTAGATGATTTAGATAATTATATTTCAACTTCTCATTATAGAGTAAAGTATGGTCTGAGTCACGATGAAATTGGTAATGAAGACGGAACAAGGTTAATTCCTACATTTTTAGTTAGACACTTTATTTTATCCTCAAAAGTTAATGGACATGATGAAGCTTCAAAAGGACAAGCAGCAGCCCAAACTTCTCAAAAGTTAGCAGAACTTATTGTGTCAGAAGAATTCGAAAAACTTTCAAACTCAGAATTAGCATTGAAAGAAAGGAATATCGGTCTAAATGAATTTATCCCCAAAATAGAACTTATAAATGCTTTTAAATCAGCAGTAGCTAAACAAAAAATTCTTTTGGGAACAATAATGACAACTCCTGGCCCTAAAATGTATTTTCAAGGAGATGACGAAGCTGATTTATCTCAATTCAAATTTTTTAGAGAATTATCTAAAGAACGCTCACAAAGAGAAGCTGATCCAACTGAAATTTATAAGGTTTTTAATAAAAAAGGATATGATACGTTAGAAGAATTTGCAAGACCTGATTCAACATTAGGAAAAGTAAAATTTGGAGGCTTATTTAAAGATTTACAAAGTGAAATGATTAAATATTCGCAAGCCTTAAGGATACTCATAGATACATATCCTTCTATTGAAAAAGGTGAGTCAAGTGGAACGTATAAAGATTACAAAAACAATATCCATATACACAGATTAAAATACAAAAACGAAGAAACTATGATAATAAAAAATTATGGAACAGGCTTCCTTAATAAATCTTATGGTTTTGATGGTTTTCCAGAAAATTCTACTTGGGAAGAAATTTTTAACAGTGATGAGCTTGAATATGGTGGTGGAGGTTATTCCAATAAAAGTCGTAAAGATATAACTCGCGAGAATCAAAATCTTTCAGTAGCACCTAACAGTATTGTAATATTGAAACGTGTAAAATAGCAAATTTTCTTAAATTATAAGTGCTAGCGGTAAAGTTTATATAAACTATACCGCTTTACAATATTTTACTTTATGTTAGCATAAGTTTAGAAGGAAGAATAATATGACATTTGTTCAGAGAAAACATCACCATACTCATTTGAACCCGAAGGGGCTCGGGGTTTTGGTGTTTCTCTTCTGATACTCCTAAATTATAAGATCGGCTCTTTCGGGATATTTAAGAGATGGTTTAAAGAGTACGATAAAAAGGAGAATTTTAGAAAATGTCATTAATAAATGTAATATCTGCAATTGGTAATAACTCAAGTGTTTACCCTTTAATTGTTCGTGATTGTGGTATTGAAGTTCCAACAAAAGTTGGTATGACATATAGTCAAAATTTAAAAGATTCAAAGCAAATGGCAAATAATGCATTGAGAGAACGTTTAATTGACGAGTATGGCACTTCAATTGTATGGTTGGGTGGAATTCCAGCCATGAATTCTTTTTCAGATTGGGGTATAAGGAAGTTGGGTTATGATCCAAAAGTTAATATGAGTTTATTAAAAGAGGAGGGGAATCAAGGGTTAAAGTACAATATTGAGAAGTTTAAGAGTCTGGCTCCTGAAGAAGTAAAGGGAATGGAAAAGGTTCTCAAAAATAAGTCTGCTTATCAAAAACTATTGGCAGGAAAATTTATATTATCAACAGCAATTCCTGTAGCTGTGATGGGATTTGTATTACCAAAATTAAATTTTGCTTTAACAGATAAAATTAGAAAAAGACAAGAAGCTGTAAAACCAATAGTTGAGGAAACATTAAAAGCCGAAAGAAAGTATGAATTAGTTGGTGGAGAGAAACCTTCGTTTAAAGGACTTTCTGCTTCATTAGCGAATATGTCTACTGTAAATAAAATGGCTGTAACTGATGGTGGTTTGACTGTGGGGAGGGTTTATACAGCAAGAAATAAGTATGAAAAGCTTGAGAATGGTTTCAAAATGACAATGATGGTGTTTTTGAACTTTGTAGCTCCAATATGGATTGCGACTGGTCTGGATAAGTTGTCAGGGAAATTATTTAACATAAATGTAAATCTCGATCCAAAACTACTTGCAAATAAACAGTTTATAGAGAGCATAAAGAGCGGAAC
>CALUVP010000015.1 GCA_944324215.1 Candidatus Gastranaerophilales bacterium | reverse complement strand
GCAAAAAAAATAATTTCAAAATTAGCTTCTACAGGAAAAATTGCTCCTACAAGCGTTAGAGCTTTTCTCAACAAAAATAAAGATTTATACGGAGATAACGTCGGAAAACTCTCTTTGGATTTGGATGAAGTTATAAAACAAAATCCTAAATTTCCTAAAGAATCATACTACACTTACAAAAACTACGTAACGACAATGGGTACAATCGGAGCAAGCATTTTGTCTTCAAATATTGTTACTCCTATTATCAGAAACTCTATGGCATCAGATATGCAGAAAAAATATCTTGATAAACGCCCAAAACCAATGCCAACTTCCACTAACATGAAAATATAATCATAAAATTTGCGCTATAATATAAAAAAGAAGGAGCGTAATATGAATTTTGAATACGGGATAATCGGGGGAGGACCTGCAGGATACACAGCAGGGATGAATTTAGCTAAACAAGGACATTCAGTTGTTTTATTTGAGAAAAATAAGCTTGGCGGAACTTGTATGAATGCGGGCTGTATTCCGACCAAATCTTTTTTACACTCAGCGGAAGTTTATTCCAATCTCAAAAAGGCCGCTGATTTTGGTATAGAAGTCAATTTCAACAACTTTGATTTTTCTAAGGTAGTTGAAAAAAAAGACACTGTAGTAGAGAAAATTTGCAAAAATCTTGAAATAGCAGTAAAAAATTCCGGAGTAAAAATTGTTTACGCAGAAGCAAACGTTAAAGATAAAAACACAATAATAACTCAAGAGGAAGAATATAATGTTAATCAAATAATTATAGCTTGTGGTTCTAAACCCAAAGAAATAAAAGGTTTGGAATTTGATGGAGAATTTATTTTAAACTCCGATAACGTCCTAAGCCTTAATAATTTACCAAAATCCGTTTTGATAGTAGGCTCAGGGGCAATAGGGACTGAATGGGCAAGGATTTTTTCATCATTTGATGTTGAAGTTACAATAGCAGAACTCGCTGAACACTTAATTCCAAACGCAGATATAGAAGTTTCAAAGAGAATAGAGAGAATTTATAAACAAAAAGGAGTTAAATTTTATTTAAACGACTTTATTGAAAAAATTGAAAACAAAACTGTATATTTAAAAAGTGGGATTGAACTTAAACCTGAAATAATATTAGTGGCAGTAGGAAGAACCCCTATTTGTCCTAAGTGCGATAATGCAATTGTTTTAGGTGATTCTTGCGGAGAAATACAATTAGCACACTACGCAATACATCAAGCAAAAGAATTTACCCTCAATATACCTTTTGAAAAGACTCTTACACCGTCTGTTATATACGGAGAACCTGAAATAGCTTGGGTAGGGTTGAGAGAGCAAGATATTGACACAAGTTATAAAAAAACAATGCTTCCGATTACTGCACTAGGGAAATCTTGGTGCGATGATTCTACAGACGGATTTATAAAACTTATCACTAAAGATGACCTTATTTTCGGCGCGCACATAGTATCAAAAGAAGCTTCTTCTTTAATTCACATTTTAGAAGTTGCAATACAAAATAAAATTACTATAGATAAGCTCAAAGAAATCTGCTTTGCTCACCCTACTTTTGCAGAAGGCATTTTTGAAGTCTTATTAACATTGTAATAGTTTTACAAATTTATAAAAAAATGTAACTTTTTGTTAAAAAATTGTTATTTTTACTAAAGTTTTTATGATGTTATACCGTTATATAAAAAATATATCATAATAGAAAGGAGTATGTATGGGATTTTATAAAGTAAAACAAGGTGATACATTAAATAAACTAGCACAAATGTTCAATACAACCGTTGAAAATTTACAAACTTTAAATAATTTAAAGAATCCCAATTCTATTTTTATAGGTCAAAACATTAAATTTGAAGAAGAAAATTGTGAAAATTGGCAAGATTGTGATGGTGATAATAAAGTATCTTATGGAGATTTTCAGGGCTGTGGCAATTACACACTTTTTTTAGATAAAATATCAAAATATATAGGCTTAAAATGGGATAATAATCTTGCAAAAGAAATTTTAAGCCTATATAAACAAATAGTAAAAAATCCCAAGCAAGCAAATTTTCTTGGTCTTAGCATAAATGATAAAACTATACCATACGATGGTAATAGTAATTTTTATAGGAATAATTTAGACACCAGTTTAGCTAAATACTCTTTATCAGATAACAATTCTCCTACAAAAATCGAAATTAATGTTTATATGGGAAAAGAAACTTCTTTTAGAGATCGAAAAGTATACGATTTCTTAAATAAAGTTTTAGGTGATAACTTAGATAATACGTCTGAAGTAGTAAAAAATGGAAGTCATTCAAAAATTATTACAACTAGACTAGAAAACTCTGATTTATATAAGGCCTTTATTTCTGTCAATCCTAATATATCTACAAAAGAACAAAATGGAAAATACAAAGATGATGTTTTTGTAAAAAATTACCAAGGAAAAGTACAAATACCTGTAGTTAAGATAAATTCAAATGGTGTAAAATATTTTACGCTTCAAAAAGCAGATGGAACTATACTCTTTTTTGATGAAAAAGGACATAGTGTAAAATCTATAGATGAAATCCAAGAAAAAGATGTTATGAAAAATAAAGTAGATATTCCTCAAAACATTACTATAGCAAAACAAACCAATGAATATACTAATGATTTTGTAGAAAAAGAAGATTTTAAAAATGACAAACTTAATATTGGTAATTTATATATAGATGGAAAAATTTATGATAAAAGTTTATATTCGAACTATTATCAAAATAGTTTAGATAACTCTATTGGAGCAATTTCATTAGATAGCTCTGAAATAAATAAAATAGAAATTCAACTAAAAGCTGGAAAAGAATTAAATAACGAATATGACTTATCACCAAAAGATATATTAAAAAAATTTTTAGGAAATAACCTGAATAATACAACAAGTTATAAAGAAGGTAAATTAGAAACTCAAAAACTTGAAAATACGGATTTATACAAAAAGTTCATTGAAATAAATCCTGAACTTCTAGATTTTAAAGCTGGTGATACTATAAATATTCAGTTTCCAGCTCTGAAAATTACACCTAGTGGTGAAAAGTATTTCACAATAATAAATTCTAGTAATCAAGTTTTATTTTTTGATGAATATGGTAATATGTAAAGATTTGTAACAATATATCTTATATCGTGCAATTTTATATCTTATTTATACTTTATATATATGTAAGCATTAAATAAACACGAAACACATAACACAAACCTTTCATACAACCTACACACTAACCTTCTACACATGAGGAATTAATGAAAAAGATTCCGAAACCTTTCTAAATAAGAAAGGTTTTTTTTTGCGTTTATTGATTAAATCCCAATAATTTTACTGCCGAACAAAATGATACCTACAAGTACACTAATAATAGTTGCAAACATTACTGCACCAGCGGAAATATCTTTTGCCATACCTACCATTCTGGAATACTTGTTATGATAGATGGAATCAAGAGTAAATTCTATTGCTGTATTGAGCATCTCGGCAACAATCACCAAACCTATTACAAACAACAACAGACAAAACTCCATTGCAGAAAATTTCATACATAATGCAGTGAACACAACCAATGTAGCAACAGCAACGTGAATTCTTATATTCAATTCACTCTTGAGTACTAATCTAAACCCTTTTCTTGCATTCTTAAAGGTATTGTGAAAACCTTGTGACTTAAATTTTGTCATAATCGATACACTCCAGAGCTTTTCTCTGTTCCCCTATAACAAAATTGTATTCCTCTTCTTCCTGATGGTCAAATCCTAACAAATGCATAAGACCGTGGCTTATTAAGAAAAACAATTCCTGTTCTTCGTTTTTGGAATGACTTATGTCCCTATTATCACCTGAAATAACTTTGTCCAGTGCAATTACGATTTCTCCCAAATTAATTTCACCATCAAAGATAAAACTATTTTCATCATCCGCAAATATCGCAAACGTTATTATATCGGCGGGATAATCCTTGTTTCTATAATCTCTGTTCAACTCTTGCGTTTTATTTGAATCGCAGAAAACAATATCCAATATTATTGTATTATATTCTTTGCCATTTAAACAGGATTGTTCTCCAAGAGTCTTTATATAAAACTCCAGCATCTTCCGAGTTTTATCTATAACATCTTTTTCATCAACCTTCCAGTCGTCAAAAATATTTTCTGTAAAAATATTAATTGTTGTCATTCTTTTTATTTTCTAATTCTTTAACTTTTGATTCCAAATCTTTGTCCAAAGATGGCTTTAGAATCTCGTGATTTAACATATTATTTTTATCTAACTCTTGTACTAAATCATTATGATATTTTATTCTCTTATGGTGCATTCCTCTTAACATTCTAGAAAAAGTTTCAGCAATAGTCTTCAAATCTTTTAATGTTAACGGAGAATCCGAAAGCTGACCGTCATTTAAACGTTCTTTTACTATTTTATTAATTATTGCATCTATTTGTTCATTAGAAGGATTTTTTGCCGCTCTTACTGCAGATTCAATAGCATCTGCTAACATAAGAATTGCAGTTTCTTTCATATTGGGCTTTGGCCCAGGATATCTGAATTGTTCTTCTTTTACATTATCAGCACCTTCTTCCTTTAAAGCTTCGTTATAAAAATAGCTTACAAGGCTTGTTCCGTGGTGCTGCAAAATAAAATTATTTATTACCTGTGGAAGATGAGCGTCCTTTGCCAGCTCAACTCCGTCTTTCGGGTGAGCTGTTATAAGCATTTTGCTAAAACGAGGAGTACAAGCTTTGTGAGGATTTTCAATACCATAGAAAGACTGGTTCTCTACAAAAAACATCGGACGAAGAAGTTTTCCTATATCATGATACATAGCGCCAACTCTTGCCAGTACCGGATTTGCGCCAATTGCTTCAGCAGCACTTTCGCATAAATGAGAAACTGTCAAACTGTGATTAAAAGTTCCTGGAGCTTCCTGCATTAAGCGTTTTAGCAATTCTTGGTTGTGATCCGCTAGCTCTGCCAAACCATACGGAGTTAAGATTCTGAATACATTTTCTATTATAGGTAGAAGTCCTAACAACAAAATTCCGCTTATTACAAAACAGTTCACAACGATGAAACCTAAATCCCTTAGTATAAGAAGATTATCAATATCCATCATATATTTTTCTAAGAAATAAATTCCGCCAACGATTAAAACACCCGCCAAAGAAATCTTTAAACTTACTATCAATAAATCTGAACGTTTTGAAAATTTAAGCTTAGATACAGCCGTCATTACTACTGTATTCAATAACATATAAGAAACTACAACCTCTATATTCCAATGCATACCTATCGCTATTAATGCGAGGATTATAGATGATGCAAAATAAGCATTTCTCGGGGTCGTAAATATTGACAGCAAAATCGTATAAGCAGGTATCGGAATTATATACGGAGAAAATCCCGTCGGAAGCAATACCGATATAAAGGCTAAAACAAGAGTAAAAGAGGCCATCATAGCCATATGTTTCACATCATAATACTGTTTCTCAAAATTTTTCTCATACTGCAAAAATACAAAAGTAAAAAACGCTGTTAGAATAAACAGCCCTATAATTCCACCATAATTAACTTCTAAAACATTATAACCCGCCGCTCGCAAAGCATCGCGCTTTAACTTTGTAACAGGTTCACCTTCGAAAACTATTTTGTCACCTTTTTTAAAAACTACTTCATAAGGCTTTACAGCATTTTGCGCATTTTTCTTTGCAATCTCTGTTGCAAACTCATCAACTACCAAATTCGGAACAATTACCTGATTTAAAATTCCGGTAATCAAACTTCCCTGATATCTTGGAACATTATTCGGTAAATTATTTTTGATTATTGAATTAACATTATTATTCTCAAAGTCTTTCGACGAAACTCCGACATTTAAAACAGAGGATAAAGTGATTTTTGCATTATCAAAAACCATTCTTAAATCATCTTCATTAGATTTTAGTAAAAATTCTACAAGTCCTTTTTTACCTGATTCATCAAATAAAACATTTAATTCTTCTTTTTTTACTTGATCACTAACATTTTTTTCTCTTATTCTCATTACAGAATTCTGCAATGTAGAAAGACTCGTTGCAATAAATTCATCCTCTGCCTGCGTTAGAATAGGCTCAACACTCTGTGCAACTTCTTTTTTATGCTGCTCAGTCTTTTTAGTATCAATAACCTTAATATCTTTTTGTGCAACAATATCTTTTTTGCTAATACCGTTCTCTATAACCTTTTGAAAGAAAAAATTCTGTGATGAAATCGTTATAGTCAGAAAAAAAGTAAATAATATAAAACAAACTACATTTCTGAAGCTTTTTGAAGATATAAAATCTAAAATTTTTTGCATAAATAATCACCCTTTATAGTTCTCATTTCTTTTTACTACAAACCCACATTTTGTACAAGCAAGCACATTTCCAGTACTATCAACAGGCATGAAGTTGTGTCTGCAATCAATTGTCTCATCAGGCATTTCTTTAAAACTTTCTTTGTATATCCCCTCTGGATTCGCAGTTTTACCCCGATTATTTTTATTAAGCCATTTAATAAAAAGTTCTATTATGTACATAATGAAATTTTAACTGTTTTGAATTTTAAACCCATAAGGTAAAAAGTCGCTCAGTTTTCTTATATTCAAAATATCTTCATGATTTGTAATAACAACGACTTCCTCTTCGCCTTGGAATTCATACATAACTTGCCTGCAAGCACCACAAGGATAGCAATCATCTTCATTTGGAGAAAATATTGCTACTGCAAGAATTTCTCGAACGCCTTCTGATACAGCCTTAAATATTGCACACCTTTCAGCACAAATAGTCATTCCGAAAGATGAATTTTCCACATTACACCCGGTATAAATTTTTCCATTTTTTGCGAGCACTGCAGCGCCTACCGCAAATTTTGAAAACGGTGAATATGACTTCTTTGAAGCTTTTTTAGCTTTTTCCATTAATAGTTTATAATCGTAATCCATAACAAACATTATAATTGATTTAACCCCAAATAAATCCGTTAATTAGTTGATATTAAAATTTGTAAACTTTATACTTAATCTAAACAATTATGATTTATATTCAATTCTTTATATAAAATCAGATCCTGAAACAAGTTCAGGATGACCGTTTGTATATATTGGGATGTAAATTTTTACATCACACCAAACACTCATTTTACATTCCAATAAACACAACATCGTCATTCCGAATTTATTTCGGAATCCTTTTCCTAATAAAGCATCTAAAAAACGGAGAAGGCGGGATTCGAACCCGCGGGGGGCTTGCGCCCCCACAAATTTTCGAGATTTGCACCTTAAACCTCTCGGACACTTCTCCTTTTTATTTTTTACCTCTTTATCCTTGCCCACAACTCGCGAGCATATTCCATTTTTAGTATTAAATTCAATACAGAATATAATCCCAATACTGATACCATTACTACTATAATTTTTGATATCTCAAAAACATATTTAGGTAATTCTATTCTATCAAAACCTATACATAAAAACCAGCCCGCTACGAGAGTTATACCACCTGCAACCAACATTTTTAAGAGATTATAAAACAAAGATTTATAATCCAGTTTAATCTTTCTATGTATAAACAATCCTAAAAATACTGCATTAAATAAAGTTATAAATGATGTAGAAAGCGTAATTCCTGCAATTCCCATATCAAGTCTTAGAATTAAAAGCCAATTTAAAAATGCTTTTAAAGCAATTGATGACATTGCAATAGCAAAAGGGGTCTTAGAATCATTGAAAGCATAATAAACTCTTGTAATAGAATCTCTAAAAACATACGGTAAAATAGAAAAAGACAAGAAACATAAAGCTTCCGACACCATAACAACAGCATTCGCGTTAAATGCGCCTCTTTCAAATATCAAAGAAATTCCGTCTTTTGCAAGCAACAATATTAAAATGAGCATCGGAAGCCCCACAAAGAACAGAACTCCAACACCTTTATTGAAATACCTTTTAATTCCTTCGCTATCGTCCTCCCCTGCAAGACGCGAGAATATAGGGAAAAGCGGTACAAGAAAAGCTGTAACGAGAATTCCCACAGGAAACTGAAAAATTCTGTTTGCAAAAACTACAGAAGTCCAAGCTCCTTCTTTCAAAGTAGACGCAAAAAACATATCAATATAAATACTTATTTGACCTATAGTAGAACTTAAAATTGCCGGGAACAACAGTTCACAAATATTTTTAAATTGCGGATTATTTTTGATATCCAAATTAGGTTTAATCCTGTACCCGATTTGCCTGATTTTAGGAAACTGTACGGCAAGCTGACAGACCGCACCTAAAGTTGTTGCAGCCGCCAAAACAATACCCGTATTGTCGTTATGCACAAGAGTAATTGTTATAATAACCACCAAACTTAAAATCATTGGAGAAAGGTTTGGCAGAATGTATTGTTTATGAGTTACAAGTAAACCATAATAAATACCAATAATACCTCCAATTAATATAATAGGAGACATTATTTTGAAGTGTTGAGACGCAA
>CALUVP010000014.1 GCA_944324215.1 Candidatus Gastranaerophilales bacterium | reverse complement strand
TTTCGTGGCATTGATCAATTGTTGAAAGTACAAATTTTGCATTAACAACAATGATTGCCAGATCAACTTCTCCTGGAACTTCCAGTACAGAAGTGTAAGCCTGTAAGCCTTCAATTATACCCCCTTTAGGGTTAACAGGATAAATTTTACCGTTAAAATTGTATTCCTGTAATCTTTTCATAATATCTGAACCAATTGTATGTTCTTTGGTTGAAGCACCAACAACTGCAATTGATTTTGGTTTCATAATTTTGTCTAAAACATTCATTTGTCTCTTCCTTTCTTGTTTATAAAAACCACAATTAGATTATAGTACAAACAAGCTTTATGGGGTAACGAATTGTTTATTTTTGTAAATCGTATTTATAACGTTTTTTTGTGATAGAATACAATTTATAAGTGATTTAAAGATGAAAGGATTTTAAACGATGGAAAAATTAGCAGATATTGGCGTATTTGGTGGCTCAGGCTTTTATAAATTTATGGATGACATAAAGGAAGTTAAGGTGGAGACTCCTTATGGAATGCCTTCTGATAGTTTGTTTATAGGAACTATTGGTGAACATAAAGTTGCATTTATGCCTCGTCATGGCAGAAGCCACACTATTCTTCCTCATTTAATTAACTATAGAGCAAATGTTTGGGCAATGAAGGAAGTTGGATGTAAGAGAGTTATTTCTCCTTGCGCTGCCGGAAGTTTGCAAAAACACGTAGAACCAGGACATTTTGTTATATGTGATCAGTTTGTCGATTGGACAGATGGTAGAAAAACTACTTTCTTTGATGGTCCTATCGTAACTCATCCTTCTGCAGCTGAGACTTACTGCCCTGAACTTAGAAAAATTGCAATTGATACAGCTAAGAATTTAGGTATAAAAGTTCACGAGACTGGTACTGTTGTTGTAATTAATGGTCCTAGATTTTCAACAAAGGCTGAGTCAAAATTCTTTACTTCACAAGGTTGGGAAGTTATTAACATGACAGCTTTCCCAGAAGCATATTTGGTTAAAGAAATGGATATGTGTCCTTTGAATATTTCACTTATTACAGACTATGATGCAGGTTTGGTTGGTGATGTTCCTCCTGTTTCTCATCACGAAGTTATACAGGTATTTAATAACAATTTGGATAATTTGAAAAAACTTTTATTCACTATGATAGAAAAGATTCCTGCTGAAAATAATAACTGCGAATGCGCTCAGACTAGAAAACATTCACAGTTATAATGAGTTAAGGAGATAAAATGATATCATTTATTGCAGCTAAATTATTCTATTTTTATTATTTATTATTAATAATAAGGATTTTCTTAACTTGGCTTCCGAACATAGACTGGCATCAACAACCGTTTTATGGTTTAAGGTCAATTACTGATCCTTTTTTGAATATTTTTAGAAACGTAATACCTCCGATTGGAATGCTGGATGTATCTCCGATTCTGGCGATTATCTTGCTAATGGTTTTACAAGGGGTTGTTTGCGGGTTCTTGCAAGGACTTGGCTTATGATTGATATTGAACTTATTCAAAAAGCTATTGGGTTAACGCAATGTGGAAAATTTCATGAAGCAAAAGATATTTATGAAGATTTGCTGAAAAAAAATCCCGATGATGGAAATTTACTGTCCGTATTCGGGCTTTTTTATGTTAATATTGGTGATTACGATAAAGCTTGTGAGATTTTAAGAAAAGCAAATGATATTAATGAAACTTTTGGAACGGTATCCGCGTTAGGTTTTGCGGAGTTTGAAAGAGGTAATTATCAAGAATGTGCGGCTGCTCTTAAAAGGGCTTTAAGTCTTGGCCAGAATCCTGATATTTACAATAAGCTTGTATTGAGTTTGTTTGAAATTCACCATTACCAAAAAGCTGTAGAATTCGCTGATAAGATGTATGAACTTTATCCGGATGATGTCAGAGCTATTGCTAACAAGGTAAAATCATTAACCCATTCCGGTAAACTTATAGAGGCAGAGAAGCTTTGTGTTGAGGCCTTAAAAAAAGATAAAGAAGCTGCTTCTCTTTGGTTTCACTTAGGTTTTTTAAAAGAACTTATTTACTGTAATGATAAACAAGCAAAAGAGTGTTATCAAATAGCCGCTGATATGGGAAATCGAGAGGCTGATTACAATATAGCAGTTAGTGCTCAAAAACTGGGCGATTTTGAAGAAGCAGAAAAACATTATAAATTAATGCTTGAAAGATTTCCGAATGATGTTAACACTATAACTTCTCTAGGAATGTGTTATCTTACTCGAAAAAATTTCAAAGAAGGATATGATTTATTCTTTAAGCGAGATAAATCTAAGTTTAAGGATTTATCGAACAATTTTTGGCAGCCAGGGGACAAACTAAATGATGAAATAAATATAATATGTGATCAAGGGTATGGAGATCATATTATGTTTGTAAGGTATCTTCCGTTTTTTAAAAATAAGAAAATAAATGTAGGCTCCAGAGAAGCCTTAAGAGAATTGTTTGCAAAGAATTATAGTGAAATTAATTTTGTTCCGTATGAAAAGTTAAATCCTAACATTCAAACTCTATTTATCACAGATTTAGCTTATGTATTGGGTATGGATTTTGATAATATTCCTTATTCAGAAGGATATTTGAGTGCTGAAAAGGCTAATATTGAGAATTCAAAAACTAAAGTAGGTTTTTGTTGGGAAGCGGGAAGTGCGGGTATTAGGACAATGATTAATCGTACGATAAACGTGAAATTTTTTGAAAAAATGTTAAATCTGGATAATATTCAGATTTATTCCTTTCAGGTTGATGATACCTTAAACGGCAATGAGAGATACCCTCAGATGATTAATCTTGCTAAGGATTTTAAGAGTTTTTCTGATACAGCTTCTGCTCTTAAGGCAATGGATTTAGTCGTAACTGTAGATACATCGGTCGCTCATTTAGCAGGTGCGTTGGGTGTAAAGACTTTTTTAATGCTTCCATACGCAACTGATTGGAGATGGTTTAGGGATAGTAAAAAGACTCCTTGGTATGATAGTATTGAGATTTTTAAACAACAAGATCATATTTCTTGGGAAAGTGAAATTGATGAAATTGTTGAAAGAATCTGTAAAGAAAATTAGCAAAATTTTTTTTTTAAGTTTTTATAATTTATATGGTTAAACTTTTAACAAAACCACAATGGATAAAGGATTCTGGTGCAAAGATATGTGAATTTTCTCTGTACAAAGAAACTTTGGGTAAAATAAAAACAAAAGTTGTGAAGCAACGAGATTTTAATTATGTAACCAACCTAATTGGTGAAAAAGGTGAAAATCTTGGCAGTGATTATTTTTATATGAATCCTAAAGAACATTTAATGATAGATTATGATATAAGGACACCTGTTAAGTATCGTGGAAAATATCGTCTTGGAGAATTGTTAAGACTGATAAGTATAATACAGATGAATGAAAATAATATACAAAAAATGGATTTATATTCCAGGGAAAATGCAGTATTATTTCACGCTAGGTATGGATTTAAACCTAAAATTAGGCAGTTTTTGCATCGTGATAAACTCTTAGAACAAATTTTGAATGATAAAAGATTTGAAGATTTGTGTCAAAAAGCAGCTTTTGTCAAACAAAAAGTAGTTGAGCGTGCTAATCTTAATGGAGATTTGAGAGCTCTTTGTGTATTAGTTTCTGAGCTTGTAGAAGAATATATACAAAGAATAATGCAATTATCAAAAACTGAAACTTGTACTTTTAACCACGGTTTTGATATGGAGCTGAACAAGGACTTTATAATAAAGAATAAAGAAAAATTTAATGAAATGTTAAAAAAACAAGGTTTAGATTATAAAATTTAAACCCCAGAACCCTTGATTTCAATTTTTTTCAACCTTTGTTCAATTCTTCTATACCATTTTAACTTTCTTTGGAATAAAGTTTCATACCCATTAAAATTACCATGACTGATATCATAGAATTGTTTATCACATAATTCTTCCAAAGTTTTTCCCAGAAAATGTGTATATTCTTTTCTATTAGGTTTATCATTACTAAGTTCAATGACTTTTCCCATTTCAACCAAAACTTCAGGTCTATTATCTCTTAAGAACATATAATTAACCGCAATAGGCATAAGATGAACTTTTCCATATTTTTTTGCAACTTTCTCAGCAATATAAGTTAAACCGGACTGAAGTTCTATTGGTCTATAATTCGGAGGCTTAATAATTCCTTGTGGGAAAATATATAAAATGTTATCTAAATTTTCCAAAACATCAACCGAATACTTAATGGCCTCCATTGAGGCTTGTGGAGACTTTTTATTAACATTAAAAGCACCACCTCTCCTGAGTAATGGAAATCTGTTAAGTTCTTCCACCATTAATCTAATTTCTTTTTTGAAAATTCTGTTGCAAATGTTATACCCGACAATACCATCCCACCAGTTACTGTGTGGAGCAAAAAGAATGATAGGAGTGTTCATATCTCTAAGATAGAAATTTTCAGCACCTTTGTATCTGAAAGCGTAAAAACGATTTTCTAACATTCCATAGAAAAATCTGTCTGCTACCCACAACCAAAACGGAGAAGTCTGCGCCGGACGAAATTTTTCGTCAATGTTCCTGAGTTTTGTCGGCGGAACTTCCGAATATAATTCCTCTAAGTTAATAAACATACTTTCTATAATACACATTTAAAACGTATTTGTGAACACCCTATAGTATTAAATGTAATTAAAGTTTACAATTTTAACTTTCTCTATATTGAAGTGCTTGCGTAATGTGTTCTAATGCAATATCGTTTTTCCCGTCAAGATCGGCTATGGTTCTCGCGAGTTTTAGTATTCTTGAATACTTTCTTCCTGAAAGTTGAAATTTTTGCGAAGCAATTTTTAAAAAGTCAGTAGTTTTTTTATCGGTTTTACAATAGATTTTTATCTGTTTAGGATTAAGTTCGGAATTTGTAAAAATTCCTTCTTTTTCGTACCGTTTTGCTTGAATTTCTCTCGCTTTTATTACTCTATCTCTTATTTTAGCTGAAGGTTCGGCTTCTGTATTTGTGTTAATAAGTTCATCTGTAGTCAGTCTTGGAACATTAATTATTAAATCAATTCTGTCCAAAAGCGGTCCTGATAATTTTGAACGATAACGCTGAATTTGATAATCAGAGCAAGTACACTGTTTTTCTTTGTCGCCTAAAAATCCGCAAGGACAAGGATTCATCGCACCAACCAGTATGAATTTAGCTGGATATTTTATGGAAGTTTTAGCTCTTGAAATAATGACTTCTCCGTCCTCGATAGGTTGTCTTAAGACTTCTAAAACCTGTCTTGGAAACTCAACTATTTCATCTAAGAATAGAACCCCTCTGTGCGCAAGTGTTATTTCTCCTGGCTTAGGGTTGCTGCCTCCGCCTATAATCCCGTTTTGTGAAGCTGTATGATGAATTGATCTGAAAGGTCTTTGTATCATTAAAGGATTATCTTGTGGTAAAAGTCCGCAGATACTGTAAATTTTGGTGAGTTCAAAAGCTTCTTTAAGTTGCAGTGGTGGTAATATTGACGCTAAACATTTTGCCATAAGGGTTTTGCCTGAGCCTGGTGTTCCTGACATAAGAACATTATGTCCGCCGGCTGCTGCGATTTCCAAAGCTTTTTTTGCTTTCTGTTGACCTTTTACATCTTTAAAATCATATATGTAATCGTTTTCTGTACTTTTGTTTAGGTATTCATTAATATCAATAACAGTTTGTTTTATTGGAGTTTCGCTAAAGTGATTTACAATATCTCCAAGATGTTTTGCGCCGTAAACTTTTATGTCTTGAACCAAAGCTGCTTCTTTAGCATTTTCCTCTGGAACAAAAACAGTTTTTATTCCGCAATCTTTTAAACCGCTTACAAGCGACAGAATACCGTTAACTTTCCTTATAGATCCATCAAGAGAAAGTTCTCCTAAGAAAGCTGTTTTATCGTCATCCGGAATTTGAATGCCTTGCTCTTTTAAAATACCAATTGCAATAGGTAAATCAAAATTTGTCCCCTCTTTTCTGATATCAGCAGGAGCAAGGTTTACAATAACTTTGCCTGTAGGGAATGAAAATCCGGAATTTTTTATAGCAGAATGAACTCTTTCTTTTGCTTCATTTACAGCGCTGTCAGGAAGCCCTACAATACTTATGCTTGGAAGCGAATTTGTGACATCAACTTCTACTTCTATTTTGCAGGAATTAATTCCAATTGTTGTTGCAGTTATAACTTTTGTTACCATACAGGCATTATACTACAAAAGGTGTAAATTAAGAATCAGAAAGCATTGAAGAAATTTCAGCAACAATTCGTGCAATATCCGGTCCACCAAAAATTGCCTCAAGTATTAATGCAGAATTGATTATTACAGTTTCTCTGTATTCCATTGTATCTACATCGATAATATTAAACTCAACATAATCTTCCCCGACATATGTAATTTTACCATATTCAGCTCCAGTTGCCCATCTCAAAAAAACATATTTCTGCTCAAAAACTTTGAGTCTGTTTATTAATTTCATCTCAATACCTTCACTTTTATGTATGTAATATTATTAGTCTTTTTTTATTCAAAGTCAAATTTTTAATCGATTCTCTCTATAAGAAAACCTCTTAATAAATCTTCATCATCTTTAGGCAAATTGATGAATTTGTAGCAATACAGGTACTCTCCAAAATGTTTTTCATCGACATCTTCCTTACGAATTCTAACAAAAATTGCTTCAACAATGAGTTTACCGTCAGGGTTTTGTAACCACATATCCATTGGAAATTTTAAGGTCAGTATCGCAGAAAGTTTTTGATAAATTTCTGAAAATTTTTTCTTTGAGTAGAAAGCAATTCCACCAAGAGCTAAGTCATAAGTCATAGTGTTAATTTCAAACCCATCATTATATCGAAGATTTGCTTCAAGCGAAATTCTATTTCTTGCACTACTTCTAAGATTGTCAAATTTCCATAATTTAGGCAGGCTAACTTCAAATAGAACTTCATCTAAGGAATATTGGCTATCATTAATAATAACATCTGTTTGATAAACTCCGTCGATACTGTAAACTTTTACAACAGCGCTTGTTTTCCTTTTTGGTTTAGCAATAACTTTTTCTCGAGGTGCCGAAAAATAAGCTTGTTTAGTATCCATAAACCTGAATTGTACTTCTATTACGCGTTTAATATCTTTGTCTTTATAAGAGATAAAGATATTATTTATTAAAGGATCTCTTAGTATATTATATCTCATAACTTTCCCTCTATATAGGTAAAGAATATCACATAATTAAATTTATAACAATATTGTAATTATCACTTGACGGTATTTTGAATAAGCTGTAAAATCAAACTTATGTGTAGGATAGGTGCTATTAAATCAAGACAAAAGCTTCATCCCTCAATAGCTTTAAGATTAATGCGTAGCCAGCAGGAGGGGCATGATGATTCCGGTTTCGCTTTCGTAATGCAGGATATGGGTGGTTTATTTGAAAACTACAAAGAACTTCCACTATTATCAATGGCAGGAACTGTGGAAGGTGCAAGATTAGCAGAAGATATTCTAAGAGATATTGGTTTTACCCGCGTAATGCAATGGTCACCTGATATTAATAACAAAAAGGGCTTAAAGATTGATGCTTTACCGATGTATATTTTTGAAGTTTTACAGTATCCAAAAAGTTACAAGCATGCTACAAAAGAAGAAAAGGAAGAACTTTTAATTGATACTTCAATAAAGTTAAGAAAGGCTCTTGAGGAAAATAATTCCGGATATATATATTCTTTTTGGCCGGATACTTTAACTCTAAAAGAAATAGGAAGTCCGAAGGATATTGGAACATATTTTAATTTATGGGAAGAGAATAAAGATTTAACATCAAGTATAATTACGGCCCAGTGCAGACAGAATACTAATTATGATATTGTAAGGTATGCTGCTCATCCGTTCTTCTTGGAAGGTTATACAGGACTTGTAAATGGTGAAAATATTTTTTATGAAAAAAATAAATATTATCAAGAACGATTGTATAAAGGTTATTTAGGGTTTGAGTCGGATTCACAGTGCTTGTTGTATACTCTCCACTATGTCCATAAAATTCTTAAATGGCCTTTAAAATATTTTAAACACACTATAACGCCTTTAAGTTATGATGAAATTATTGAAAGAGATGATAGTGATATATTGCTCAGAATAAAAGCATCTTTATCTCATTTAGAGGTAAATGGACCAAATACTTTTTTAGGAGTAACTCCTTCTAAAGAACTAATATGTGTTTGTGATTCGAAAAAATTGAGACCAGTGGTTATCGGTAAAGATAAAGATACCGTGATTATGACTTCTGAAGTTGTTGGAATAAATGACTTAATGCCTAATAGGAATAGAGAAGAAGATATTTATCCAAACGAAAGAGAAACAGTAGTAGTTAGAGATGATTTAACGGTGGAAAGATGGCAGCAGTAAAGATAAATGAATTACATAGCAGTGATTTACCTTGGATAGTTGAATACGATGAATCCAAGTGTATTCAGTGCGGAAAATGTACTGCTGTGTGTTCTTTTAACGCAATAAAACCAGCAGTAGAATATAGAAAGAAAACAAATTCAATATTGGAAAAAGATAAATTAGAGAAAGTTCTTGTAATAAAGCAGAATATATCTTTGGATAATTATTGTCACGGATGTGGAATGTGTGCAAATGTTTGCCCGAATGGTGCAATAAAATTAATAAGGAATAAGGATGACAAATATTCGGTTGCATATCGTTCTCAAAAAGCAGATTCTTTCAAAAAGGGCGGGCGTTCAAACTTAAATACAGAAGGAAGGACTCTTGATAAAATTAAAATCGGAAGAATTTCTCAAATGACAGATCCTTCTTTGGATGCCCAAAGGCATACTTTTGAGCTTAGAACTCCTTTTGGCAGGGTTTTAAAAGCGGATAAATTAAATTTCGGTGTAAAAGATGGCAATATAATAGAAACAACCCAGCTTCCGCCAAACAGATGGATTTATCCAATAATTTTTGGGGATATGTCAATAGGTGCTGTATCTTGGAGAATGTGGGAAGCTATGGCAATAGCTACCGCTTATTTGAATGAGGTTATGGGAATTCCAATCCGCATGTGTACCGGAGAAGGCGGAATTCCGACTAAACTTTTAAAATCAAAATATGTAAAATATATGATTTTGCAAATTGCATCAGGTCATTTTGGCTGGAACAGAATAATAAAAGCGATGCCTGATATGACAGAAGATCCTGCTGGAATTTTAATAAAAATAGGGCAAGGTGCAAAACCCGGTGACGGAGGACTTTTACTCGCAAGTAAAGTTGCAAAATATGTTCAGGAAATCAGAGGAGTTCCAAAAGCTGATTTATTATCACCTCCGACACATCAGGGTTTGTATTCAATAGAGGAAAGCGTTCAAAAAATGTTTTTATCTATGAATGCGGCTTTCAAATTTAAGGTACCTGTTGCAATCAAGGTTGCAGCTTCTGTAACAAGTGTTTCTGTTTATAACAATCTTTTGAGAGACCCATATAATATAGTAGGTGGATTTTTCTTAGATGGTTTGGCTGCAGGTACTGGGGCAGCACATGAAATATCGTTAAACCATACCGGTCATCCTATCACTTCAAAATTAAGAGATTGTTACTTGGCGGCAGTACATCAGGGACGTCAGGGAGAAATTCCTCTTTTTGCAGGCGGAGGATTAGGACAGACAGGAAGCTTTGCGGCTGACGCATTTAAGCTTATTTGTCTTGGGGCAAATGGTGTATTTACAGGTAGGATGCTTATGGAAATTGCAGGCTGTATAGGAAGTGATACTGGAAGGTGTAACGCATGTAATACAGGGCTTTGTCCGGCAGGTATTGCTGCTCAAAATGAAAATCTTGTAAAAAGACTTGATGTTGATAAGGTTGCACAAAATCTTGTAAATTATATTTTGGCAACTGATATTGAATTGAAAAAACTCATGGCTCCGATTGGTTGTTCATCGCTTCCAGTCGGAAGGTCTGATGCCTTAATTACTGTAGATAAGCACATATCTAATCGTATAGATATCCAATACGCTTGCTAAGAAAAGTGAAAGAATAGAATGATAAAGATAAAAACATTAAAAAATAATAACAGAATGTCAACGCAAGAGCTTCTTCAAATCATATACAAGAAAATTGAAGAAGGTCATACGGATTTTGAAATAGAAGCTTGTGGACAGCATGATATCGGTGGGGCCTTGTGGTCAGAAGTTGAAAACTCACTATATTTCCGTGTGACCAATCCAGGGCAAAGGGTTGGGGCAATGGCAATGGACGGAACAAAAATTGTTGTAGAAGGCTCAGCTCCTGCGGATGTGGGTTGGCTTAATTCTGGTGCAGAAATTATTGTAAAAGGTGATGCCGGAGATACGGCAGCACATTGTGCGGCTGGAGGAAAAATATTTGTCGCAGGAAGAGTTGGTACTCGATCAGGTGCTTTGATGAAGCATGACCCGAAATTTGAATCTCCGCAATTTTGGGTTCTCAAAAATACGGGCTCTTTCAGTTTTGAATTTATGGGCGGCGGAATAGCAGTTGTATGCGGGTACGATTGCGAAGAATTAAATTCTGTTTTAGGGGAACGTTCTTGCGTTGGAATGGTTGGCGGAGTTGTTTATGTAAGGGGAAATGTGAAAGGGCTTTCGCCTTCTGTTGAGCAAGTCCCTTTGGATAAGTTTGACAAAGATTTCTTGATGTCAGGAATGCCGGAATTCTTGAAAGAGATTGACAGATTAGATTTGAAAAATAAGTTATTGGATTTTTCTGAGTGGACAAAAATTATCCCGATTCCTAAAGAGTTAAAGAAGAAAAGGTTGCCGGTCAAAGATTTTATAAAAAATGAATGGTTTAGTGACGGACTTTTTGGCGATTTAGTTGATGACAACGGAGATGTGTATGGTCTTGCAGAAGTTGGAAAAGCAAGATTAAGAAAGCCTATTTGGGATAAAGACTTGTGTGTTAGCTGTGATTTATGCTTAAAAAATTGTCCGCAGAATGCTATAAAAAAAGATTTATCAAATTATGTTTCCGAGGAGGAAAAATGTATCGGGTGTGGAATTTGTACTGCAGTGTGCCCTAGAAAAGCTTGGAAAATGATAGTTAATAGATAATGTAAACTTATGTAAAGAAAAATCCTGCAATTGAAATTGAGGGTTTTATTTATACTTTATAAATACATACGACATTAATGAAAGTTAGATTAAAAAAGAGAGAGAAAAAGAGAATTAAAAAAACTTCCCTTTTTAAGGGAAGCTTCTTTTTAAGAATTCTTTTTTAGAAAATCAACAAGTCCTTCCAAGGCAAGAATGTAACTTAGTTCCTTGAAACCTACCACCTGAGCAATACAAACTCCTGAGAGTAAAGACGTGTGTCGAAATTCTTCTCTGGCATGGATATTTGTCATATGAATTTCAACAGTAGGAATTTTTATAGCGGAAATTGCATCGCGAATAACAACACTTGTATGAGTGTATCCGCCGGCATTGATTAAAATCCCGTCATAAACTCCTTTTGCAGACTGTATTTTATCGACGATTTCGCCTTCGTGATTGCTCTGCCAAACATCAACTTCTGCACCAAAAACCTTACCTCTTTCGATTACGGATTGTTCAATGTCAGAAAGAGTTGTGGAACCGTATTTTTCAGGTTCTCTTTGCCCTAACATATTTAGATTTGCACCATTAATCAGTAAAACTTTCATAATTCAATACCCTTTTAATATAACATATTTTATAATACAATAATATTAATGAGAATGCGAGGAAAAAATGATAAACAAACGCTGGTATGACAGAGACCCGATTTTGAAAGAGGCTTTAGAGCTATTGAGACTTTCTCCTGATGATACAAAAACCGAGGCGGCAGAATTTATGCTCCAGCTTCAGGAACAGGTAGCAGGCGAAGTTATAGAACATGTTTACGATATTATAAACACTTATCAGGGTAAAGGAAACCGCTGGTATGATAATGATCCGATGATGTTAAAAGCAGTAGAGCTGCTGCGTAACGCTCCGCCTAAGGTTCAGAGAGTCGCCGCATTAAAACTTCTTATCGCGCTTGAACAAAAAAGCTTTGAGGGAGTAGAAATATAATAAATGAAAGATGTTCAGAATCAATCTGATACACGCGGTGTAGAGATTCAAAAGGTAGGTATTAAAGGGTTTGAGCTTCCTCTTACTATTCAGAGGAAGGATAAGGAGGATATTGTTATATATTCTTCT
>CALUVP010000013.1 GCA_944324215.1 Candidatus Gastranaerophilales bacterium | reverse complement strand
GCTACAACCATTTCGCCGGTTGTTTTGTGGTAATATGCAGGAATCTGATGTCCCCACCATAGTTGCCTTGAAATACACCAGTCACGAATGTTTTCCATCCAGCCGAGATAATTCTTTTCCCATCTTTCAGGTATAAACTTAATTCTGCCGTCTTTTACTGCAGCAATAGCTTCTTTTGCTAAAGGTGCCATTTTAACAAACCATTGCTCAGAAAGAAGAGGTTCTATTGTTGTATTACACCTTTGACATTTACCAACATTATGCTCGTGATCCTTAACTCTTAGTAAGAAGTTGTTGTAGCTAAGCATGTCAACTACTTTCTTACGAGCTTCATATCTGTCTAAGCCTTGGTAATCAGGCGGAACTTCTGCACAAGCTTTCATCTTACCTTCTTCATCAATAACCCAAATTGGTGAGAAGTTATGACGTTTCCCTACTTCATAATCATTAGGATCGTGTGCAGGAGTAATTTTTACGGCACCTGTTCCAAAAGACTTGTCTACATATTCATCTGCAATAATCGGGATTCTTCTTCCTGAAAGTGGAATCATAACTGTTTTTCCGATAAGTTCCGAATATTTCTTGTCTGATGGGTGAACTGCAATTGCAACATCGCCGAAGATTGTTTCAGGCCTTGTTGTTGCAACGATAATTGCTCCCGGTTCTCCTACGAGCGGATAAGAAATTTCCCACAAATGTCCCTGCTCTGTTTCGTATTCTGTTTCGATATCAGAAATTGCACTTTGGCATCTAGGACACCAGTTTACAATATACGCACCTTTATAGATAAGACCTTTATTATATAAGGTTACAAAAACTTCTTTTACGGCTTCTGAACAACCTTCATCAAAAGTAAATCTTTCTCTTGAACGGTCAAAAGAAGCACCTAGTCTCTTAAATTGGTTTAAAATAGCAGATTTATGCTCGTTAGCCCACTCCCAAGTATGTTTAAGGAATTCTTCTCTACCCAAATCATGTCTTGTTAAGCCTTCTTTTCTTAGTTGTTTTTCAACAACAGCTTGAGTGGCAATTCCTGCGTGGTCAGTCCCAGG
Organism: Candidatus Gastranaerophilales bacterium; assembly: GCA_944324215.1. GTDB lineage: Bacteria > Cyanobacteriota > Vampirovibrionia > Gastranaerophilales > Gastranaerophilaceae > CAG-196. The sequence continues at coordinate 11,525 of CALUVP010000013.1, read as the reverse complement.
AAGCCATAAAGCTTCGTAACCGCTCATTCTGTGATAACGAGTTAAAATATCTTGCAGAGTTCCATCAAGAGCGTGGCCCATGTGTAATACACCGGTAACATTTGGAGGCGGTATGACAATTGTAAAAGGCGGTTTGTCAGAGTGTGCATCGGCTCTGAAAAACTTTCCGTCTTCCCAAAACTTGTACATTTCTTCTTCTGTTGATTTAGCATCATAAACTGTAGGTAAATCTTCAATTCTAGTTTTAGTATTTGTCATATTTTATAATCCCTCGCTCGTGTAAATATAATAATAGAATATCATAAAAAAAAGGAGGGTGACATTTCTTTAAAAATTGTTATAATGAATACTGTGAAAAAATTTTTGTTACTGGTTTTTATATTAATATTTTGTCCGATTGTGTTATCAGAGGAGTACACATTGCAAGCAGGTGTCTCTATAAATGATGTTCCTAAGGCATTATTTGGAAGCTGGAGAGTTAATGCTAAATTAGACGATACGAACAGCTATGGAACTTTTAAACCTCAAAGCGTAGATTTTTGGACTCTATCGCGTGTAGGCGATAAAATAACACTAACAAATCCTTTTAGTGGCGCAAAAGCTGAGGTCTCCCTAAAATCAGTAGAGGGTAATGTGATAGTTTTTTCAAAGAAAGCTCCTTATGATAATAAAATGTTAACAGACACAATTACAATAAGACTTTCAGAGAATTCTTTTTCAGGTATAAATACTTTAAGTTTAGAATCATTTTCTCTAGTAGATAATCATTTGATGAAGACAGAAACCGCAAGATACAATATTAGTGGAGAAAAAATTTCCGGTGATAGTGTCTTAAAAAAATGATCAAACAAATCGAGAGCCCCGAAGAGGGGCTCTCGATTCATATTCGACTAGAATAAAAACATTAGGAAAAAGGAAGGAGGATTAATTTTTTTTTTTTGTTTTGGAGAGGAACATTTGTATTTTTATTGAAATTATTGCTTATCCAGATGTTCCTACTAATAGTTTAGGTTTATAGAACTTAGCCTGAGAATGATTTATAAGAAGCTTCAATGTTATCATTGATAACTTTTTCTACAGCTTCGATTTCTGTCGTAATCTGAGTTCTTTCATTATCAAGTCTTTGTAGTTTTAACTCCAAGTTTCTATCTTCTTGTTGTATGATTTCAGTTTTTGCGTTTATTTCTTTGTTTTTCTGGTCATATAAGTATGTTTCATATTCATATTCTGCATAAGCATCTTTATAAGCATCTTCATCGGTTACTGTTGCTGCTTCCAAGTCTATGAAGTTATATCTAATCTCTCCGTTATCGTCAATTAAGTAATTACCATCTTCACCTTTTAGTGGTATACCAATAGAGCTTATTCTGCCTGATGTATCAAACTGCAGCTTACAATTTTCAGTTTGTACTGCATCTGTGTAAGTACCATTAGCTTCAAGAGAGAATACTTCTACCTGACCTTGCCCTGTTCCTGAAGCTATTTGACCTTGTTGAGATACTTGTTCCCTTCTTACAAAGTATGGAACATTAGTATTTGCATCGTTCGTTTGGAAAAATACTTGGAAATCTTTTGCAATTGCTTCTGCATTAGGTGTTCCATCAGCATTCTTGTATTCAGGATAAGAATTTGCAATAGCAAGCATTGCACCATCATACTGTGAGCCTAATTTTTCCTTTGTAATATCATATACTTGGTTACCGCCGACAGTTGTTCCTTTATTTGCTTCATTAGCGTTATAGTTAACGTTAGGAATTTCAGATGAGCCATAAGGATCTTTTTTGTAAGCTCCTGACAAGTTGTATAGTGTATTGCCATTGGCATCTGTGCCTGCTTTGTTTAATTTATCTATTGTTAAAACGTTACCGTTGGCATCATAATATGTTCCATTGAGAAATTCTGCCTCAGTTATACCCCCTGTAGTGTATTCATTGGTTTTACTTGGGTCATAAACATAGTCAATAGTATCATCGCTATCCCAATCATAGTCGTTTTTATTCAAAGCACCTATTGTTGTTGAAATATAAACAGTTCCATCAGAAGCATTACTTTTAGCATCATCATAGCTACTGGTTTCAACAAACCCTTTACCAGTGGTATCATAGTAATAGTACTTATTAACTCCACTTTGAGGTCCGGTAACGTAGTGCATGACGTTAGTGCTGTTACTGTAATTGCTAAGTTCATCGCTCTGTAATTCATCTCCTCTTTGTATTACAGAAACTGTTTTAACAGGATCAACTGATACGGGAGAAACAGTAATTGTTGGAGATTCTGCATAAGAACCGACTGACATGTAGCTTCCACCTTTTACAGCAGCACCATTTTTTTCATATTTTATCTCTACGTTATATGTATCACCGCTCTCCTCAGGGGTAATAGTACCAAGGGTGAATGTAGAAGCTCCCATTGTACCGGAGTATTCAATAGTTTGAAAATCTGTCGTAGAAGGAGGTGTTGGAACTGTCATTGAAAGCAAGCTATTGTACAATGCTGTTGCCTGTTGTGATAATACAGTTCTTGCTTGGTTAATTTGTTGACCTTGATATTCAAGGTTTGATTGTCTGGCTTGTAAACTTAACAATCTTGCTTGTGACGCTGACATTCCCATAATTGTGTTCTCCTTTTTCCTTTTCGTATGTTCTATACCTTCTATTACGGCATTTTTTTTTTAAACTTTAGGTTTTTTAAAAATATTGTTACAAAAGTTCATAATTATGGGTTAAAACCAAGTAATAATAACAAAATAGAAACAGAAGCTTATAAGAACAGATTACAAGATTTGTTTCTTGCGTAAACCTTTTTTTTAAGTTACAATCAGTAAAAGAGGAGAGTTGTTATGTCAGATGATAAGGTTATAAAACTCGGTAGAAGAAACAAGAATAAGCAGCAAGAAATTGAGCAGAAGCACAGTCATGAGGAAATACAAGAGCCAGTTTATTGTAGTTTTTGCGGAAGACCTAATACTGAGGTGATTAAGATGGTGAAAGGCCCGGGGGTAAATATTTGTTCTGAATGTACAATGATTGCTGTTCAATACCTTATATTAAATGATAGAATGCTTTCCAGTGACGCTCAAAAAATATTAGACACCTTCTGGGGTAAATGCAAGGGGTAAGAGATAAATAAAAGGAGAAAATAGAGAATAATCATTTTTGAGCGTAAAAATAATTTTGAACCTTAGTGTTCCGTTTATTAGAAAGAGGCTTTATGAATAAAATCCAGATAAAAGCAGAGATTTTGGCTACTTTAACAGCTTTAATGACATCAAGTCAACCGCAAGCATCTTTGGTTACTGATTTGAAATACATAGAAGATAAGAAAACGGTGCTTGAAGTTTTAATAAGAGAACTTGTTAGCGCGAATGAGCAGAAAGCTGTTTTGATATGCTGGTTGCTTATGGAGCTTATTGATAAAGAGACTTTAAATAATGAATTATGGAATATTATTAAAGCTCCTGAATACAATGATCACATAAAAATGATAGCTTTTAATATGCTTAAGGATTTGGGAAATAAGGTAGACTATGATGTCATAAGTGGTTATTTTGAAAAATTTAATGAGTTAATAAACAAAGAAACCAAACAACTTTTAGATACAGCTATAATGAATCCTGAAGCACAAATTGATTTTATGGATTTTTTGAATGCGATAAGTGATAGCGATAAAATTCTTTTGATTAAGTCTTTAGAGGATGACTATGCTTATGATGCTTTAGCAAACATATTGATTCCGGTATTTTTATATTATTTAGATTCTGAAGTGGGTTATGTTGCATTAGATGTATTAGCGAGGACGAAATCTCAACTTGCTTATCATGCGTTAGATAATGTGTTAAAGTATGTTTCTGATGATATGAAAACAAAAGTCAATAAGGCTCTATCGGAGTTAAAAATGTCCGGAGTAAGGGTTGATAATACTGAAGAATTTTATAGAGGAATACTAAAAGAATCTAAACCATATAAGATATATACTTCTTTCCCTGACGGTCACGGTAATGTTGCTATTATATTTTCTAGGATAAGGGCAAATAGAACACTACAATTTCTTGCAGTTGTAGTAAATCCAAGGTACGGAATTCTTGATTCGTTTGGTTTTAATTCTATGTCAGAACAAGATTTTTATAAAATAGTTGACAAATTTTATAACTATCAAGAAAAATATGAAATTAATGCGGGGATTGCAAAGTATTTGTTTAATCAGGCAGAAGAGAGTTCTTATCAAAATAATGAAACTATTCCATATGAATACATTTGCTGGCAAAGTATTTTGTTAGATGTAGAAGCTGAAAGACCTTCTTTATATGTAGAGAAGAAAGAATTGAACCAAAAAGATATTGATAAGCTTTGTTTAAGTGAATATGTTCAAAGTTGGTTTTATGATGAAATAACATCAGAAAATTTTAAAAAATTTATAGATAAGCTTTCAGCAGAATTCAAGGGGAATAATTTTAGTGTAGATTTGGATAAATTTATAGCAGATAATTATGATAGCATATATGATGCAAAAGAACTTGCGTATAAACTTATTACCTTTAATATAGCTGCGTATTTGAGGATGTTGAAAGGTGATAAAGAGTTTGCAGAAATTTTTTATTCCTTGGGTTCGAATTATAATTTCTTATCTAATATATTGAGAAAGAGTATATATGAATATTATGTAGGGAAACGCTATTTATTAAAAAATAAACGAAAAACTTCAAATATATTTGAGAAGAAGACTCAGGAGAAAGTAGAAGACTTTAAATTGTTACAATTAGACATGATTATCTCAAGTATTGAGGCAAGGTGGGTTGATAATGCATAAAGTAATGGCATTAGATGTTGGAACAAAACGAATTGGCATTGCTCTTAGCGATTATTTGCAAGTAATCGCAGTTCCCTATGTCTGTATACAAAGGGAACCGGAAGAGAAAGCTATTGAAGAGATTTTTAAAATTGCTAAAGAAAATAGGGTAGAGAAAATAGTAGTAGGTGTTCCAGTCAATATGGACGGGTCTTTGGGGTTTCAGGCTCAAAATTGTATAGATTTTTCACAAAAATTGTTTGGTTTTGATATAATATTGGAAGATGAACGATTAACTTCAGAAGAAGCTGAGGAAAGACTGAAAGAACGCAAAGTCGATTTTCGCAAAAACAAAGGACTTGTAGATATAGAAAGTGCTTGTATAATATTAGAACAGTATCTAGGGAAATGATTATGAGTGAAGAAATTCAAGAAACAGAACAACAGTATGTAGAAATTTTTGGTGAAGATGGTAAACTTATAAAGTGTGAAATCTATGATGTAGTGGATTTTGAGGATAAAACTTATGCCTTACTTTTACCATTAACAGAAGATGAGAATGATGAAAATTCAGAGGTTATTGTTATGGAGTATATCGAAGAAGGTGAAGAAGGGTATTTCCAAAATATAGAAGATGATGATGAGTTTAAACGCGTCTGTGAATATATAGAATCATTAGATGATGAAGAGGGTGAATAAATTTGTTTGAACGTTTTACAGAGAAAGCGGTAAATGTAGTATGTGAGGCTCAAAATATTGCAAGGGAAATGGGGTGCGAAGAAGTCATTCCAGAACATTTGCTGTTGGCTCTTATAAAAGACGCAAAAGGGGTTTCTTTAAAGCTGTTTAGAATGTATAACGTTACCTATGATATTGCAGCGGAAAAGGTTAGAAAGTGTGTAAATGAATCACAGAAACACATAAGCAATATTCCTTTTAGCCATTCTTTTAAGGACATATTGAAACACACACTAGATTTAGCTGCAAAATCAGGAAATACAAATATTCTTTTTGAGCACCTTTTTCTAACAGTTATAACAGAGAAGAATTCTAATATTCAAGAGATTTTATCAAGTTTTAATTTTGACATATACAACTCAAAAGATATACTGACAAAGCTTGTACAAAAAAAGATAAAACGCTTGGAACATCCTGAAGCAGAAGAGGATGATGATAAAAACGCCTCTTTTGAGTCTGTATATGAAGGTGAAGCTTTAGCAGATGTTTTTGACAGGGCTGTTTCTAAGCTTTCAGCAGCAGGGTATGAAATTTTGGGGACAGAACAGATTATGTCGTCTATTTTGGAGTCATCAGATAGTGATTTAGTCAATACAATTCATAGATATGGTTTAGACATAACGAATTTTGAGCAAAAGTTATCAGAGCAAAAATCTCGCTCATCAGAATATGCTGATAAGAAGATTATATTTACTCCAAATGCATTTCTTGTCATGAATTCAGCCCTACAGTTAGCAAAAGAACTTGGATCTTCTGTAATTACTCCGGAACACATTGTGCTGAGTATTTTGAAAATAAAACGCGGGTTGGCTTATGATATTATAAACTCTCTGGGAATAAATTCAGAAAAGCTTTCAGAGGATATTTTGCGCCCAATAGAAAAGCAAATGCCTGAATCACTCACTGTAATGAAATTAGCAAAGGAAGAGGCGAGAAGAATCGGACGTAATGTTGTAGGAACGGAAATGTTCTTATTGGGTATAATTGCGGAAGGTACAAGTGTAGCCTTTGAGGTTCTTAATGATCTTGAAATTACAATGAAAGATGCAAGAATTGTTGTTGAAAATCTTGTTGGCTACGGAAATGAATATTTTGACAAAGAAATAACTTTTACAAAGAGAGCAAAAAAGGTCTTAGAAAAGGCTTGGCTATCTGCTAAAAAATCCAATAAACAAAAAATAGAAGCTGTAGATATACTTTTAGCAATCATAGAAGAGTCAGATTCATTGGCAATGAAGGCTTTAAATCAATTGGGTGTTGATGCTGTAGAAATTAAGCATGGAATTCAGAGCATAAGTAAAAATTTGAATAAATAGAGTAGAAAAATGCGTGAAATTGTCTCAAAAGTTATTGATTTTTTAAAGAAATATAATTTACAAGATAAGACAATTGTGGTTGGTTTTTCCGGAGGGTACGATTCTATGTGCCTTTTAGACGTTCTCGCGGATATAAGAAGCTTATCGGAATTTTATGATTTAAATGTTATAGCAGCTCATTTTAACCATAATTGGCGCGGTGAAGAGGCTTTGAAGGAACAAGAGGTCTGCAGAATTTTTGCAAGTTCAAAAGGGTTTGAATTTTATACAAAAACAGCTCAGGGTAATATAAAAAAAACAGAAAATGATGCAAGAATTGCTAGATATGAATTTTTCGAAGAAGCTATGGATGAATATGATGCAGATGCAGTCTTTACTGCTCACAATTATGATGATAATGCAGAAACAGTCTTATATCGAATTATTAAAGGTACAGGTATTATGGGGTTAAGAGGAATTTCTGAAAAAAGAGATTGCTTTTATAGACCGTTATTAAAAGTAAAGCGTTCAGAAATTCTTGATTATTGTAATTATAAAAACCTGTCACCAAACAATGATTCATCGAATTCTAATACTGTGTATAATAGAAATTACTTGCGTTTGAACGTAATTCCTTCATTGGAAAAGATAAATGTTAATATTAAAGATGCTGTAAATACATTATCAGAAATTGCAAAAAGTGATAATGATATTATCGAAGAGTATTTAACTCCAATAAAATCAAGAGTTTTAAAGGAAACAGGAAAGATTGATGCAAAAGAGTATCAAGAACTTTCAAAACCTGTTAAAATGAGAATCTTACACGAATTTATACAAAGTTTGAGTCTTGACTATGACTATAAAAAAGTTTGTGAAATATTTGATTTCATAGAAGATAACATTCAACAAAGAAACGGAAGTACAAAATCTCTTGCCACAGCACAGTGGTTGTATGCTGATGAAAAGATTATAGAGGTTATTCCTGCAAAAAAAGATTTACAAAATGAATTACAAAAAATGATAGAGTTGGATATCGAAGGTGAGGGAAAGTATTCATACACGAATAGAATTTTTGAAATAAAGAAGTTTTCAGACAAGGATTTATTTGTATTTCCAGATTCTACATCGAGTTTCGCCTATGTAGATTTAACAAATATAAAATTCCCGCTAACAATAAGGACAAGACGAGATGGAGATATAATAAGTCCTTTTGGTATGACAGGTTCAATGAAATTAAAAAAATATTTGAATTCAAAGGGTGTTCCAAGACACGTAAGAGATACTTTGATTCTTTTATGTACAGAAGAAGAGGTTTTATGGGTAGTGGGTGTAGGATTAAGTAACAAAATTTCCGTAAAAGATAGGCCGACTCATGTAATAGAGCTAAAGTAGGTTATGGTGGTTTTATGATAACAGAAAAAGATCTAAAATTATTATTTTCAGAAGAAATTATTAAAGACGCAATAAAAAAGCTAGGAGAAAGAATAAATAATGATTATGGAAAAGAAGAACTTTTTCTTGTCTGTGTATTAAAAGGTGCTGTAATGTTTATGGTAGATTTATCAAAACATTTGAAGATGCCTCTTAGTATGGAATTTATCCGTTTATCGAGTTATGGTTCCGGATTTACTTCATCTGGAAAAGTCAACACTGTAGATATTTCGCTACCTGATTTGAATGGTAAAAATGTCTTGATAGTCGAAGATATTATTGATACTGGGCATACTGCAAAATTTTTGGTAGATTTCATAAATCATAATTTTAGGACAAAGTCTTTGAGATTTTGTTCATTGTTGGACAAAAAAATAAAACGTGAAGTAGATATAGATCCAGATTATTATGGTTTAGAAGTTGATGATAAGTTTCTTGTAGGGTATGGGCTTGATTATGATGGTTTTTACCGAAATCTTCCATATATAGGCTATGTTTAAATTTCATAAATCAGTAAGTTTCAAAATAGAACGCCATTCTTTCTCACTATTAAAGGCTTCTTTTTCTAATATTCCGCTTTTATACCTATCTTTATCAATAGAATATGGTATGTAGCTTCTTTCACCTTCTATATAATTCAAACCTCTTTGGTATTTCACAGACCCTTTTCTGAAAGGTTTTAGTTGTCCGAAAACTCTGTCTAGGTTCTTTTTTGCATTTTTTTTGTCAAATATTATTCCATTTCTGTCATCAGAGGATATTTTAAAATCTACTTTTTCCCTCGATCCACAATCCATTAATATTTTTTTTAAATCTTCCAGTGATATGCCAGAGCTTTTTGCTATTTTCGCCAGTGTTTCCTGAGGCAGTTCTAATAAATTCCCGACAACTCTTCTAGGAAAATTTTCTTCAATAGCATTTAAAAATTTTTCAGAGGAAGTTCTATAAGACATTTCTGTCTGTCTAACAGTCTAAATTCATGTATTAAATTTTCAATGATATCAGCTTTTTTTAATCCATTAAGAGGTGAAGAAATATCGGTGTAAATTTCGATAACACAATTTGCCAAGTTCCATCCTGCATCGCAAGTTTTAGATTCTCTAAATACTAAAGGAATATCAATGCTTTCATACCCAAAATCTTTTTTTATTTGTTGGAAAGCTTTTTGACAAAATTCTTTTGGATCTGTAATATAGCTTAATTTTTGATAAGAATTCATTTTATCCACGGTATTTTCAATAGAAACTTTTTTGCAAAACATATAAGAAAAATAGCGTGATAAAGACTTTATAATATTAATACTTGGTTTTCGTTTACCGAAAATACTATCTTCATAGCTAATACTAGTTTCATCTTGTGAAAAATTTGCCTTTGTTAATATTTTTCTATCTTGCGCAGAAATCGTTACAACATCTTCTGTTAGAGAAGATTGTTTCCTCTTTAAGCTCTGATTAGACTTGATTTTATCTAATAAGTTTATTTTTTTTAATGGTTTTGCGTGTAAAAAACGCGTACATTTTATAGACATATACACATATAACCTTTCTATTGCTTTTAAAACCGATTCAACTCAAAATTTGCCTTAAATATAAAGAAATATTAAGCAATAGAAGTTTTGCAAAATAAAATCAGTTTTGCTACAATTGGCATGTGTATGAGGAGATTAGAGTATGTACAATATTAGGAATATAACTGAAAGTTTGATTTATTTAGGATGTTCTGATAGAAAGTTATCTCTTTTTGAGAGTGCTTACCCTGTAAAAAACGGAATGTCATATAATTCATATTTATTGAAAGATGAGAAGACAGTCCTTTTTGATACGGTGGATAAAGTATGTGCGGAGCAGTTTTACGAGAATTTAGATTATGCTCTAGGCGGAAGAACTCTTGATTATGTAGTTGTACAGCATATGGAACCAGATCACTGTGCTCTTTTAGGTGAAGTTATAAAGAGTCATCCCAATGTAAAAATTGTGTGTTCTCAAAAAACGGTAGGAATGATAAAACAGTTTTTTGATTTTGAGGTAGACTCTCGTGTAATTGTTGTGAAAGAAGGTGATACACTAAATTGTGGTAAGCACGAATTACAATTTATAATGGCTCCTATGGTTCATTGGCCAGAAGTTATGGTAACTTATGATAAATCGGATAAAATTTTGTTTACAGCAGATGCTTTTGGAACTTTTGGCGCAATAAACGGTAATCTTTTTGATGATGAAGTTGATTGGGAAAGAGACTATCTTGATGAGGCTCGTAGATATTATACGAATATTGTTGGAAAATATGGATTGCAGGTCCAAATGCTTTTGAAAAAAGTTTCCGCTTTGGATGTAAAAATGCTTTGCCCGCTTCACGGTTTATTAATAAGAAAAAATATAAGTCTGTTTGTAGAAAAATATGATAAATGGTCAAGCTATACTCCGGAAGAGAACTCTGTATTAGTTGCTTATTCATCAGTATATGGCGGAACGGAGAGTGCAGTAAATCTTTTGGCATCAAAGTTAGCCGAAAAAGGTGTAAGAAATATAAAAATGTTTGATGTATCAATGTCACATCCTTCATTTGTTTTGTCAGAGGCTTTCAGATGCTCTCACATAATTCTTGCAACGACAACCTATAATGCAGGTATTTTTGAATCGATGGAAACATTCCTTCACACATTGGTTGCACATAATCTCCAGAATAGAAATTATGTTATAATACAGAACGGTACTTGGGCTCCGGCATGCGGCGGGCAAATTAGAACGATGCTTGAAAAGCTCAAAGGTTCCGTAATTCTTGATGATTCAATTTGTATTAAATCTACATTGAAGAGTGAACAAATAGAACAGATGGATAATGTTGTAAATACAATAGCAAATTCTTTAAAAGTTTAGTATTATAAGATTAAGGAGGAAATAATAATGCAAAAATACGTATGTACAGTGTGCCACTACATTTACGATCCGGCAGTAGGAGATCCTGATAATGGTATCAACCCGGGAACTTCATTTGAAGATTTGCCAGAAGATTGGGTTTGTCCTTTATGCTCTGTCGGTAAAGACATGTTTGAAGTTGAAGAATAATAAGAATAAGATAAAAGCTTCCAATCGGAAGCTTTTGTGCTATAATAAACTTAACCCAATAAACACGATAATATCATACAAACTGATTATTTGTTTAAAGAAATGTGTAATGTATAATGTTATTGTCTTTTATACTTAAATAAGAAAGGAAATTTTGAAAATGAGTTTTGTACCTGTAGTAATTGAACAATCAAGCAGAGGAGAACGTTCT
>CALUVP010000012.1 GCA_944324215.1 Candidatus Gastranaerophilales bacterium | reverse complement strand
CAAGTAAAGATTTGTTTTTAGGGTGAAATATGATTATCGATCAGGCTAAATTAAAAGATCTGCTGAAAAAGAAAGGATTGACGAAGTCTGCGCTTTGTGCTGAAATCGGCATCTCGTCCAGAACTATTGCAAAAATCGGCAAAGGCGAAGACATCAACGATAAGGTCGTGAAGAGAATTGCCGAGTATCTGAGCGCAGATTGCAGCGAGATCACTAGGTCTAACGAAATACTCGATACGCTGCGTAAGGAAATGCGCTTGAAATTGAGCGGCGGTTTATATCACGAAACGCAGATCAAGCTAACCTATAATTCCAACCATATCGAGGGCAGCAAACTTACCGAAGAGCAAACCCGTTACATTTTTGAAACCAAAACGATAGGAGTATTGTCGTCCGACGTTCAGATCGACGATATTATAGAAACCAACAATCATTTCAGATGTATCGACTACGTCATCGAGCACGCGACTGAAGATATGTCTGAAGACTTTATTTTGACATTGCAAAGACTCTTAAAAGAAGGCACCGAGCACGCAAAAATATACGGCTTGGGAAAATACAAGACCTTGCCCAACACCGTAGGTGGAATCGAAACGTCAAAGCCGACCGAAGTTGCCAAAGAGATGAAAGACCTGATTGCATGGTATAATTCTCTCAAAAAAGTAACTTTTGAAGATATAGTCGAATTCCACTATCGCTTTGAAACAATCCATCCGTTCCAGGACGGCAACGGCAGAATAGGCCGCCTCATAGCCTTCAAACATTGCCTCGAGCAAAACCTGATCCCGTTTTACATTGACGACGCCAACAAGTGGCTTTATTACCACGGACTTCGTGAGTGGACCAGCGACAGAAACTATCTGATCGCAACCTGCCGCATTGGTCAAGACAAATATCCTTTTAGAGATATAATTGTACATTAATCAAACAGGAGATTAAAATTTCATTTTGGTTTATTCTTAAAAAAATGATATGTTTGTAGACAACTTTTATGCGATGTTCGTAACATATTGACTTATATATTAAAAAATATTATAATTTAAAGTAAACTATACAGAAGGGGTAATATTGTGAAAGTTTTTAGATTTTTATTGAAAAATGAAAGAAGATACGACAAAATAGGCGCCTATTCCGAGACAGTTTATAGATTTTGTGAAAGTTTTTTTAATCAAGCTATAAATTCGGAAAGCAGCCGAAAAAACAAAGAAAAAGTACTTACCCACTAATGATTTAATATGCCTAATGAATAAAGTTATATAAATATTGTAAAAGAGGATTTTTAAATCGGTGACACGACAAGTACAAAAAATATTAAATCAATGGGGAATGTAAAAAAGTAAGAAATGAGAAGGACGAAACATTAATACTATTTTATTTGATATGTATTTAAAAAAAACTAAAGTAAATAAGAAAAACACTTTGATATGGAAAAAATTATTAGATTAATTGAAGATAGAAAAGAAACGGAATCAGTAGATTTCAAATTGCAATTTTATGCAAAAGAATGTAAATCTGATATGATTAAAGATATTGTTTCATTTGCAAATTGTTGCATAGAAGAGGATAAATATATAATATTCGGCTTTGATAATAAAGACTATATTTTTAACAACATAGATTATGATAAAATTGAAGATATTTCCAACTATGTTCAATTGCTAAATGAAAATGTGGAACCTTTTATAGATTTTACTATTGATAAGTTTAAATATAAAAATACAGATATGGCTTATATATGTATAAGAAAAACCAACACAAATAGACCATATATGATAAAGAAAGATTTTGCGAGAAATGGAGCAACATTATTAAGACGAGGAGAAATTTACATTAGAAAAAGTGCGAATAATTTTATTGCTTCACGTGCTGATCTCGATGTAATATATGACGCTCGAAACCAAATAAAATTAAACCTAGATAATGTTTTTTATAAGGTGACATTAAAAAACGGCATAGAAAAAAAGTTTTTATGGGGATTAAAAATAGGTTTAATTAACAATACAAATATGAACTTGTCAATTGATAGTGGGAAATTGTTAATCAAAACAAAAACATGTAATATATCGATAGAAATATTGTTTATTGAGAATTATAGTGAATGGTATACTACTTCCATAATGAATATTAAAGATTCGCCATTTAGTATTTTAAGGTCGACGCAGTCATCCAAGGTGATAATATTTGAGTTAAGTGAAAAACTTGAGCAAATAATCAAGAATAATTTGAGACTGAACGAAAATCCGAGTATAGAAATAATTTTGACTGATTTAGACGGTAATAACTACATAAATTCAACTGAATTGAAATCTATGTAAGGTAGATATTATGGGGAAAGAGGTGTCTTTTATGAATTATTCGCCATTGCGTTACCCTGGAGGAAAAACTAAAATAGCTCCTTTGGTAAATGCAATAATGGAAAATGCTAAGATAAAAAATGGTGTATATATAGAACCCTTTGCAGGGGGAGCCGGAGTGGCATTAACTCTTTTATTGCGCAATAACGTGAGTCATATAGTAATTAATGATATGGATACAACGATATACGCGTTTTGGTATTCTGTATTAAATTATAATGAAGAATTTATTCAATTAATTAAAGACACTCCGATTACTATTGAAGAATGGTATAATCAAAAGAAAATTTTTCTTAATAATAATGTTAAAAATATTCTTGAATTAGGGTTTGCAACTTTCTTCTTAAATAGAACAAATCGGTCAGGAATTTTAAAAGCAGGACCAATAGGCGGATATAATCAAACCGGGAAATATTCCATAGATGTCAGATTTAATAAAGAAGATTTAATAACAAGAATAAAGCGCATAGGGGAATATAGAGATAAAATTAGTTTATTTAATTTGGAAATAAAGGAGTTTATAAATAGTGTATTGCCTGAATACGAAAGCAATGCCTTTGTATATTTTGATCCTCCTTATTATAAAAAAGGACATGAACTCTATATTAATTTTTTCAAACCGGAAGACCATCAAGTTTTAGCGGAATTGATAAAGCAAATAAAAATAGATTGGATGGTCACATATGACAATACCGAAGAAGTTAAAGCTATCTATAAAGATAGAGAGCAAAAGATATACGATTTAAATTATAGCCTTGCAAATAAAGGTAAAAATTCTGAAATCATAGTGCTTAGTAGAGATTTATGGTTAACTTCTGAGCAACAGGCAAAATTAAAAATACAAATCAGGTAAAAGAGGTGGAAAATGCAAAACATAATCGCAAAGTTAAATAGTTGTGATAAATTGTCTCAGCTTGTTCAAGAGGAAAACTTCGTAGGATGGGTTTATAACATAAATTACGAAGAAGCATTAGTGATGACGAATGATGTTTGGAAAGAAAAAGTTAATGGAATTCCACATAATTCATTTTTATTAGCAGCTCCATTTGATCCTAAAAATTATGGAAAAATAAGGGATATTGATAAGCAAGTGATTTTACTTAGAGTCACTGGATCTTCAAAATTGCCTCAAGATGACGATATGATAAAGATGAAAATTGATAATTTCCAAAATCAAGAAGATCCTTTCGACTTGTCAGGCAATAGTGATTATGATCCGCTTACCAAAAACAAGGTTCAGTTTGGGGGCTTAGTTTGTAGAGTTGTTGGAACGTTTTATATGAAAAACGATAATTTAGTTCTTGGTAGTGACTTGGAAACATTTTATATGTCAACGAAACTAAATGTTTTTATGCCTAAAGGGGACGCGTTAAAGTCGATAGTAAATTATGTTGATCCTATGAGAGCAGCAAAAGCGAAAAAAGAATTTTTAAGTCTTGGCATAACAAAAGAAGTTGAGCCGTTTAAAATCGGTACAGTAAGGTATACGTCAACTGATAGATTAAATCGTGATAACCCTAATGATTTGGTGCCGTTTACTATACAGCCATCTGATTTTTTAGCTCGTAGAACCGCAGTACTTGGTATGACAAGAACAGGTAAATCAAACATGATAAAGCAGACGGTATCTGTTGTAAAAAAAATATCGGACAAATGCGAGTTGCCAATTGGACAAATCATTTTTGATATCAATGGTGAATACGCAAATGCGAATAAGCAAGACGAGGGCTCAATAGCAGATTTATATAAAAGTGAATGTGTTAGATATAGAATGGTTAATACTCCGGGGTTCAAACCATTGTTAAATAATTTTTATGAACAAATAGAAGAAGGGTATTCTGTTATATGCGAATTCCTAAAGGCTGGAGGGTCAAAGGCTGCCGATGTTCAACAGTTTATGAACTTGTCTTTCGATAAACCAGATGATATTAATGAGATAAAAAAATGGGAAAGGAAAATTGCTTTATATAAGACTATTTTATATGTGGCTGGATTTAAACCAGCTGAAAATTATAAGGTTAAATTCGAAGCGAATGAAAAAGTAAGACAGGTGATTGATAAAGAAATACCTAATCCATTTAATCCTAAAGATGGAATAACTTTAAGACAAGCTCAATATTGGTTTGAAATTTTAAGAAAAAACAAAGATCATCAGGACGTCAAAGGATGGATAACGGAGGAGTGCAGAGTACTATTAAACATTTTATGTCGAAAAAATGATAATGACGCGTTTATGAATGGCTATAAATTGATTGTAGAGGCACAAAATTATCATACTCCAGATAGAATTGACGAGGTTGCAAATGAAATATATCAATACCTATGCTATGGAAAAATCGTTATAATAGACTTATCGGTGGGTAATGCAACATTAAGGGAGAGATTAAGCAAGAAAATTGCGGCTCATATCTTTAATCAATCCATGAAAACATTTACAGAAGGAAAAGACCCTTCAAACATAGTTTTCTACATAGAAGAAGCACATAACCTGATAGGAAAGAATATGGAAATTACCGATACTTGGCCAAGATTGGCAAAAGAAGGGGCAAAGTATAAAATTGCATTAGTTTATTCAACGCAAGAAGTTTCGTCAGTGCATTCAAATATTTTAGCAAATACGGAAAATTGGTTTGTATCCCACTTGAATAGTGAAAAAGAAATGGCGGAATTGTCTAAATTTTATGATTTTGCGGATTTTAGACAGTCGTTGTTAAGAAGCCAAGATGTTGGTTTTTCAAGAGTAAAGACGTTGTCGAGTCCGTTTGTAATACCTATTCAAATAGACAAATTTGACCCAAAAGAAATAATAGAGGAGAGAAAAGAGAATGTCTAAAAACAGCTACTTAGACACTTCTTCATATTTTCGTATAATTGATAATCCGGATGTTAACGATTTCCTTAGAGAATGTGATTATTTAAGGGAACCAAGTGATTCGGAAATTGAAGAAATTATTAATGAGTTTTCGCCGATAAACTATAACTATGCGGAACTTCCTAATAATATAATAACGATTGATAGTGATATGTATGAAGCTTCTATTCGGAAAGAGTTGCCGTATACGAACGTTGGCTATGTTAAGGTAGTTAGTTCATTATTGCAAAAAAATCAATATAGTGCCATATCCAATAATCATTTTGTTGATCCGTTTAAGATAGCGAAAATAACGAAAGAAAAAGAAGAAATTATGGCAGTTTTGCCATGTAGTAATGTTTCTTATAAAAAACAATTGTCAGCCAAAGATAGTTTTCGTCTAGCTTTAGAAGATTTTTTTGATTCCATAAAAACCATAATCGGGGACAAAGAATATACGTTGAAAGAAACACTATTCTGGCTTGCTTCTTTTAAAGATAAATGTGACGAAGAAAAAATAGTCTTACATAAATGCCCAACATGTGGTAAAGAAAATATTACATTGCTGAATATTAAAGAGAAGCAGCTTTGCCCGTATTGTGAATCTCATATATTTACATCGGATTGTTTAAGAATTTATGAGGCAGTACAGGAAGATGGTGTTTCTAATCTGGCTGCTTTAGGCAGATTAAAAGTTGTTTTGAAACATATCTATTTGGCTCACATTTTGAGAACGATAAAATTGTCAAATAAAGACAATTATCTTTCAGCTTTTGAGAATTTGGTTTTAATAATAAATGGGACATTATCCATTGCGGGACAACCAGCATCATTACATTCTAGCATAATGAGGATCATATATGATATTAACAAAGAATTAATAAATAAAAAGAAACATCCATTGTGTATAATCGGGTTAGTTAATAATGGTAATATATGTACCTTCGTTGATATGATTAAAAACAAACTTAAAAATTCAACGTTAATGTGCGTGACGGATGATTTCAGAGATAAATATATTGACTTTAATCGTGCGGCATCAAGCACTACTTTTGGTGCGGAAACTTATTATGGTCAAGATTTTATTTATAAATCAAAAAAGGGAAAGACATTCGTATTTAACTTGCCATATCCTTTTCCGAATAAAGACAATAAAGTGATTTTTAAAACGGAGAAAAGCAAGATTGAGCATTATAATAATATATTGCCTTATGCGATAAAAGTAATAGACGAATTTGATTGCGATTTGAGTGAAAGTAAAATAGTCCCAGTAGTGCTTTCTGAAAAATATACAGCTATTAGTCTTGAACCAGGCGCAACAGTTTTAGATTTGTTAACAAAAATGCATGTCTAATACTACCTTGATTGTATTAATTTCTAAATATATAATAGTAGTAATGTTGTATTGAGACAATGAAATGTTTTTATTAAAGTTATTTAAAGAAAATAAATCATTGTAAATATAAAAAAGTTATAAGTTTGATATTAAACTAAATATGAAATCAATAAAATACGATAAATTAATAAGAGATAAAATTCCCGAAATCATTGAAAAATCGGGTAAGAAATGCATTGTTGAAGTTATGGATGACGAAACGTATATGGACAAGCTGTCTGCTAAATTGAAAGAAGAATTGGCAGAGGTTGAGACGGAGTTGAAAAATAATAACGACGAAGCTGCAATCAAAGAACTTGCGGATCTTCAAGAGGTTATTCTTGCTATTGTCGACGCGATAGGGGTAGACAGAGAAAGTTTTGAAAGGATCAGAAAGTCAAAGGTCGTAAGAAATGGCGCGTTTGAGAAGAAACTGCTTTTGAAAGAAGTGATTGAGGAATAGTCGTATGCGTAAAGTCTTATATCTTGAAAGCCAGGCAGAAGAGTTGTTTTTGGATTTATTTTCGGACGTATTCGGACCGGATAAAGCTTCTTTGCTGTATCCGCAATACGGCTTTGTGGACATCTACAACAATACACGTTTTGCGGACTTTATGATGAACAACGGCAGTAAAAAAGTAGCGATAGAAATTGACGGAGAGGCTGTACATAACAGTAAAATAGTTTCGTTTGACAAGTTTGACGATGATCAGCTTAAACAAAACAGTATGATAAGCTATGGCTGGGACGTTTACAGATGGTCTTATCGCAAACTTATGCGTATGCCTGACACCGTAAAAGAAGAAATGCTGTTGTTCTTGGGCGACAACCCAAGGCTTAGCGAAGTGAAAGATTATCTCCCAAAGCAAGAAGCGGCTCTGATAGAAGGCGATTTTGAGCTCAGAGAGCATCAGGAGAAAGCGCTGGAGGAACTGTCCAAAATAAGAAAAGAAGGCAAAACCATAGCGTTGATAGCACATGCTACCGGTACGGGAAAAACTGTTACTGCCGTGCTTGACGCAAAAAGCGTTGGCGGAAGAGTGCTGTTTATAGCGCATACGAAAGACTTGGTAATGCAGCCTGCCGACACATTTGAAAAATTGTGGAAAGGCAAAAGCATAGGCTTGTATGTCGATGGAGAAAAGGATAAAAACGCAGATATCGTTTTAGGCTCGGTTCAAAGCGTTTCGCTGAATCTCGACGAATTCAATCCGACAGAGTTCGATTATATAATAATTGACGAAGCTCATCATGCTTCGAGCGAAAGCTATCAAAAAATAATAGCGTATTTTGAACCGAAGTTCCTGCTCGGT
>CALUVP010000011.1 GCA_944324215.1 Candidatus Gastranaerophilales bacterium | reverse complement strand
GACCACGTAATTCCCTTGGCAAATAAGGGTAAGGATAAAGAGGATAATTTTGCAATTACACATGAATCTTGTAACCGTTCAAAACTTGATGCAAATTTAAAAATAGCTAGAATTTTGTACGAATTAGATGAATTAAAAGAAGAAGTCTATAAACAAGGTCAAATGGCATCTCTTAAACATATCTTAGAAAAATATGATGGTTCTAAATATCAATTTATATACAAAAAAGAAGGAAAAAATATAAAATATTCATTCTCTGATATTGGCGACAACAATATTTATGAAAGTCCTATTTTTATTGACAATCTATCAAAAGAAGAATTTACTTTTGTAGAAGTGCCTTTAGAGTACATTTATCACGATGAATTAATAAATCCACGTGGAATTAATAGTAATATCTCTAAATTAATTAAAGAATTTTACAAACCAAACCCACAATTACATTTAAGTCTTGCAAGGTTTGAAGACAACAAAATTAAAATTTTTGACGGACAGCATAAGGCTGTAGCACAAATATTATTAGGTACAAAAAAATTAGTATTAAGATTATTTCTAAATCCAAACTTAGACCGATTAATTGAAACTAATACAAATGCTGGTAGTACACTTAAGCAAGTTGCTTTTGATAAAGCAATTATGCAACAATTGAACGATGTACTATATAAGGAAACTATAGAAAAATATAAGAAGGAAAAAGATTTAGCTGAAGACGATATGAGTTTTTCTGAGCAAGATTTAATAAATTACTTTAGAGGAGAACGAAATAGTATAAAAAAATATATTATAGCAAATTTAAAACAATCTGTTATCAAAGACCCTCACAACAAATTAAGTAACTATATTGATTTTGAAGGCAAAGGTAAAAAACTCCCAATATCTTTTAGTACAATTGATAAAACTTTATTCACAATTTTTATAGACTCTGGGAATATTCTTTCTACGCCAATGGATGAAAAACTAGAAGAAGGTTTAAACCCTAGATACCTAGAGAGGACTCAATTGGTTCAATTTATGAATATTATTGAAGAAGAAATATATAACAATAAATTTGATATGGAGGTTGGTGTTAGTCAAATTGAAGATAAAATTGTAAAACACAGAGATGAAGACATAACGCCAGAGCATCTAACGGCTTTTAGAATGAGTAAAGAAGAAATAATGAAAAATTGGCTTCTATACATTAAAGATGTAATTGAAATGTATTTTGTTAATACGGGGAAAAGAATAAACAAAGAATCTTTATTCCAGTATAAATTTAATGATCAACTTTGGACAAATATAAGAAACTTTATTATTAATTTGAGGGACATGGCTCTTTGGAAAGATAGAGAAATGGCAAAAACGCATTTTTCAACAAAACAATCACCTTATTTCTGGGAAAAAGTTTTTTCAACAGGAGCAACCCCTGATAATACTCCAGTCATCCCCAAACCAATAAACTTTAAAGAGATGATTGAAATTCAAGAAGGTGATGAGGAGTAGCGATGAGTACAGTACAAATACAAAAGGAACAAAAATCTGAACTACATACAAAGCTTTGGGAAATGGCAAACGAGCTTCGTGGAAATATGGAGGCTTATGAGTTCAAAAACTACATTTTGGGTTTAATCTTCTATCGCTACTTATCCGAAAGAACTCAAAATTATATCAATGAACTTCTAAAACACGATAATATTACTTATGAAGAGGCTTGGGAAAAAGATGACTATAAAGAAGCCTTGAGCGAAGACTGTTTAGACCACCTTGGATATATTATTGAACCTAAGTACCTGTTTTCAAATTTGATTAAAATGATTGCAAAGGGTGAATTTGGTATAGATTACCTTGAAAAAGCCATTTCATCAATTACAAAATCCACAATAGGACAAGAATCCGAACAAGACTTTGATGGTCTTTGGGAAGATATGGACTTAAAATCTTCAAAGCTTGGCAAAATGGTAAGCGAAAAATCTAAACTTATCGCTAAAATATTGAATACTATTAATACAATAGATTTTCACCTTGAAAATATGGAGCTCGATGTTCTTGGCGATGCTTATGAATACCTTATTGGTATGTTTGCACAAACTGCCGGCAAAAAAGGCGGAGAATTCTATACCCCTGTTAATATGTCAAAACTTGTTGCAAGACTTGCAACCGTTGGTTTAACAGAAGCAAAAACCGTTTCAGATTGTGCTTGCGGTTCAGGCGGTTTACTTTTACAAGTCGGTAAATACTGCAAAGTCGGTCAATACTTCGGTCAAGAGCTTACAAGCACAACCTACAACCTTGCAAGAATGAATATGTTGCTCCATGGTATTGACTACAAAAAATTTGAAATTCTAAATGTTGATACTCTTGAAAAAGACCAAAACGAAGATAGACAATATACAGTCCAAGTCGCAAACCCGCCTTATTCAACTTCTTGGTCTGCAAACCCTAAGTTTTTGGATGATGATAGATTTTCTGTCTATGGAAAACTCGCACCAAAATCCACCGCCGATTTTGCCTTTGTGCAACATATGATTTACCATATGGCAGAAGATGGAAGAATAGCTGTTCTGTTGCCTCATGGAGTATTATTTAGAGGTAATGCAGAAGAAGCAATAAGAAAACATATTGTTAAGAATATGAATTACTTGGATGCAGTAATTGGTTTACCTGCAAACTGTTTCCAAGGAACTTCAATTCCTGTTTGTTGCTTAATCCTAAAAAGAGAAAGAAACGGCAACAGCGGAAATATTTGTTTCATAGACGCTTCAAAATACTATGTTCAAGACAAAAATCAAAACTCTATATCTGATGAAGATATCGAAAGAATAGTTTCAGCTTATTCTGAACGTAAGGAAATTGAAAAGTTCTGCCATATTGCAACTATGGAAGAAATAGAAGAAAATGACTACAATTTGAATATCCCTCGCTATGTAGATACTTTTGAACCTGAAGCTGAGGTGGATTTACAAGCCGTAAAAGAAAGTATTAAAACCCATAAAACCAATATCCAAAAACTAGAACAAGAAGTCCAAGCCTACTTAGATGAGTTGGGGGTGTAGGATGGGCAAGAATGCAGGATTAATTAAATTTGGTGCTTATGAACACATAAAAGCTTTTTATGAAAAAGGTGAAATGTATTTTAATACTTTTAAATGGTTCAAGGATTTAGAAGCAATAGGAGATGGA
>CALUVP010000010.1 GCA_944324215.1 Candidatus Gastranaerophilales bacterium | reverse complement strand
ACAAGAGCTTTTTCTTTTTTTGATTTAGTAGTTTTCTTTTCTGCAACAGCTTCTGTCATGACCTTTTATACCTATCACCTTCCGTCTTTTGAACCAAGCCTTCTATTTCCATCATCGTTAACGTCGTTAGTAAACTCTCTGTATCTAATTTTGTTTTACTCTGTATTTCATCAAAACTCTTCGGTTCAATTCCTATTATATCAAAAATTATTTTTTCTGTAGGGGGTAATTCAGTTTCTTTAGTCTTTTCTACAGTATCTATTAATACCTTTTCCCAACTTAATACGTTTAAAATATCTTCTCCCGACGTAACAAGGCTCGCGCCATCTTTTATTAATTTATAAACACCTTCAGTATTAGTATTATTGATAGCTCCCGGAATACACATCAATTCTCGTCCCTGCTCTAATGTTAAATTTGCAGAAATCAATGCACCGCTTTTTAACGCAGCCTCACCGACTACAGTTCCGTAAGAAAGCCCTGTTACTATTCTGTTCCTTTGCGGGAATCTGAATTTTAAAGGTTCAAAAGTAGGATAATATTCACTTACGACAGCACCAGCACCATTTTCTATTTGTTCGTATAAATTTTTGTTCTCCTTTGGATAAACAAAATCAAATCCACTTGCAATTACACCTATTGTTTTCAAATTATTTGCAATTGCGCTCTCGTGCGATATTGAATCTATTCCGCTTGCTAAACCCGACACTATACAAATATCAGTACCAGCCAGGTCTTTTACTATTTTTCTAACCCCTTCTTTTCCGTTAAAGCTTGCTCTTCTCGAACCTACAAAAGCAACTGTTCTTTCTAAATTACAAGAGAACAAATCGCCTTTATAATACAAAGTCATCGGAGGATTATAAATCTGAGAGAGCATATAAGGATAATTCTCATTATCAAAAGTCACAAAACTAATCCCGCGCTTCTCAACTTCCTCAAAAGCTTTATCCGGATTTATGTTCTTTCTTTTTTCTATAAA
Organism: Candidatus Gastranaerophilales bacterium; assembly: GCA_944324215.1. Lineage (GTDB taxonomy): Bacteria > Cyanobacteriota > Vampirovibrionia > Gastranaerophilales > Gastranaerophilaceae > CAG-196. The sequence continues at coordinate 22,078 of CALUVP010000010.1, read as the reverse complement.
ATTCTCAGCTTTCCTGACACTAAGTCCCTCAATTTGCTTCAAATCACTCAGACTTGCTTTGTAAGCAGTTTCAATATCTCCAAAATATTCATACAATTTTTGGACAAAAGTAGAATCCAATTGTTCTATTGCAGAAAAAGCTACCCAATATTTTTTATTCATACACAAATTTTAGCATAAAATGAATGTTATATCTTCGCTTTTATTCTCTCTACAAGTTTTGATACACTATCTTTTTCCTCTTGAGGAATATCAAAATTCATATAATCTTCAAAATACTCAATTGCATCTTCAAAATCTTCTCTTGCCAAGAAAAGTATTCCAACTTTTTTGTAAGCTAGAACAAATTTATCATTGACTGCAATTGCCTTGAGGTAATTAGAAATAGCCTTATCTATCTCATTATTAGCTTCATAAGCCTGAGCCAAAGCGTAATAAAGCAATTCGTTATTCTCTTTATACTCAATTACGTTTTCGAAATTGGAAATAGCGCTTTCATAATCACCAAGTTCAAAATAAACATGACCTAAATCATAATAAGCATCATAATTTTCAGGTTCACCATCCAATACTCGTTCCAATTCTACAATAGCATCTTCCCATCTTTGATCCTCAATATAAACCCTAGCTAATAAATGAGCTATTGCAAGATTATCCTGTAATTCATAACTCCCTCTCTGCAAAGTTCCAAGAGCCGATGGTAAATCTCCAGCTTTATAATACAAATCCGAAAGATTTATATAAGATTGAGCCAACTCAGGATCTAATTCGATTGCCTTTGTATAAAAATTCACTGCCTGCTCATAATTTCCCAAGCATGAATACGCAACCCCCATATTGTTATAAACATCTGCATTATCTGGCTCAGTCTCTAATACCGAACTAAAAACATCTATTGCTTCCTTATACTTACGTTCCTTAAACAGGCTCATTGCCTTATCTATTTTTTCAGACATTTATAAATCCTCTTCATCCTTTGTATCAATATTGTGAATAATCGTTCTAACGTTTCCCTCTGCCACAAAATCCTTTGGATCCATCGTCATTTTTATTTTATCTGCAATTATATCCTTATCTTGCTGTACAATCTTTGATCTGCCGACAAAATATACTTCATTTGGTTTTCCTGTTTCTTCATTCGGAAATACTGAAACCTTTGGTCCTTGTGCATAATAATCATCATACCAAATTTTTACATGCCCACTTCCGACATAAGAATTATGTACTTTGCTGTATTGCTGATAATCAGAATGTATTATAAGTTTTTTTCCATCATCAGAAAGAGCTACTGTTTTTGTATTTCCCGAAACACTCATTTCCTCTGTTATCGGGTTATATACAAAGTGATGTCCTTCTGATTCATTCTGTTCCTGTTTAACTTTTGCATTTCCGATTAAATCAATCTTTCTTAAACCACCTTTTTCATCTGCTATAATTACGGCTTTATCAGAATATGTGTCAATATCTTTATACTTTATGGTTACCCCGCCAGTACAGACCATTACACTACTTTTGATATCATATTCTTGAGCATCTGCATTTATTACAACAATAGGAGTATTACCCTCAGTTATTACAGACTGAGCCTCGCCTTCTGCTCTAACCACCTTATTTATTAAAGAAACCTTCAAGATATTTGCCTTTACTTCTCTTTTTTTATTTTCATTTACTTCGTATGCATACGGTTTGTCATAAAATGTTGCGGTATCAAGTTTATTATTACGCCTTATCGTAACATCAGCTCTATCACTCTCCACAGTAAGATTATCTAACTTAACCTTTACACCACCATCTAATTTTATTTTTTTCTCTTTATCAGAATATGTCTGTGTCTTTGAGTCAATTATTAAATCTGACGAAAAAACTGCCAAACTTGAAAATATTAACAGTAATAATACTAAAACCTTCTTCATTTAGTCCCTTTCTTTGTATTAAACTCCAATGCAGAACCGGAAGTATTTTTTCTATCCTTATCGTACAACTTTGTTGTTGTCTTTCCTGTGATTTTAAATTTTTCATACCCTGCACTTATTATACCTTTATCTGCCGTTGCAACCATCTCATTATTTTTCTTAATCACAACATGACCTTCTGCTATTGTATCTTTATCAGATCCCGCCCAGGTTAATTTATCAGTAGTAAGTGAAGTTGAATCCTCTAATACTATAAAGGTATTCTCATACAACGTAATTTCTTTAGTCTTTTCGTTATAAGTACCCTTTGAAGACTGAAAACTCATTGCTACTTTATTATCTTTATAAAAATTACCGATAACATTGTTTAAAGTCGCGATACTGTGATCATTACTATAATGTCCTGTCTCGCCATAAATTTCGAAGTACTTATTACCATCTTTTGTTTCTGTAATAATTATACCCTCTGCATCAACCTTCTGCTCATCTGGAGTTCCCTTTAATTGAGCTCTTGTATAATTTGATGTTATTAAGGCAGCACTAAGAAAAGCCCAACCCATTACCAAGACAACAGCTAAACCGGCAATAAGATAAGTTCGCTTCTTTTTATCTATCTGTTTAAATCTCTCATAAAATCTCTTCAGAGTTTCCATAAGTACATTTTATCATAGTAAAAACGCTTCATCAATAATTATAAAAACATATTACAAAACGTAATCAGCCGTCTTTAATGACAAAATCCTAACAACTTCATCTTTACTCTTTGTTGAACCGAATATTATTGCAAAAAGAGGATTTTCTCTCGGATTAATTCTTCTCACCTCTAAAACATTTGAATAATTTGCCAAAAATCTCTCATACTCGAAACCTTTTATTTTGCTTTTATCAATGTTAGAAGGGACTTCCGCCATAGAAAAATAATATACATCTTTTGAAGAATTAGCAAGAATACTGTTCCAGTCTGGTCGTTTTTGTTCGAAGAACGACTCATATACATTTATACCCCAAGCATACTTTGCAACATCCGTAGTACACCAACCTGCAAAACGCATCGGATTGATTTCAATAGGTATTATTTCATCTTCCTTTGTTACTCTTAATTCTATATGCATAGGGAAATTTCTGATATTTTTTAGTTTTCCGATTTCTCTTAACAAAAGCCCAAATTTTGCCATATATTTAACCATAATACCTGTTGACATTAAGTAAATTCTATCGCTAACATCACTTGTACTATAGAAAGGATGTTGAAAAATATTTAATATTACAGGTTCTCCATCTCTATCATAATAAGCATCTACAGCATATTCCTCACCTTCAATCATCTCTTCTATTATAAATTTTGTAGAACTTACTACATGCGATGGATACATAATTGAAGCCATACGCATTTCTTTATCCAATTTTTCTATAACATCTTTCCACTCTTTTGCATCTCTTACAGTATGAACACCAAAGCTTAAAAATCCTACAGCAGGTTTTAAAACCACAGGAAACTTAACTTCTTCAGCAGAAATATTCTTTAATTCAGCCAATTCTATAGACTTATAGTAAAAATCAGGATACATCTCACTTAGAGCTTCCCGGAAAGAAACTTTATCTTTACAAAATCTAATATAATTACTTAAATTAGAATCCGGAAGATTTTGCAATACCCAAGATATTGCATTCTCTGAATTTGAATAAATCAAAGGATATTCCTGAGTTAAATAATAATTTTTTGCCAACTCAGAAGGTATCATCTCAAAGGCACCTTCTTCTATATCGGCATCTTTTATCGCATCATTTTCCAAAACTCCCCAATCATTTTTGACAACAGTATCAATTAAAAATTCTGAAGCGTATGGTTTTTCTATTATTATCATTCTCTAATACCCTTTCATCTTGAATTTATTATACTAAAAATTTAAGCATAAAAAAAGACGGATGTTTTAAATCCGTCTTTACCCAGCTTACATCTTTTATTTAATTATTTGTCCATCGGAAATGCTCTCACTACAGTTACAGATCCGTCAACATTCTTTCTAACTCCTGTATCATTTTGATCATCTTCCAAATCTGCCGCATATGCTACAGGTGTATATACTTGGTTCATATTTACTGACTGGTTTTCATAACTTCTCAAAACTTTTACGTTCTCATTATCTTCTGGATCTATACCAGGTTCAGGAGTTGGTTCTGGTTCTGGCTCTGGTTCCGGTTCAGGATCTTTATCAGGGCCTACCAAGTATGTGTTTTCACCCTTTATTTGAGTTCCGTCGTTGTAACCATTTTCACCATTTGTTAATTCGTATGTAATTTCCTCATCACCATTTACAATTACTTCTTCATTATCTCTAATATTTGTATATTGTAACTTGTAATCTCTTCCAGGGAAATCAACTTTTACTTTATCAGTTTCTTTACCAACTTTTATTGTATCTGCGTGAACATCGCCTGTTATTTCGATATATTTTCCAGGAGCTGTTATATTCACTTTACCAGCATTTGCTCCTGTTAATTTTACATCACCTGTTGATGCAATCTGAGTTGTTGCTGTTGAAGGAGTTTCTATTTTGCTGATAACTCCACCTGTTATGTTAATATTACCAGGTGTACCTACTGAATCAGGAATATGTGTATAGTTTTCCATTATGCTTATAACTTTTTCATCAACTGTCATATCACCTGTTGCTGTCAAACCACCCAAGTAACCGTTTGAAGAGAATTCATATTCTTTAGCACTCAATACCGCATTACCATCAGTTAAAACATTCAAATTATCAGACTTCAATGAAATTTTATTAGCAGTAACATCTATTGTTGTCATTACGTGACCATCAGTAGCATGTGCTGTTAAATTTCCTCCAACAGTTAAACTTCCGTCAAGTAACTGTTTGTCTTCAAAATCGTAGTTACCAATATGAATGTTATGTTTTGACTCGATATTAACATTTCCACCAACTTTGTTATTACCAACAACGTGAACAAAATGCTTATATCCTTGAGGATTTTCTGATTTTGCAATTGTTTTCAGGTTCATATCTTCGCCAACCTGAACATTACCCACTTCAAGGAATCCGCCACCATTTGTCATATTCAAATTACCATCGACTTTTGTATTTCTTGCGTACATCAATACACCATTGCCTTCAACATCGACATCTCCGGTTACATGTAAAGCCTTTCCGTTAGATACATAGTTCAAAGCAACACTGTCATCTGATTTAATATTCAAGTTACCTTTAATTTCTCCTCCTCCGACTGTCTTTACAATGCCTTTATCAGCAATTACGTATACATCACCGTCTATATTTACTGTTTCAAGTCTTACGCCCTTACTGGAATCTAGATTACCTGTTGAAAGATAATCCTGACCATTTTGTGTAACAAGTTTCATACCTTTTCCGGCCTTTATTTCACCTCTTATAACATCTATAGAAGGAGCTAAAATATTAAATTCTCCACCTACGTTAAAGTTTGAATCCTGAATAGTAACAACACCTACTGGATTTGTCGTCGTAAGCTTTGATACATTCATAACACCATCTACAAAAGTTGCAGTCATAGGTTGAGTTGTAATCAATGTATCACCTGCAGTTGTAAACTGAGCACCATCAAATAGAACACCATTTGGATTTGAAATTATCAACTGTGAAATACCCTGATTGGCATTAATTTGTCCATAAATATTAGACATTCCTTTATTAACTGTATTTAAAATAGTTAGTCCATTTGCACCACCAACAGCATTAAAATTTAAAGATTCACCTTTATTAACATTTAATGAATCCCAATTTACATGAGCACTGCCGTTAAAGTTCAAATCTACATTTCCTGTACCAGCACCATTAACACCAGCGAAACCTCCATTTACTCCGTTTATAACAGCACCACCATTACCAGCGCCTAAACCAGTATCAATTGCAGCAAATGAACCTAACTGCATAGAGGCAAATACTGTTGTTAAAACTAATGCTGAAATCTTTTTCTTTAAACTCTTCATATAAAAACTCCTCTATTTTATCCTTATTTATATAAAGAATATAGACAGTGAAAAATTGCCTTTTTGTAACAAATAGTTACAATCAGTCTTTACGATTTTACATTTTTTAACATTTAAGCAATTTATTCTACTAATTTGTTTTTATATGTATAGTGTAGTAAATAAAAGGTAAAATTATGAGTATGAACTTTGGCTTCGGTTATCCAGGTATGATAGGACTGAATGGGATGATGAGTCCTTATGGAATGCAAAGCGGTAATATAAATGTGTATTTTAGAAATAAATATGGATGTGAAGACTGTTTTCGAAAAGAACCATATTGGCAGGAATATCCAAAACCGATAATTCCTGAAGGCAAAAATTCTTTAAAGCCTTCTCTTTTAAAGCGTTTTTTGAACAATGTTACCGGAGGCTAGATATTCATAAATCTCCTGTTAATAATCTTTTTTTCATGCTATCATTTAGTGTGTATAAAATATAGGAGTTAAAAGATGGCTAAAGATTGTAGTTTTGATATCGTTTCAGAATTCGATAAACAAGAACTTGTTAACGCTATTGATCAGGTTAAAAGGGATTTAACATCTCGCTTTGATTTGAAAAATTCAAATTCCACTATTGATTTGGAAGCTGATAAATCAATTACAATAACTACAAACGATGATATGAAATTAAAAAATATCTATGATATTTTACAATCAAAACTTATCAAGAGAGGTATAAGTATCAAAATCCTTGATGCGCAACCTATAGAAAATGCTCTAGGCGGCAACGTAAGACAAGTTTACAATCTTAGAAAAGGTTTAACTCAAGAACTTGCAAAAAAAATTGTAAGTGATATTAAGGACACAAAATTAAAAGTACAAGCATCTATTCAAGGGGAACAAATAAGGGTTTCGGGAAAAAGCAGAGATGATTTGCAAGCTATTATCCAAATGCTGCGTTCTAACGAAGAAAAATATGATGCACCTTTACAATTTACAAATTACAGATAGGTACTACACACATCGCAAATTAATCGGATGGCGCATCTTAATCTAAAAGCGAAGTATAAACACCAAATCCTCCTCGTAAGTAAAACTACTAGTTATAAAAGAAGCATAAATGCCAAATAACGAAAACACAATAGACAGAATACAGGAATTAATAGAATCCGAAGCCGTAGAACAGCTTAGTGAAGAATTAAATTGTTTTCACTCAGCAGATTTAGCAGATATAATTCAACAATTAAGACCTGATGAAAGGCTTAAATGTTTTCCGGTTATTGATGAAGAAAAGGCGGCAGATGTAATTGAATACTTACCTCCTCAACTTCAAGTGGAAATACTAGGAGATATTGATACAGAACTCGCTTCAAGATTAATTTCAAAATTACCTCACGATGAAGCTGCAGACGTTTTAGGAGATATGGAAGAAGATGAATCGCAAGCATATCTAGAACAACTTCCTAAGAAATTCTCCTCTGAAGTCAGAGAACTTTTGACATATAACGAAGATACGGCAGGCGGTATTATGACCCCTCTTGTATTAACAATATACGACAACATGACGGTAAAAGAAGCACTTGAGACAATAAGAATTAAGGCAGAAAAAGAAAATATGGAATTATATTATGCTTATGTTGTAGACAAGCATAATCATCTAGTAGGAGTAGTTTCTTTAAGAAACCTTATTACAGCACCTATCGACTTAAATGTTTCTGATATTATGTCAAGGGATCTTGTGAAAATTCATGTTGACGATTATCAAGGTCACATTGCCGACATTTTTATGAAATATCAATTCAATGCCTTACCGGTAGTAGACCTTTATGATCATCTAAAAGGTATTGTGACTTGGGATGACGTTCAAGATATCGTTGAAGAAGAAACTACAGACGAAATCTATACATCTTCAGGTATTGTTACAGACCTTGGCGATGACGATGATGATATTCTTACAGGCAGTCTTGCACATTCTATTAAAGCAAGAATTCCGTGGCTTTTCATCACTCTGATCGGAGAGTTTATTGCAGTAACAGTAACTAACAGATTTGATAAATCTTTTACAGCATTGCCTGTAATTGCCGCCTTTATGCCATTACTAGCAGGGCTTGGCGGAAATATCGGTACACAAAGTATAACACTTATGGTACGTGGTATGTCGACCGGACAAATTACTTTAAGTTCCGGCTGGCATCAGATTATGAGAGAAACTATTACGGGTTTAAGTATTGGAGCTATTTTTGGTTTATTAGTAACACTCGTTACTTGGGGTTGGCAACACAATCTTGAATTAGGTCTTATTGTTGGTATTGCGATGTCACTTAATATGACAATTGCTACAATGATCGGAACCTGCACACCGTTGATACTGAAAAAGTTAAAAATTGATCCTGCAGTAGCTTCAGGGCCTGTTATTGCAACTACAATTGATGTCATCGGACTTGCAATTTATCTAACTCTTGTTACTTGGTACTTGATTCGTTTGTAATGGAAAATATAAACAAAAAAAGATATAATCAATATAGCGATTTTTTGAAGCAAAAATTTGGCGCAAAAGTTTATAAGATAACTTTAGATGCCGGATTTTCCTGTCCAAATAGGGATGGTACTATTTCTAATTGCGGGTGTATTTTCTGTGATGATGGTGGAAGTTTTTCGCAAGCACATTCTAACAAATTAAGCATAGAAGAACAAGTAAAAATCGGTGCTGAAACGTTAAAAAACAGATTTAAAGCTCAAAAATTTATGTCTTACTTTCAGGCTTTTTCCAACACTTATAAACCAGTTGAAGAACTTGAAAAAATTTACAAAGCTTCGCTAACTCATCCAGACATAGTTGGTTTGTCAATTGGAACCAGACCGGACTGTATCGATAATGACAAATTAAAGTTAATATCCTCTTTTAGTCCGGATTATTATACTTGGATAGAATACGGACTCCAATCTGTGCATGATAAAACTTTGAGGAAAATAAATCGTGGACACGATTATAAATGTTTTTTGAATGCCTATGAAAAAACAAAAAATATTGGCGGAATAAATATTTGCCTCCATGTAATTTTAAATTTGTTTGAGACTTATGATGAAATGATGGAAACTGCAAAGACTATCGCAAAATTGGAGCCGGAAGGAGTTAAAATTCACATGTTATGCGCTCTTGAAGGCACGAAACTTGCTGAAATGTATAGAGCAGGTGAAATTGATTTTATGACAGAAGATGAGTATGTAAAAACTGTTTGCGATTTTTTGGAATATCTGCCGCCTAAGACAACAATACATAGACTTGCAGGAAACGGTTTGAGAACAGAACTTGTTGCTCCCAGATGGATAGGAAAAAAGCTCGATTGTCTTAATAAAATTGACAGAGAGTTTATAGCCCGTAATTCTAGACAGGGAGCAAAATTTGAATTATAATACTTCTATGGATAAGAAAGTAGTTTCAACAAACAGAAAAGCTTTTCACGATTTTTTAATTTTTGATAAATTTATTGCAGGGATTGTTTTAACAGGAACAGAAATTAAATCAATAAGAAAAGGAACAATAAATCTGAAAGATTCTTTTGCAAAAATTGAAGATAATGAAGTTTTCTTATACGGAATGCATATTTCACCTTATGAACAGGGAAACAGATATAATCATAAGCCTGACAGGGTGAGGAAACTGCTTCTAAATAAACGTGAAATTCTAAAAATTCAAGATAAAGTAAAAAAAGATGGTGTAACAATTATTCCTTTAGAATTGTTTTTAACCCATGGTTTTGCTAAAATAGAGCTGGGGTTGGCAAAAGGTAAAAAGCTTTACGACAAAAGAGAAGCTATTACCAAGAAAACTCAAGACCGGGATATGGCTCGTATGATGAAAAGATAGAGCATAGTGTGTAAAAGAAAGAGGAATGGCGGATGTTTAACAGAGAATCTATTTTAAAAAGTTTAAATGCTGAGAATTATTACATTGATAACCATTCGCTTGATTTATTTCTGGAAGATTGGAAAATTGAATCCATTTACGAAGATGAAGATGGATTGGAATTTTATGATGATTTGGCCTTAGAAAAAATTAAAAAAGGCATTTCTCTAAAAGCACAAGGTTATAGCGATGAGCAAATTATTGCAAAACTTTCCAGAATAGAAGCAAAGGTTGAAAAAAATGAGGAGCCTATAAAACCTGTTCAACCAGTAATTTTGAGTAATACTGTAGACGAAAACCAAACTTCTTCAGAAATGACAGTAAAAGAAGAAAACACGCCGGAGATCATTCCTCAAGGCAAAAGTTTTACACTTGATGTTTCAAGCCAAACTCTCCAAATGCTTGCTGAAGCAGTTGCTAAAAAAATTAGTGATGATATTACAAACTCTGATATGGCAACCAGATTAATTGAAGCAGGCGGATATAAGAGAGATAATGAAATTCTTGCAAAACAAGTGAAAGAACTACTTGAACATAATAAAGAATTATCTCAAAGAATTGAACAGTTAGAAAGTCACGCATCAAAAAGTTTCTGGGCTCGTTTTAGAAGCAAACGTTAGTAAATATGGATAATTATAAAAATTTTCTAAAAGAGTTTGATAAAAAACTCGAAAATTATTTCAACCAACACAAAGAATATGTCAACTGCAAAATCGGATGTTCTTCTTGTTGCGAAAACGGAGATTACCCGCTTTCTCAATTAGAATTAGAATACCTTATGCAGGGCTACATAAATTTAGATAATGAAACAAAAATTAAAGTTCAGAAAAACATAAAATCTATCCTAAAAGGCAAGCAATGCCCGTTCCTTCTTGAGAAAAAATGCTCAATATATGAATATCGACCTATTATATGCAGAGTACACGGACTTGCATATCTGATTTCAAACGACAAAGTAAAAATTCCATACTGCGTTAAAGAAAATAAAAATTATTCAAATGTATACAATAATGGAGAAATCACAATTAATCCAATTATAGAAAATCTTGATACACCAAATGTTTTAAAAGATTTTAACTATGGAGAAATAAGAAATTTATACGATTGGATAAAAATAAAGCTCTCTTAGACATATCTAAAAGAGCTTTATTTAAAATATGTTTTTTGAAATCTTACTCTTTCAAGAAAGTTTCATAATTCCTTGCAAGTAAGTGAGTTCTGATTTGGTTAATAAAATCAAGCGCAACACCTACCATGATTATTAAAGAAGTAGCACCGATACCTTGAAGAGTAGTAATTCTTGTAATATAGCTTGCAAAAGCAGGTACAAGGGCAATTATACCCAATCCCAAAGCTCCGATAAAAGTAGTTTTTGTTAAGATTTTATCTAAAGCTTCAGCAGTAGGTTTACCCGGTTTTATACCAGGAATGGAAGAGCCGTACTTCTTCAAATTATCAGCAATTTCTTTAGGCTGCATATTTGGCATAATCGAAGCGTAGAAGAATGTTAAGCCAACAATCATCACAAAGTATATCGCATAGTAAATTACACCACTTGGATTAAACAACTTATTGAGTACAATAACCAGATCTTGAACCCAACCTGCAGGTAAGTTCGCCTGACCTACAAGACTTAATATTGTAGATGGGAATAGAAGAATTGCAACCGCAAAGATGATAGGCATAACCCCACCTGGATTAAGCTTAAACGGAATAAATGTATTTACACCGCCATAAACCTTGTTACCAACCTGTCTTTTTGGATTAACAATAATTACTTTTCTTACAGCTTCTTGCATGATTACAATGAAAACCATCGTAACAAAGAAAATTGCAAGTAAAAGCATCAATCCCCACATCAAAGAGGAGTCATTGGAGACCATTTGAGCAGTTCTTGAAGAATAAAGAGGTATACCTGATAATATACCTACAAAGATTATCAAAGAACCACCGTTACCGATACCCTTCTCAGTAATCAATTCTGACATCCACATTACAAGAACAGATCCTGCTGTTAGCGTAATTACAGAAGAAATATAAAACATTGTATGATTCAATCCAGGAGTAATAGAACCAGGAAGGTGAGCTAAATAACCCATAAAAATCATACCCTGAAAAGCAGCTAGAACAACCGTAAACAATCTTGTATATTGAGATAATTTACGTCTGCCTGCTTCTCCGTCTTCTTTCTGTAATTTTTCTAAAGAAGGAACTATAACTGCCATCAACTGCATAATAATTGATGATGTAATGTATGGTCCAATACCGAGAGCAAAAATAGAAACTTTACCTAGAGCACCACCGGAAAACAAATCAAGAAAACCTAATATGTTGTTTCCGGAAGCAATCCTTGCAAAAATTTCATTATTGATACCAAATACCGGTAAATGAATACCAAAACGGAACAAGACAAGCATCACAAAAGTGAAAATTAATTTCTCTTTTAACCCAGATGCGTTCCACATTGACATTAAATCTGCCGTAGTAGGCATCCTCATTCCGCCAGAGTGTGTTCCTGCCATTATACTAATTCAACCTTTCCGCCTGCTGCTTCAATTTTTTCTTTTGCTGATGGAGTTACATAAGAGGCCTTAACTGTAACAGCTTTCTTAATATCTCCATTACCTAAAATTCTTAAACCATCACAAGAAGGATGAACTTTTTTAATTGCTTTCAAAGATTCCAAAGAAATTTCTTCAACATTCAAGTCAGCCAATCTGCCAACATTAATTTGAGCATAATTTCTTTGATTGATAACTTGAAAACCTTTCAATTTAGGTAATCTTCTGTAAGCAGGCATTTGTCCGCCTTCAAAACCTCTTTTAGAAGTTCTTCCAGAACGTTGTCCTTCACCGTTATGACCACGGCAAGAAGTTTTACCATGACCAGAAGAACGACCTCTACCTACTCTTTTTGACTTTCCTGTAGCACCTTCTGCAGGTTTCAAATCTTCTAATGTTATATTTGTCATTTTTTCTTTCCTTTACTTTAACTTGATTAATCAACTACTTTAACAAGATGTGAAATCTTATTTACCATACCCATAATTGTTGCACTGTTATGGTGTTCAACAACTTGGTCAGTTTTGCTTAAGCCTAATGCTTGAGCCACTTTGCGCTGTGCTTCTGAACAGCCAATCAAACTTCTTACAAGTTTTATTTTTATTTGTTTTGTTTCTGCCATTTTATTATATCCTTTATAATTATTATTTCATTTCAAACTATAACTTAAATAGCCTACTAGTTTAATAATTCAGCCATTGTTAAACCACGTTTTTTAGCTACTTCATTGAACGGTCTTAAAGATTTAAGAGCATCTAATGTAGCATTAGCAGCGTTAAGAGGTGATTTAGAACCTAAAGATTTTGAAAGAATATTTTCAATACCAGCAAGTTCAAGAACTGAACGAACAGCACCACCTGCGATAATACCTGTACCTTGAGAAGCCGGTCTTAGCATTACTGCACCTGCTCCTGAACGACCTGTGATTGGATGAGGTATTGTTGTTTTGAATATAGGAACTGTAATTAAGTTCTTTCTACCATCTGCAATAGCCTTTTGAATAGCAATAATTACTTCCGAAGCTTTTGCACAACCAACACCTACTTGACCTTTTTGGTTTCCAACAATAACGATTGCACGGAAGCTTAATTTCTTACCACCTTTTACAACCTTTGTTACACGACGGATTTGAACAACTTGTTCTTTCCATTCAGATTCAGGTTTTACTTCTTGAGCTTCAACTCTTTTCTTCCTGTTACGTTGTTTTTTCGCAGGAACTTCTGTTACAACTTCTTCTGCAACAGCTTCTTCAGCTTGAGCTACTTCTTCTGCTACTTCAACTGTTTCTTCGACTTGTGTCTCTAATTTTTCTTCTGACATGCTAAACCTTTCTTTGTTTACATATTTTGTTCTACTTTTTTGCTATTTATACAACCGAATACCTAACAACAAAAATACCGTCAAACAGGCATTTACAGAATATTCAATTGTGGGTTATTTTCTGACAAGAAGATTGTAATACAAATACTCTTATAATGCAAGTATTACATACTTTTGTATGTAAATTTTTGTTAAATTTTAGTGCAAAACTCTAAAATGAATAAAAAATGCGTAAGCAATACCAAAAATTGCACCTACAAAAACTTGCATTGGAGTATGTCCCAAAAGTTCTTTTAATTTCCCGCCAGCTTCTACCAAATCCTGTTTATACAAATCCATTATGATTTTATTCAAACAAGCCGCCTGCTTACCTGCTGCACGTCTGACGCCTGCTGCGTCATACATAACAATAAAAGCATACCCAAGAGCTATTGCAAATTCTATTGAATCAAACCCTCGTATCAGCCCTACTGCTGTGGAAAGCCCCATAACGCCTGCGGAATGTGAACTGGGCATACCACCTGTTGTTGTAAACAATCTTAAATCTAGGTTTCTTTTCACTATCAAATGTAAAAAACATTTAACTACTTGAGCGACCACAATACCTGAAAATGCAATAAAAATTACTTCGTATCCCGTGCCGTGAAATTGCGCCAGATTCATTTACAAACTCCTAATTCTTTTTTATCCTATCTTCTAACTTATTCAATATCTCTTCAAAAATCTTCGAATGATACTTTTCCATTATACCATAACATTCTTTTATTAAAGTTTTAAATTTATTTTCTGCATCCTCTAAGCCGTAAAGTGAGACATAAGTAAGCTTTCCACTATTTTTATCTTTTCCTACCGTCTTACCTAATTCCTCGAAAGATGATATTTCATCCATAATATCATCATAAATTTGGAAAGCCAGACCAAATTTCTTTGCAAAATTATCAAACTCTTCAATAACTTCATCATCTGCCCCAGCAGCAATTGCTCCCATTCTTACTGCAAGCCTGAATAACACAGCGGTTTTATTAAGATGAATAAAATCCAAAGTTTCCTCCGGTGACTTTACCAATTTACCACCTTCTGATTCAATATCAACAACTTGCCCTGCAATTAGCCCGTATGCACCTGCGAATTTTGTATATTCGTGAAGAATTCTAACTATTTGCTCAGCAGAAAGTCCCTTTGATTTTTCTATTATAAGCTGTGGAGCAAACGTTAAGAGAGCATCTCCTGCCAAAACAGCATTAGCTTCGCCAAAAACTTTGTGATTAGAAGGCTTTCCCCGTCTAAAATCGTCATTATCCATGCATGGAAGATCATCGTGAATAAGGCTTTGAACATGCAGCATTTCAAGAGCACAAGCAGAAGGAAGAACTTTTTCAATATCGCATCCGAGAATTCTTGCGGTTTCTATACACATAACAGGTCTTAAACGCTTTCCCGGAAGCATTAAAGTGTATTTCATCGCCTTAAAAATATCCTCAGGATAACATATAGACATATATTCATCTAATTTTTTATCTACAAGTTCAATCAATTCTTTCATTTTCCACGTCCTTATAAATATTCTGTTTCTTCGTATTTCTGGAAACTTCTCGTTTTCTGGAGCTTATTTTGACAGCGGTTTTATTATGCTGCTGCTTGTGGGTAGTTTCAGTCTTAACTCCTTGATACTTAACTTTTTCCTTGTATTCCTTAGCTTCCTCTACAAATTCCACGTAACTTTGATATCTCGTACCATCTATTTTATCCAAATTTGCCTTAACAGCGCAATCAGCCTCTAAGATATGCAAGCAATCCTGAAATTTACAATCCTGCCTGTATTGAGATATTTCGTCAAACAAATTTCCGACCTCAAGAGGCATTATAAAATCAAATTTCAAATTACTAAACCCCGGAGTATCTACTATACTTGAATTTTCATCAATAGATATTATTTCGCAATGCCTAGTTGTATGAGTACCTCTTTGAGTTTTTTCGCTAACCTCTTTTGTCCTTAAATTTAGCCCAGGGCATACAGCATTTATCAAGCTTGATTTACCAACACCAGATGCTCCGCATAAAACAGAAGTTTTTCCTGATAATATTTCCTTAAAGTCCTCAATTCCATATCCTTCAAGGGCTGATGTAAAGAGAACATCATACCCTAGTGGCTGATATATTGAAAAAACTTTCTCTATAGTCTTGTCATCTTGAGATAAATCATTTTTATTAAAACACAATACTGCAGGAATATTGTGATATTTAGCAAAAGACACATATCTGTTAAGCTGAACAAAGTTCAAATCAGGTTCTTTTACAGCAGAAATTATTATCACTTGATCAATATTTGCAACAGTAGGTCTTGTTATAAAATTCTTTCGCGGAAGAATTTTTTCTATCGCACCGTTTTCAAATTCTACATAATCACCAACAAAAATCTTTTGTTTTTGCTTCTTTAAAACTTCACGAATTTTACACTCACAAGTTTTATTCCCAGAATGCACATAATAGAAATCTGAATGAATTTTAAATATCTGCCCATTTTGCATAAGATAATTTTAACATAAAACAGAAGTTTAAATTGAGGAAAAATTACTAACAAAAAATTTTGTGTTAAAATTTTTTTATGAATAAACCTGAATTATTAATGCCTGCTGGCAATATTGAAAAACTTAAATATGCAATCAAATACGGAGCCGATGCGGTGTATTTGGGAGTTGTGGATTTTAGCTTAAGAGCTATGAGAAAAGGAGAACTAATCACCCTCGATAACCTCAAATCAGCTATTGATACAGCTTGTTCTATGGGAGCAAAATCATATTTAACATTAAATATTTTTGCTTTCAATAATGACATAAAAGCTCTTGAAGCTTGTATGGACAGAATTGTTGATTCAAACCCTGACGCGCTTATCATAAGTGATGTTGGTATAATGAGGTTAGCTCAAAAATATATGCCTAAAACCGATATTCACGTAAGTACACAAGCGAATATTTTAAACTACGAAGCCGTACGCTTCTGGCAAGATATGGGAGCAACAAGAACAATTCTTGCAAGAGAATTGCCAATAAAAGATGTGGCAGAAATAAAACAAAAAGTTCCTGATATGGAGCTAGAATGCTTTATCCACGGAGCTCAATGCGTATCTTTTTCGGGAAGATGCCTTCTTAGCGACTATATGACAAACGGAGAAAGAAAAGCGAATTCAGGAAATTGTTCTCAGCCGTGCCGTTGGAGTTATAAACTGCTAGAAGAAACGCGACCAGGGCAGTATCAGGAAATTATTCAGGACGATAAAGGTACTCATATACTTAGCACAAAAGATTTATGTTTGGTAAAACATTTAAAAGAAATGATAGAAGCAGGCATTGATTCATTTAAAGTTGAAGGTAGAACAAAAAGCCTTTATTATGTTTCTGCAACAGCTAAAGCTTATAGAGAAGCTATAGATGAAATTCTAAAAAAACCTGATGCTGATATGACTCCGTATTTCAATGAACTTTTAAAAGTCGGTAACAGAGGTTACACAACAGGATTTTACCTTGGAGAAGGTTATCCGAAAGACGGATACAGCTATGATATTTCTAAGGGTTTGGCAGGAGCAGACTTTTTGTGTGAATTTTGGGATTTTGACGGCGAATACTACAAAATCAAAACAAAAAATAAATTCAACAAAAATGAAGATATAGAAATAATTTCACCTTCTGAAAAATTTATAACTCAGGTAACTGAAATAAAAAATATGAAGGGAGAAGAATTAGAACTTGCAAACACAAATGACGAATTGCTTGTAAAGTTAACAAATTCACCTAAAGAATATAGATATGCGCTCGCAAGAACCGTAGGCATAAAAGGCGGAGTAAACGAAGCCCAAAAATGTTCTTGCGGTGACTAGTTTTATTAAGTAGAAAGAGAATAAAAAATGTTTTTAAAACCTGATTATAATTTAAAGAACATATACGAAATTGACTTTTGCAAACTAAAAGAGCAAGGGATTAAATGTTTGATGTTTGATTTAGATAGTACGGTTATGGTTTCTAAATCGTCAACTTTTCTTCCCGAAACAGTTGAATGGTTTAATACTTTTATAAAAGACTTTGAAGTTGCAATAATATCAAATAACAAAAATGAAAAATATATAGAAAACGCGTCTAAAATTGCACCTTGCAGAGTTATAGGAAAAGCTGATAAACCAAACCCTAAGATTATGCGCAACTACTTGGAATCGGTAGGAATTTCTCCTAAATGTGCGGTAATGATTGGAGATAGACCTCTTACAGATATCTTAGCAGGAAAACTTCTGGGGTGTAAAACCATCCTTGTAGGCTCTATTAATCCAACAGAAAATCTACCTACAAAATTTGTCAGAGCTTTAGAAAGAAGTACAATAAGAAAATAATATTTAACTTAGCTCATATAATTTTGAATTAGTTCAAGAGCTGGTGCTAAGTTTTTTGCACAGAAACCAATTCTTACGTAACCCTCCATTTCCATTGTTTCTCCAGGAAGAAGCGCAACTCCTGTTTTTTCCTGTAAGTTTTTACAGAATTCTCTGGATGGAATATTGAGACCATAATTTAGTAAAGCTGTAGTACCGCCTTTGGGCAAAATACAGCGAAATCTTGGAGTTTTATCCAGCCATTCTTTTAAAATTCTAATTCCTTCATTCATTATTTTAAAATTTCTTTGGGCAATAAAATCTCTGTTTTCCAATGCAACAGCAGAGAAGTAGTCATCTAAAGCACTTATACTAATTGTATTGTATTGTCTTTGGTGGTTAATTTCATTTATTAAATCAGCTCTTCCTGCAACCCAACCTACTCTTAGCCCCGGAAGAGAATATGTTTTGGACATACTTCCTACGGAAATTCCTTTTGGGTAAATATCTGCAATTGATTGTGAATAAGGTTTACCTATTAGATTAAGCCCCCTATATACTTCATCTGAAAGTATCCAGACATTTGTCCGTTCGGCAATCTCTGCTATTTTTTCAAGCATCCAATCAGGAATTACAGAACCTGTGGGATTGTTAGGATTGTTGAGGCATAGAAGTTTTGTTTTTGATGTAATAGTTTTATCGAGTTCCTCCAAATCAGGGAGCCAATTATTTTCCTCTTTTAGAAAATACAATTTTACATTGCACCCAAGAGATTCTGGAATTGAATAGTGTTGTTGATACGTTGGAACAATTGAAACAACTTCGTCTCCTCTTTCAAGCAAGGATAAAAAAACAAGTTGGTTCGCTCCTATTGCACCATGTGTAACCGTGATATTATGCTCCTTTTTATATAAAGAATTTATTGCAGATTTTAGTCTGAAAGAACCTGTAATATCTCCGTAACCCAATTTTACGTTAAATATTTCATCAGAATACGGAAGCTCATTTATTGAAAGCGGTGATATGCAGGTTGTTGTAAGATCATATTTTGCAATGGCTTCATACTTATTCATCCATTCTTCTATTTTAAATTCCGCTATTCTCATAAATATATCCCTTTTAAATCCTTTTTAATACTACCATAAAATGATTGAATAAGGGGGGAATTTTTGATACGATATTTTATAGTGATAGAAAAAGGGAGCTTTGTATGAAGAAAATAATTTTATCTGTTTTAACGGCGTTATTGTTATTTTCGCCGTCTTTTGCTGCAAATATCGACATTTTGCCGACTATGAGTAGTAAAACAAATGTTCAGGACAGAGTTTGGGTCGGAACATTCCAGCTTGTTTGGAACGATTTTATGGACAAAATCGCTTTCAACCAAATAAAATTTCCGGCAGGTACTCCGGTTATTGTAAATGAACTTAATAGGCAAGATTTTACTGAAGAAGATATTTCTTCACGTTCTTATTACAAATATTTAGGCAATATTCAAAAAAATACAAAGAAAGTTATAGCAAAAGCAATTAAAAGAAAATTTAATGAAACCAGTGATATTCTAGATCAGTTAGACTTAACACCTTCAAAACAGAGATTTATTGTTTATGCAATGCTAAAGAAGGATTTCAAATTTGTGGTTCCTTTTGATAAATTAGGCGTAGCTCCGTTTAGGAATATGGAAGCTGAATATTTTGGAATCTCCAAGGATTCTCGCAAAGAACTTGACAACGGCGTAGAAGTGCTATTTTATGATAATCCTTCTGATTTTGCAGTTAAAATTGATACAGAAGGTGATGATGAAGTCTATTTATATAAAACATCAAATACCAAGACATTTAACTATATATATGAAGATATGTTGAAAAAAGAAAGCGCTTATCAAGGAAATAAAAAATTCGCAGAAGTTGATGAATTAAAAATTCCAAATCTTAATTTCTTTGAAGAAAAAATATTTGAAGAAATTTGCGGAAACAGAGTCAAAGGAACAAACCTAATTATTGACGAAGCAATTGAATCTATTAGATTTAATATGAATAATGCAGGTGTTGAATTAAAAAGTGAATCATCAATACTTGCAAAAACCACAGCTCTTTTCCCAATAGAAGAAGCGCGTCTTTTCTATTTTAATGATACTTTTGTAATTTTCTTAAAAGAAAAAGAAAAAACAAAACCGTATTTTGCATTAAGAGTTCACGATATCTCAAAATTTCAATAGGGACATCTGATATACGGTTGATTTCAGAAGGCGTGTTTTCTTTGAGAATACGCCTTTCTGACGATAAAATGTAATTTTTTATTACAGGATTTTCTTTTTGCACGTTTCTATATTAAAATAATATTATGTATAAGACCTTAGTCTTTTTAATAGCAGAGAAGTTTAATTAAAATTTGGGAATTATTTGAATGAGAAGAAGAAGGAAGTATGATTTTTATGTAGCAGTATTTCTAACTGTTTTTACAATAGGATATTTTGTATACAACCATGTTTCAGCAGAATCTCGTGGAGTAGAACAGTATTCTACGGCACTAGAAGCGTATAAGACAAGTGATTATGAAAAAGCTTATGAAGAGTTTGGAAAAATCCCGTCAGGTTCTTCTTTAAAACCACCAGCACTTTTTAGACAGGCGCGTTGTGCTACAAACTTAGATAAAAAAGAGCTTGCTATAAAAAAATATAATAGAATAGTTCATTCAAAAGCAAAATCATCAATAGCCCCTATTAGTGAATATAATATGGCAATTTTGATGTTCGAAATTCAAGATAAAGACGCAAAAAAACACTTTAAAAGAATTATTAAAAAATATCCTAACAGTGATTATGCAATAGCTTCTCAGTATTATTTGGGTTTAATTGAACTTTCGAGTAAACCTAAAACTGAAAGAGGCATTACAAAATCTAAAAACAGAGCATTTATTTATTTTAAGACTTATCTAGAACAAGCTCCAGATGGCAGATTCGCATTGAATTCTATTGATGAAATAAAGAAGCTTAATGTAGAACTTACTAATTATGATAATTTATTGATTGCAAAAGCGTATTATGCAAACGGTGAATACATAAAAGCAAAAGACTTTTTGTATAAAACAACTATGGAAGAAAGCTGGGCAGATTTTGCCAAAAATGAGTATCGACTCGGAAATAAATCAAAGGCAAATTCATACGCAGAAGAGGGGTTAAAAAAACATGCTTCAAACACTGATAATAAAGATATTTACGAAATTATAGATAATTATGTAACATCTTTTCCCACAAAAAAAGAAGGTATAACAAAGCTTGTAAATATGGGGTTAAATTCTACGGGTGCAGACTATGTTGCATATCTCAATTGTAATGAAGTAGTTTCTAACAATGTTAAAGAAGCTTGTTATAGAACTCTTTATGAAAAATATCCAAACGGTCAGTTCTCCGCAGATTCTCTTTATAACCTCTTTATGGCAAAATATTTGCAAAAGAAATACTATGAAGCGCAAAGACTCGGCTTTTTGCATATAAAAAAATTCCCTGATGTGAATTCAAGTCCTGCAGTTATGTATTATATGGGTAAAATAGCTTTTAAACTAAAACATTATGAGAGTGCAAATAGTTATTACAAGCAAGTTTTGACAAAATATCCAGATACATATTATGCCTTTAGAGCTAATTATAATTTATATAAAGATGATGGAATGTTTCCATTCTTAGAATTAAATTACAAGCCGGTAGTTTTTCCTTATAAAAAATCTCTTGATGATAATTTAGTAGTAAAATTAGCATATTTGAAGGATTATGATTTACTGGCAGAACTTTGTAAAAATGATAAATTTATTCAAAGTTGGATTGCTTATCAAAAAGAAAATTATACAGTATCAGCTGTTCTAGCCCGTGATGGAATGCAAGAAATGTCAATAAAACCTCCTTTTGAGGATTTAAGATGGCGCTTAGTTTATCCAATGCATTATTACGATATTATAGATAAAGTAAAAGGAGATAACAATCCTATAATTCTTGAGGCGATTATAAAAGAAGAAAGTCATTTTAATCCCTGTGCTAAAAGCGTTGTAGGAGCCACAG
>CALUVP010000009.1 GCA_944324215.1 Candidatus Gastranaerophilales bacterium | reverse complement strand
ATAGTTATCCATTTATAACCTCATCAATTGAGTTATAGCTTTTTTGCGTGAATAGATTTTCTAAGTCCTGCTCCAAATTAAGAGCTATTAGGATTTTTATAAAAGAATTCAAAGAAATTTCATACTTAGACTCAAATCTTTTAATAGAACCAAGACTAACACCGGATTTTGATGCAAGTTGAGTCTGAGAAATTTTAAGCTTTTTTCTATGATGCTTAATTTTCTCAACCAATTCTTTTGCAATATCATTAGGAGTTTTAGGATTAAACAAAAAATCATTCATAGATAATATATTATACTAAATTTAGTAAAAAGTCAATATTTAGATAATATATTATCTAATATCATGTACAAAAAATACAACAAAATGAAGTTTTGTTGTATTTTGGGGTAAATGTTTTTTTGCAGGTGGAAGGATTTTTTGAACATTGCCGAAATTTTTGAGATTTTTCAAATCCGCCCTTAGGTGTGTGAGCATCAGGTTGTGTGCTATCCCGCACACAACCTGATGCGAAACCGTTCCCCGCAGTTTGCGAGAAAAATGTCAATTTTTCCGAAAACTCAATAAAAAAATAATTCGTTACATTTTGTAACAAATTATGTGAAATATAGCAAAAAATATAATGTGCAATACTTTATATAAATGTGTAAAGTGAAAGGATTTGGTTTATGTCTATGTCAATTAATAATGTTCAACCTATAACTATAGAAACAACAAAGCCTGCTTTTAAAGGCAAATGGAGTAAAACAGACCAAGGAAATCCTTATTACAAAACAAATTCAGGCACGGTTGCAGGCAGTGTAATGGCAGTACCTGCAGCTTTGGTATGGCTAAGTAAGTTAGGTTATAAAGAACCTTTAAGCAGTGACTTAGCTATAGAAAAAGATGCGTTGAAAGAAATGGGTGTTGATAAAACCTATGATGATTTTTTCAAAAAGTTCGGATTTAAAAATATGGATGATGCAGTAAAGCAGGGCATTGAACAAAGTAAACGTATGAAAAAATATGCAATTCCATTTGCATTAATTGCCGCAAGCGCAACTATTGGGTGTGGAGTTTTAGTAGATCATCTAAGAAATAAAAAAGCAAAAGAGAAAGCCGATTATGTGAAACAAGTCGGAGTAAAAGAAGCAGTAATGAAGAATGATGATGTAGCCTTATCAAACAAAGGTCGTGCATATTATGAATCAAACATTGGAGCCAAATATGGAGCTCTTTTGGGTGCAGGATGTGGATTGATTGAGAGTGTTATGACTGCAGGAAAATTTAAAATGTTAGGGTTATTAAATATGATACCTATGGCGATTGGTGGATGGATAATGGGCAAAATTGCGGATTCAAACACTAACAAAGATGCAAGAAAACACGCTTAAAAATCCAATGTAAAGTTTTCGTATTTTAACTGTGTAAAAAAGTTAGGTTCATTCTAGCAGTTTAGTTTTGGGTTTAACAAGTGATAAGTCAGAAAATAGTTTATGAAAAACGAGGCTCACTATGTTATCGCTTCTGCTTTGCCAATACATTTTATCTTTACAAAATTCAACATTGCAGTTTTCATTAATATTAGGTATGAGAAAAAAATTATCACCACTACCTTTTCTTTGTCCAGTTTTTTGATTACGTTCAAAATTCAAAGTGCAGAGTTTTGTATTTAGGTGTCCACTGAGCATTCTGCCATTCTTATCATCAAGAATTAAGTCCAACATTTGTGCTTGTGTTAGTTTGTCTTCTTTAGATAACATCTCTGTATAAGATGAAATGTTTATTTTTATTTTTCCTTTTTTTGTTTTATCCATCATAATTTTTATGGGAATATCTGATATACTTGTAGAAACCGGCTTGGTAGTTTTGGCACTATGTCCAAGAACTCTATTAATAAATTTCAATTTGTTGGTTAGCTTTTCCACTCCTTCTGTAATTTCTGTATTAGAAGGAGTTACAAGTTCTAATATTTTTTGCCAGTTTTGTACCTTTTGTTCATAGCAATTTTGAATGTAACTTTTTGCCACTTCATCAGATTGAAATACTACAACACCGTTAGGCCTAATGTACCCTAAATCAGAGGCTTTTATAGTACCTTTTGGTATTTTTTGCCAAAAAAACGATAATTTTGAAATATTTACCATTTTATCCCCCTTTATATAATATAAAGTTTTTATCCCATAAAATCTTGACATTTTGTTACAAAAGTTTATCTTTAGTAGCTTTGCAATATATCTTACATTAAAGAAATGATAAAACAAGATTGGATATTATTCCTTATTTATACTATAATAGGTACTGGAATTTGAGAGGTTTAAGGTGAGTAAATATCATTTTATAGCAATCGGCGGAATAGGGATGAGCGGCTTAGCCAAATACTTATTGGAAGATGGTCATACCGTTACTGGTTCTGATATTGCCGATTCTAAATATGTAGCAAAGTTGAAAGATTTAGGCGCTGTTGTTCACATTGGACATTCTGAGGATAATTTACCTGATGATACGGATATAGTTGTTAAAAGCAGTGCAATACGTGATAATAATCCGGAGTTAATAAAAGCAAAAAGACTTGGTATTCCGATTTATCACAGATCAGATTTACTAGAGGAAATTGCTAAATCTGCACAAGATAGCGGAAAATGTTTTATCGGTTTTTCAGGTACTCACGGTAAAACAACGACAAGCGGTTTGGCTTCTTACGTTTTAGAAAAAGCAAGCTTAGCTCCCTCTTTTGTAGTTGGAGGAATTATTCCAGAAATTAACACTAATGCCCAACATGAGAGTGGAAAACATTTTATTGCAGAGTTGGATGAAAGTGATGGAACCATAGTTAAATATTATCCGGACATCCTTGTAATCAATAACTTGGAAGAAGATCATATCGATTTTTACAAAAACGGAATGTCTGATTTGGTTAAGACTTTTAACAGAGCGATTTCTCAAGCAAAAAAAGTTTTAATTAACAATGATAATGAAGGAACAAAAAATTTAAGCGGTAACTTTATAACCTTTGGACTTAAAGAAGCAGATTATACTGCTCAAAAAGTTGATAGTGAAACTATAGAAGTTTTTCATCGCAACAAACTTTTAACATCTGTTAAAACTCAGCTTGCAGGAGTTCATAACGTTTATAACACTCTATCAGTTGTTGCTGCTTTAAATGAAGCGGGAGTAGTAAATATAAACGAAATATCAAAACACTTTTACTCTTTTACAGGTATGGGCAGACGTTTTCAGAAAGTTTGCGATACAAACGGTATTCAAGTTTATGATGACTACGCACACCATCCGACAGAAATTAAAGCAACTTTAGAGGCTGCAGCTTCTAAATTCGGAAAAGAAAACATTGTAGCTGTTTTTCAACCACACAGATATACAAGACTTCAATCTTTGTGGGATGAATTTAAAGGTGCTTTTTCAAACGCAGGAAGAGTTATCGTTACAGACGTTTATGCAGCATCTGAAGATTCTATAGAAGGTATTAGTGGTGAACATTTTTCTAAAGAACTTGATGGCAGTGAATATTTTTCAGGCAACATGGAAGAAGTTGCAGAAAAGTTGAGGCTAACACTAAAAGAAGGTAATATTGTAATAGGGCTTGGAGCTGGATCAATTACTACTCTTGGCAAATATTTAGAGAAAGCAGGTTGTGTTGCAAATTAAGGAAAATTTTGAGGTAAAACCTCTTACTACATACAAAATTGGCGGAAAAGTTAAATGCATATATTTCCCTGAAACATTGGAAGAATTTACAACACTTCTTAGAGAGCTTGAAAATTATATAGTTCTCGGAAGCTGCTCTAATGTTATATTTTCTTCTAACGGCTATAGTGGTAATATAATTCTTACTACAGAGATGAAAAATTTTGAGATAAAAGGGACGCGCGTTTACGCAGATTGCGGAGTAAAAGATCCTCTAATTTCTCAAAAAGTTAGTGAAGCATCTCTTAGCGGGCTTGAATTTCTAATAGGACTTCCAGGTACAATAGGCGGTGCTGTTTATATGAATGCAGGAGCTCACGGACAATGTATTGCGGATGTTTTGGTTTCGTGCTGTCTTTTTGATAGAGAAACAAAAGAGATTGTTTTTAAGCAAAAGCAAGATATGGAATTTTCATATAGACATTCTGTTTTAGATAGCGGAAGATATATTGTTTTATCAGCAGAATTTGAATTAAAAAAAGCTCCTAATGAAATTATAAAGGAACTTATGGATAGGAATTTAAACTTTAGAAAAACTATTCAGCCGTCTTTAGCTAATCCTAATGCCGGCAGTGTATTTAAAAACCCTGAAAATGATTCAGCAGGAAGGCTTCTTGATAAAGCCGGAGCAAAGTCCTTTGATTTAGATAATGTTAAAGTTTGGGACAAACATGCTAACTTCATTGTAAATAAAGGGAATGCAACTTCAGAAGACGTGCTTGAGCTTATGGTAAAAATGTTTAACGCAGTAAAAGATATGTATACAATAGAATTAACCCCTGAACAAATATACATAGGGGATAAGACAGAAAAAGAGGAAGAATTATGCAATATACTATACAGGACAAAAACGCTAAGATAGCTGTACTTTGCGGGGGGATGTCATCTGAAAGAGAAGTTTCATTACGCTCTGGGAAAAATATTTTAGCAGCACTTCACCGTTTGGGATATAAAAATGCTGAAATTGTTGATGTAAGTCCTAATGTTATGGAAGATTTGAAGGGATTTGAGTTTGCATACAACACTTTGCACGGCAAATATGGTGAAGATGGTTGCATACAAGGTGTTTTAGAAATCCTGAAAATTCCTTATACAGGTTGCGGCGTTATGGCAAGTGCAATATGTATGAATAAAGAATACACAAAACGTATCCTAAAAAATTCAGAAGTACCTTTAATCAAATCAGTATACCTTCTTCCTGGCGAAGATCCTGTGAGGAAAGTTATGGACACTCTTGAATATCCATTGATGGTAAAACCTGTATCAGAGGGTTCAAGCTTTGGTATAAGTAAGGTTAACTGTGACGGAGAATTATATGATGCAGTAAAAGAAGCTCGCAAATATAATGATGAAGTTTTAATTGAAGAGTATATTGACGGATTCTTCGTAACTGTAGGAGTTTTAGAAAAAGAAAATAAAGCTTTTGCAACAGAAATTCTTGAAATAAGAACTAAAACAGAGTGGTACGATTTAGATGCCAAGTATACAGCAGGTCTTTCAGAATTTATCGTTCCGGCTACAGGTCTATCAAAAGAGGCTACTGAATTAACTAAGAAAATTGCAGTGAGAGCACATGAGCTTGCCAGTTGTTCAGGGGTTTCAAGAGTCGATTTTATGATTAAAGATGATAAACCTTATTTCTTGGAAATCAACACAAATCCTGGCATGACAGATGTAAGTGATCTTCCGGCTCAGGCAAAAGCGTGCGGGATTGATTATGACAATTTGGTATTAATGATACTAAACAGTGTGGGCTTGAATAAATAATGTCAAACGAAGAACAGCATCCAAGATATCATCAAAATCGAAGGTTGCAACAAGCAAGAATGCAACGTCAAGTAAGGAGATCTCAAAGGCGACTTAACCAGTTACGCGCATTGTGGAGACTCTTTATTATTGTATTTTTGGTAGCTCTTGGTGTTGCTATTCTTAAAATGCCTCAATGGAGATTACACAAAAATGCTTTTGATAGTCTTAACAGCCCCGTTTTGGAAATTGTTAATAACAGAATTGTTCCTTCGCAAAAAATATTATCCGCGCTTAGAAGAAACCAAGTTTGCACTAAACCTATATTTCTTGTAAAAACTGATAATTTAAAAAAAAGTATTCTACAGCTTGAACCTGTAAGGGACGTATATATAAGAAGATTTTGGTTTCCTGCAAGGTTACAAATTATAATAATAGAAAGAACACCTGCTATTACAATTTCGCCGGACATAGATGTTCCGCCTATTGCATTCTTCTCTTCTGACGGAAAACTTATAGGAAGAGATTATATGCCTCTTAGTCCTGATTTCAAAACAGTAAGAGTAATTACATACGGAAGCGGCGACGATTATAGAAATTGGGACAAAACCAAAGTTAATAATTTCAAAAGATTAGCTGCAACTGTTGAGATGGATTCAGGTGAAACGGTTGAATATATTGATTATAGAAACCCTAAAGATGTATATGTAAAAATTCCGACCGTTAATATTAGGCTTGGAAGCTTTAATGCCGGAACTATTGACAAAATCCACAGAATTCCATCTCTTCTGCCTCAAGTTAAAATGCTTAATAAAAAAGTTAAGTATATAGATTTACGCTGGGATACAAATTATATTAAACTGGATGAGTAGTTTAAAGATTTTTTCCTTTATAATGACTTTTATATTCCAAATGTGATTGCATTATTCTATTATAAAATTGTAAATCTTTATATGTAGATTTTTCCAATATAGAATATATTGATTGTATTAGCTCTTCTCTTGATTTTTCAACAAAAGTAAACGTAAAAAATTCTTTAAGTTCTACATTTAGGACCTCTACAAACTTATTGACATTTTCTGGCTTAGGGTACTGAGAACCTTTTTCAATTCTTGAAATGGTTGAAACTTCTAAGCCGACAAGCTCTGCAAACATTGCTTGTGTCAAACCACGCATTTTTCTGATTTGTTGCAATCTTTTACCAAATATTTTCGCGACATCAACCATATAATTATTTTAAAATTATATAAACCATAATAAAATGCTCTAAAACGCAAAAAAAAGCATTAAAGAATTTGCGTATAAAGTATAAAAATTATCTATTTGTAAAGAAATAATAAGAAATATTAACAAGCTTTTATCCTTTATTAATGGCTATTGTAGGTAGAGTTAAAAGTTAAAAATTCTTTAATTGTAACAAATTTGTCAAATTTTCTAAAGTTTTTAGAAAAAATGCCGTTATAGTACATGTAAGCTTACAGTGATAATAATAAAAAAGAAAGGATGTAACTATTATGGGTATGAATGTTAATAATGGACGTTTTATCCCTTCAAATTGGAAGGATAGAATAAATTATAATCCAGAAATAAAACTTCAAAAATTGACTGTAGAACCTTCAGATTCTGGAAATTCAGGTGGTGGTATTAATGCAATACCTAGACCTTATAATGGTCCTGCACCAAATATACAAGACATACTTAACAATCTTGACAATCCTGATATTCCAAATTTTTCATAAACTATGAAATGTAGAAATAAGTGATAGTCTGATAGTCAGAGAATATGTTTATATTTTCTGACTATTATTTTTGTTTATAGTAATATACTTTAATGGTAAAAAGTGCTTATATTCATATTCCCTTTTGCAAGTCTAAGTGTAAATACTGTTCGTTTGTATCTTTTACTAAAACGGATTTAATTACAGGATATATTTACTCTCTTTTAAAGGATATTTCGGATAACTATAAGGGTGAAGGGTTAAAGACTTTGTATTTAGGAGGAGGAACTCCGTCTTTGATTCCACCAGAGCTTTTAGAAAAAGTTATTAAAAAATTTAATTTTGAAAAAAATTATGAATTAACTCTTGAGATTAATCCTGACGATTGTGTAAAAGGAGGAATAGAATATTTTGAACAACTCCTATCTCTTGGTATAAATCGTTTAAGTATCGGAACGCAAACGTTCGATGATGATATTTTAAAACTTATCGGAAGAAGGCATAAATCAGAAGATATTCTAAAGTCAGTAGAGCTTGCAAAACAAGCGGGTTTCGAAAACGTAAGCGTTGATTTGATATATGGACTTCCTACCCAGACTCTTGAAGGGATAAAAAAAGATTTAGACAAATTTTTAGAACTTAACATTCAGCATATCTCTACTTACGGCTTAAAAATAGAAGAGAATTCATATTGGGGGAGGTTTTATAACAAAGAAAACAATCAGTTGGTACTGCCTGATAACGATAAAGTATATTTTACGCCTGATGAAGATAAACAGGCGGATATGTATGAAGAGGTAAATGGTATTCTTGAAGCGAATGGTTTTCATCGTTATGAGATAAGTAACTTTGCAAAAGACGGGTATGAATCAAGGCATAATCTGAATTATTGGAACAATGAAGAGTATTATGGATTTGGTACAGCAGCACACGGATATATAGACGGTATCAGATACTATAATTATGAAACTTTAGAAGAATACATGCTAACTCCTTCTACTCACAAATACGGTAAAACTCTTACAGAACAAGAAAAATTAGAAGAAGAAATTTTCTTGGGCTTCAGAAAACGAGAAGGGGTAAATATTAACAAAATCAAAGAAAAATTCGGAATTGATTTTGAGGTTAAATACAAAAATATTCTTGACAAGTATTCTGATTTTATAGAAAAGACTCAACAAGGATACACGCTTAACCTAAAGGGTGTCTTAGTTAGCAATGTTATACTTGCAGATTTTTTAGATTAGATAGTTATAAATCTCTCGTTCTATATGTAAAATACCCTTCATAATTATAGCTAGCATCAATCCCTTTGATGTAAACTTCTCGATTGTTTACATCTTGAGTAAGAGCATTTCTTAAAAGTTCTCTAATTTCAACATCCTTAATCGGACTTCTCTCCATAGCCATTAAATAATCGTTTTTATCAACAGAACTCCAATCCACAACCTTTCCTAATTCCTTTTTTAGAATTAAATCAAGCCAAATTCTCATACTGCGTCCGTTACCTTCTCTAAAAGGATGTGCTACGTTCATTTCTACGTATTTGGCAATAATTTCTTCAAAAGAAGATTGAGGCATTTTATCAATAGTCTGCAAAGCTTGTTCCAAATACATAACAGGAGCAAACCTAAAATTTCCCTTTGCAATATTTACATTTCTGATTTTTCCGGCAAAATCATAGATTTCGCTAAATAAATATTCATGGATTTTAGCTAAAG
>CALUVP010000008.1 GCA_944324215.1 Candidatus Gastranaerophilales bacterium | reverse complement strand
ATTTTTACGCCCTTGGTAGTAGAAAGCAAAAGATGGTTGCCACCGCATGCCGTCCTGGTCACCGCAAGCTACTATTCCACGGGCTTGCGTCACTTTGCTACCGGACTTGGGATAATCCCAGAATTGCGCGGAATACGCGCACCACGCAATTATCCTATCGGGACACCAATCGACAAATCGGCTGACAAATTGCGCACCTCCTGAAAAACCATAGAGAATAATTGGAAGATCTTTGCCATAAATGCGTTTTATTTCTTTAAGCAAAGCTTGCCCCGAACCTTGTTCGGGCCAGTAATATCCTTTACGGTTTTGATACAAATCCTCCTCCGATGAAGAGTAATTAAGAGCAATCACTCCAAGATTATTGCGCTTGGCAAATTCCATCCAAGGGGCTTCTTTTAGGAAGAACGCCCCATCCGTATTCATTCCAGGCGCCAGTACTAGAACGGCTTGTTCGTTATGGCATAGCGATGTAGAGGTAAAATTGAAAATATCTTTTGCAGATAATTCAAGTGCAAATAATGAGAATATTAAATATATAAGCAACCTAGTATTCATTTCACTAACGCATGCAAAGCAAATGTTTTTGTTTCATGGCTTTTGTTCTCTAGGGATATTTTTAACAAATCTCTGATCGCAATTTCCGGTGAAACTGGCTTGACGATTATAACATATTTGTCTTTATTTCTTACTACATTCACCGTAAACTTATTTTTATCGTATTTTATATTGCTTAATACCCATTCAGGGTTACGAATTACAAGCGTTACCTCTTTTGATACAGACTCTGTAGCTCTTTCCCAATATAACAGGCGAGGATTTATTTCATAATCATCCAATAGGTTAATCTTGAGCCTAAGCTTTATCAGTGATTGAGATACGCTATCGGTATGAACAATTATTTCTTGTTCTTGCAACCCTTGTCTGTTCCCTATGTTAAAAATACCCTTTATTTCACCTGATTCATTCGGCTTATAGATATTTTCTTCTGGAGTAGCCACAGTGCACGAACATGAACTTTTCACAGATAAAATTCTTATAGAATTTGAACTGACGTTCTTAAATTTAAAACTGAATTTATACTGAGATTGACTTTGGGGAATTTCACATTCAAGTACTTCACATTCAAATAATAATTCGGCATATGTTATATATGGCAAAAAGAATAGAATATATAGGAATAAAAATCTCATTTTGCACATCCTTAAACGCTATCTGAATTCTTCTCCAGTACTAACACTATCCCTGTAAATAACCTAAAAATCTCCGAATCCAAAGTGAATTCTATACATTTATTGCCATACGACGGATCTGCTACCCAATATCTTCCATCCTTTCCTCTAAAACAAAATGAAAAATGTCCTATATTGCCACCGGGACTGGATAAAAAAATTATAAGATGTGCAAAGTTAGATGTAAATATATATTCTCGCTTCCGCAATTTTAATGCTCTAGAATTTATATTAAATTCTTCCAATACAGCCGTTATGTCTAATAAACTATATGGAGGCTTTCTTATTTGCATAAAACATTCCTCCACGTCGCGTAAGTTAGAGGTCTTCATTCCTAACTTATATATTCCTAAATAAGCTGATATTATTGCGCAACCTTCATTGGGAGGAACATAATAGTCAAACTCCCCATTTGCAACAAATGGAATAAATACTTTACTATGTACGCTAATAGTCGCAAAAATGAAGAATGAAATAAATGCAACAATTTTCATTTAGCATCCATACTTTTCTTTATACTATTAATAATTACAGGAAAACTATACATATCTCCATTTTTTCGATCAAACAATATGGTTGATTCCGGAATGGTCAAACTCATACTTTTCTCTATTTCATTAACATCAGAAATTATTTTTGTTATTTCTATTGTTTCTTGCTCAAATAATTTTTGTTTGAATTCATTAGTACTTTCCGTAACAATTTCATATCGGCGAACAAGTATTCTTTTAGGCATATAAATATCGCTCTTTCCAACTTTGATGTAATCTTCGTATAATATTTCCGCCATAATTGGCAATAGGCTTTCTTTGCCATTTTCATCCACTACAAGAAGCCTTGTATCAGATTTTAAAGGATATAACTTCCCGGAAATATTCCCAAGAACTAAGGTGTAAATATAATACCTATTATATTTATTGTCAGGAGTATTACCGTTATGGATACGTAATGAAATTATAACACCATCCTTTTCGTTGTTAATTGATATATTATTTTCCCTAGATGAAAGTATTTTATTAATATTTACGAAATTACTGCCTAACCCCGGCGATGGAAATCCCATTATATAGTTAATAATAAATGGATCGCGATTTTTATCAAAGTCATTATCTAATATTTCTATCAATTCTCTTTCCGGTGTATATTTCATAGTGTCATTAGGAGAAAGAAAATAGATATATCGGGAAAATGGCTTATCCTTGATTCCCGAAGGATATTCCCTGTCTATGGTGTATAGATAGTTACCTTTACCATCTGCAAATAACCTACACATTGCGTTCGGAGAATAAAGTACAGCTGTCTCTGGATTTGTATTTTCCGGAAGTGCGCCGTTTATACTTCTTCGATATTCCACCCCAAACGGAATGGATCTATACCCATATTGCCCCTTAAGAAGCGATAAAATAGGTTCATTGGCATGCAATATAGTTGTACCGAATATCAAGATTGCCAAAATGATAAAATTTTTCATTTGCAGGTATAACTGTGATAATTCCCGTCATTTGCTTGGCAGTTCGCGGTCGTAGCAACATGGGGTCCAGACCTATAACAATTCCCGAATAAAGGATACCATTTCCCCCTATAAGAACGGCATTTAAATGCTTTATTTCTTCTACAAGTATCGCAAGAATTTGGGGTTCCACACCAAAATGTACTATTATCATCATTACATATTTCGTGTATTCCCTCTGTACATGGATTCGGAGTTTTATTATTAGGGCAAGATGCCGAACCCCCACCATATTTAGAATCGCCACAACTGTTATAGTATAAAGAAGAATTTCCTCCTATTATATTATTTTGATCTATATACGAAATTTCTGTACTATTTGAAGTGTTTATATATGACACTATAAGCAAGGCTATAGTTATTACGTATCCCATATTTCACCTTTCGTTTCGCGAATTAAAATCTCCAGTGCATAAAAGCTAAAGGAGTTAGACA
>CALUVP010000007.1 GCA_944324215.1 Candidatus Gastranaerophilales bacterium | reverse complement strand
CGCCAAAGCCCTCGTCTATTATTTAGCGATAACGCTTACTTTCTGCTTCTACCTTGCGCTTATCGCGCTGATGAACGCGGGCGTTACTTCGCGCTTCAAGCCCGAACCCAACGGCTTCGTATACTTTTTGAGATACGTTTCGGTGGGCTACGCCTATTGTATCGCCCTTTCCTCCTTACTTTTCGCCGTAGCCTTCCTGTTCCGCAATCCCCTCGTATCGGTCGTTTCGGGATTCGGACTTTTCATCATAGACTTTATCCTCTTGTCCTCTGGAATGCCCGGACGTATCGCCGACCTCATCGTCCCGAGCCTTCTCATTCAGCAGCTCATGACCTCTCACCCCTCCTCCGACGCGGTCCTCTCCTTCACCCTCATGACCGTCCTTCTCACCCTGCTCGGCAACGCCGCCGCATTGTTCACCGTATTAAAAAAGAATTACAAATAAGCCCTACCTCAGATACATTCCCGCAAGGACTTTACTTCCTTTCACTTCCCCGACGAGTATGCGCCAATATACCCGCACAAAGTACGCTACGGATAATTATATCGTGTTATGTTTTAACGATTCCCCCTTCCGGCGAAGCTTATGCTCCGCTTGTCATAGACAAACACACGCCGCGGTGCCAAAGTTAAATTGCTTCCGGGTTTAAAAATATGCTTTTAAGATTGCGTTTACTTAGAAAATATGTTATACTATGTTATATCAAGCGCAAGGAGAGAACTTATGCAATTTAAGGACAAAGTAATAAAAACACGAGAAATCCTTTTTATTAGCCAAAAAACATTAGCAGATAAAGTAGGTGTTTCCTTTGCCACTGTAAATCGATGGGAACAAGGGCGGACGGAACCCAATGTAGTTACTAAAGCAAAATTTGATTTATTCTGTCAAGAGAACGGTATTAAATTTTAGAGGGATAAACAATGCATAAATATTTTATCAAAAAACTTGGAAATCAAGAACTAGGTAGTGTAAATACTTATGGAGTTCCGCAAAGAGGGCGATACATTTTTGTTTCCAAATCTCCCGAAGTTTTATCTATATTTCCCCCATTATCCGAAATAGTTTTAAACGATTCGGCGTTATTACCAATATTGGCTATGTATAGCGGCGAAAAAGTTTATTGCAATTATATATACCATAACGATAGCATTGCAAGACCTGGGCAGGGAACGAGAAACGAGTATAGAATCTATTTAAATAAAGGTTTAGACAACAAAGAAAAGTTGTTTTTTTTAGCCGGAGATTATGTTATTATCCGTAAGGTGGAATTATTCCAAGACAATGTTGATAATAGTTTTTACGCCTTGGATTATGTTAAAGCGACCGACTTAGGATTCGCATCGTTTATATCACAATTAGCACCTTTACGCGCAAATAGCGGACAATTTTACTATGAGGGTGAAATCTCACAATTTGAGGAAAAATTGCATTCAATTTCTATACAGGCGAGAGTTATTGTCGATGATAAAGTTACAGCTGAGATTCAAAAAGAAGAAAAAGCAGGTAGAGATATTTCATCATTGTTCTCTGCACAAACTTTTAGGGATTTTGTTTTAGCAGGTTATGGTTATAAATGTGCGATTACGCATATGAATATTCAATATAAAGAATTATATAACATTGAAGCTGCCCACATTATGCCTCGATCCCATTCGGGTTTATTTATGCCTAACAACGGTATTGCTCTTTCAAGAGATATGCATTGGGCATTTGATAAAGGATTTTTTACAATTACTAATGATTTAATAGTAAAAGTACATCCCGAAATTGCCAGTGAATATTTAAGACTTTACGACGGTCAAAAGATATATGTTCCTGAAAATAGTTTCTTTATTCCTGATGTGAATAACTTAAAATATCATCAGGAACATATTTATGGCTTATTCAAAACGACGGGTAGATTATAATTTATATGAATGTAATAGATTTTTTTAGTGGATGTGGCGGTTTATCCTATGGTTTTGTGCAAGCAGGCTATAATGTAATTATTGGAATAGACAATGATGAAGCGGCTTTACAAACCTTTGAATATAATCATCCTAATAGCTTTGGCTTAATATTGGACTTGTTCGATGAAAATTATCTTGAAATCTTGGATAAAAAAGTTAACAATCGAAAAGTAGATGTAATAATTGGCGGACCACCATGTCAAGGATTTTCATTAACAGGTGCAAGAGATTCCAACGATAAAAGAAATCAATTATTCCGTTCAATGTTTTTAGCAATAGATAAATATCAACCTAAAGCAGTTGTTATTGAAAATGTGCCAGGTTTACAAACTTTATATGGCGGTTATTATTATAACGAAATAACTAAAGAATTTGAAAAAAGAAAATATCATTGGGAAGCAAAAGTATTATATGCGCCCGAATATGGCATCCCGCAAATAAGGCGCAGATTGGTATTTATTGCAACAAGGCAGGATTTAAGTCCTATTAAACACCCTATTCCTATTATCACAGATCCTGCAATTTATGTTACAACAGAGGAAGCCATTAGCGACTTACCTCCTGTTATAAACGGTGAAATTAAAGAATTTATTCCATATGATAATGAAGCTAAATTCCCTTACGCAAAAAAAATGCGCGAGGGCTCGATAGGAATATATAATCATATACCTACGATTCATTCTGATTTAGTAGTTTCTGTAATCTCACAAGTCCCGGAAGGCGGCAATTATAAAGATTTACCTAAAGGGGTTGGCGATTCACGGAAATTTAATGAAGCATGGACTCGATATGATAGACATAAGCCAAGCAAAACAATAGACACTGGGCATAGGAACCACTTCCATTATTTGTATAACCGTGTTCCCACAGTAAGAGAAAACGCGCGGTTGCAATCTTTCCCCGATAAATTTATCTTTAAGGGAACTAAAACTCAACAATATAGACAAGTTGGTAACGCCGTTCCCCCCATACTAGGTTATCACATAGCAAAAGCAATTAAGGAGCAATTAAATGGAAAACAAGGTAAAAACCATTGATTTATTTGCTGGTTGTGGTGGTTTGATGGACGGGTTCGAACAGTCTAACCTTTATACCACTCTAGCCTGTGTCGAATGGGAAAAAGCCCCATGCGACAATTTAATAAAAAGATTAAACGATAAATGGAAATATAAAGATGCAGATTTGCGCGTTTTACGATTTGATATTCAAAGGTCTGCGGAACTCTTTAATGGTTGGCAAAATGACAGCAATTATGGTGAGTCAAAAGGCTTGGATGCTTTAATCGGAAACAATAAGATAGACCTGATTATTGGCGGTCCCCCTTGTCAAGCATATTCTATTGCAGGACGTATTCGTGATGAACATAATATGAAGAATGATTATCGGAATTATTTGTTCGAGAGTTACTTAAAAGTTGTTTGTCACTATAGACCCCAAGCTTTTGTCTTCGAAAATGTTCCTGGAATATTAAGCGCAATGCCTAATGACAGATATATTATAGATATTATACAAGAACAATTTGAGCAAGCAGGATATAAGGTTTTAAGTAATCTGCGCAATGCGACTATTGATTTTACAGACTACGGAGTTCCTCAAAATAGAAGCCGAATAATTATTTTGGGGTTGGACAAAACCACCTACCCTAATGCTGAAGAATTGTTAGAAAAGTTTTACAATGAGATCTTGCCTAAATACAAGGTTAAGAAAAAAGTTACTGTTCGCCAAGCTATTGGCGATTTGCCTAAACTTTATCCTCTTACCAATAATGAAAATAAAAAATATTCACATACCGTGTGCCAATGTGACATAAAAAACCATTTACCGCGATGGCACAGTACTCGTGATATCGAAATTTTTCGTTTGTTAACAGAAGATATAGAACAAAAGCGATTCCAGTATGTTACTACTGAAAGCTTAAAAAGATTATATACTGAAAAAACAGGTAAAGTTTCTAATGTTCATAAATATCATGTTTTACGTTGGGATATGCCTAGTAATTTGATTCCTGCACATTTATATAAAGATGGCTTAAGGCACATTCACCCGGATTCGACTCAAGCTCGTACTATAACAGTCCGTGAGGCGGCTCGTTTACAAACATTTCCGGATGATTATGTGTTTATTGGAAATCAAATGGACCAATTTAAAATGATTGGTAACGCAGTCCCGCCTTTGTTTTCCAAAAAATTAGCGCAAGCGATATATGAATTATTATTTGCAAAGACGTTCACCGCATAACGCTGAGAGACTGTTCACTCTTCAATTTACCTAGCAAAGAATAGGCAAATTAAAAGAAATTATTCAAAGAAAAGCAATGGGTACACTTATATAGTGTGATTCTATTACTTATAAACTATACAAAATTAAGGATGGTATTTGCATGGATTTTTTTCGTGGTTCTGAATGGAGGCGTTGGGATTTACATATACACACTCCAGAAACAAAGAAAAACGACCAATATTTAGGCGCTACGCCTCAAGAAAAATGGGATAGGTTTTACGCAGATGTATTGGCATATATAGATTCTGATGATCCTATAAAAAAAGTCGCTGTAATTGGAATTACAGATTATTTTTCAATTGATAACTACAGAAAGATCATTTCAGATGGTAAGCTTGGCGAATATTTTGAACTAATATTGCCAAATATAGAAATGCGCATTACACCTGTTTCAAGCAAAGCTGCTTTGAATATACACTTCATTTGCAATCCAAGCATTGTATCACAATTAGAAGTAAAATTGTTTAGTCAATTGGTTTTTAAGCATAGTAGTGGGCAAATTTTTCACGCTGTAAGAGATGATTTTATTAAATTAGGAAAACTTTGTGATTCTGCCTTAAACAACGACTTAGCATATAAAAAAGGTATAGATCAATTCGTTGTTGATTTGTCAAATTTAAAACAAATTTTGGATAACGACAAAGAATTGCGAGATAATGTAATCGTTGCTGTCCCCAACAGCTCTAATGATGGCGCTTCGGGCATAGGTAACCCGTCTCGTCCCAATGCAAATTCAGATTTAACTATGATCCGAGAAGATTTATATTATTTCTCGGATATAATTTTAAGCGCTACTGAAAGTTCTATTAAATATTTCCTTGGAGAAAGCTCTTTTACTAAAGAACAAATAATTCAAAAGTATGGTCGCTTAAAACCGTGTGTGCATGGTTGCGATGCTCATAAAAACTCCGACATTTTTTCTCCTGTTAATAATCGTTATTGTTGGATAAAGGCAGATTGCACTTTCGAAGGATTAAAAC
>CALUVP010000006.1 GCA_944324215.1 Candidatus Gastranaerophilales bacterium | reverse complement strand
TTTTGGATTATCATCTTCACCTACAGCAGAAGAAATTGAAAAATTTGAAGAAATTTTAAATAATATTCTATCCAATAAAGATAGCCTAGAAAATATTGGAGAAACAGATGATAGCTTTAACGAATTTATACAAAGTTTAGTAACATCGGCTTCTGAAACAATTGCTGTAAACCGCGAAACATCACTAAAAGAAAAAGTTAACAAAAATATTGATATTTGGGTTAATGACTTCAAAACGGGCTATACTCGTTGGGGACTAAGTACTCCTCCTACTGAAGATGAAATCTCTTTCTTTAGAGATGAATTAACCAAAGCTTGCAATAATAATATCACAAGCCTACCTGATGATTCATCTGAAGCAGATGTTAAAGCTTGGGTTAGAAATTTATGTAACAGCGTAAGAGATGAAATTCTTGCAGCTCGTAATACGAGCGGTTCTAATGGAACAAGTGGAACGGATGGAACAAATTCAGGAGATAAAGTTGGAGATTTTACAGAATATTACCAGCTCTATCTATATGCTATGGATTGTGAAGAAGAAGTCTTAGCTAGACTTGGACTTACTGCTGAAGAGTTTAAAGCTAACTGCGGAAAGTCATATGATGTTATAAAACACTATGTTGCAACTTCACACGAAAAAGATTTTGCAAGTGTTACAAAGGAACAATTAATTAATGAAATTATCGCTACATATAACAGTTATGCAAATATAGAAAACCCTGAAGATTCAAAAGTAGAAACTCCAGAAGATGTAAAAGATGAAAATTCACAAAATTATAAAGAGATAGTTGATAGCTATATTAAATTTTGGACAGCAGATTTTGAAACGAATTATAGTAATTGGGGATTAGATACCCCTCCTACTGCTGAAGAGATTTCGCTTTTTAGCTCTAGAGTTAGTGAACTTTGTTATACCAACATTAATATCATTGGAGAAATTATTACTTCAGAAGAGGACATAAAGAACTGGGTTGAAGTCTACGGAAAAAATATTGTTCAGGAAATTATTAGTAATAGAAATAAAGTTCCAGACTACTCTGTACCAGGAAGTGCAGATTACACAGCGTTAACTCAAGATATCTTAAAAGCTCTCGAAAAGTCAAACATGAAAGATATTGGAAAGATAATTAACGGACATGAAAATATTCATACAGAGTTTGGTATGGATAATAATGGTAATATTGTATTCCAAGAACAAAGTACAACAGATGTATACAATGCACTATATAATTCAATCAAAACAAGAATCTCCGAACTTGAAAATGGTAGTGAAATTCTACAAGAATTAGGCGGCGAAGATGCATTGAAAAAACTTGTTCAAAATGCTTGGATAAGTACATATAGTGATTTTAATTCTTCACAAAGTAACAATACTACTCAATTTGTGAAAAAAGTATATGAAAATTTAGAAAAAATGATGAATAGTATTGCTAAAAATTCTAATAATTTAATCCTATATACCCAAAGAAATTCTTACGCAGACCCAACATTAACTGATGGCTTAATCCACTATAACACTAATACAACATACTGCAACGACCAAATTGTAAACTATGGTAACGGGTACATTGATAATGGTGTAGTAAATTTAAAAGATAGTAATGATAATACTGATTACCATACAACAATGGATGCCTTACTTTATCGTTTGAAACAAAAATATACCCATTTAGACGAAAACACCATTTCAGATATATTCAAAAAAGCTCAAGTAGATGCAATTTCAATATTAACAAGTAAAGCTAATGATTGTCCTTATGGCACAGGAAATAACGCGGGCAGAGTAGGAGATTTTACCAAAGATTGGTCGGGCTTAGATAACCGCTTAGATGACAATAACGAAATCTATATGGGAGAACTTGTTGATTTAGTTCTATATTGTTTTGATAAAGAACTTTTACAAAACATAAACAATAATAGTATTAATGCATCATCAACAGAAAATAGCTATGCAAATCAAACAGACCCAAGTGATTCTACAAATCCTACAACAAATGCTGCAGAAAATCTTGAACAACTTATTCCAGAAATTAAAAATAAAAATTTAGCAGAAATTATTGGAAATAATTCTACAATTCACACTGAATTTGGCATAAATTCAGTAAACGGTAATATAGTTTTTCAAGAACAAAGTACAACACTTGTATTTAATCGATTATGCAGTGTTGTAGACCGACAATTGCAAAGTATTTGTGACCCTACATTATATTCACAATTCGGAGGTAGCGCAACAGTAAATAAACTTGTTCAAGCGGCTTGGATTACTACTTATAATTCATACGATTCTTCACAAAGTAACAACACTGCGGCTTTTGTATCAAAAGCTTTAGATAATTTACAAAAAATTATGCAAGCTTTGCAAAAAGATCCTAACTTAATAGAAATCTTTACCAGAGAGACTTCATATGCAGACTCAACATTGACTGAAGATTTGATACATTATGGCACAAATACTACATATGGAAGTGATGAGAATGTCTCATATTCTGGTGAAGTTAAAGTAAGTGAAGATGGCACAATTCACCTGTCAAATGAACTAGATGATTCTGATTATCAATCTACAATGACAAGTTTAATTTATTCTATAAAAGAAAAATATCCAGAACTAGATTCAAATTTAATAACATCTGTTTTCCAATCAGCACAAAAAGAAGCAATTTTAGCTCTACAAAACAACAAATTTGATTGTCCATATGGTACAGCAAACAATGATGGTAGAGTTGAAGATTCAAATAAAAATTGGACAGGCCTTGATAATAGAGACAACGATTCAGACTTTATAGCTATGGATCAACTTGTTCAAATGACACTTTACTATTTTGATAAATTGCTTTATCAAAGATTAGTGTCTTAAATGAAAAAAGAAAGAAAAAAGAGGCAAATTTATCAATTTTGCCTCTTTTTTCTTTTCACAACTTTTTTGAAAACTTCATCGAAACTTTCAATCGGCTCTAGCCGATATCCGCAATTTTCTGCTAATGTTCCGCCCATCATAAAAAGTTCTTCTTGAGGGTATCTCCTGCAAATCCCCGGACGTTTCTTATGAATTTTACATTTGTTTGTTTCTTTATCTAAATTCATGCATTCAAAAACTAAACCGGTTTCATCTTTATCTATAATTTTTAAGTAAGTATAAAATGGATGAAGTTTTTGAAGTTTTTTGAATTCTTCTTCTGTTTGTATAACATTTTTATGTTTTACATAAATCTTTTGACAACAACGCCCGCAAGCGTTACAAGAGCCGACCCTATAATATTTCTTCCTTAATACATACAAGTAAAAATACTTCTTAAGTTTCCTAAACATCTTTAACCTTTAATTTTGCTATTTGATACTCATTTGAATTCTTATATGACATCAAAATTACTTTTGTAAAATACTTATTAGATGTTTTGTAATCACCTTTATTATAATACTCATTACCTTTTTCCAAACAAATCTTTACAATCCGTATTTCAGGATTTATAAAAGACTTTATTCTCTCAATTCTATCCCCATAAACATCAATCAAACTCTCCTTCAAAATAAGACTATTCTCATATTCTATCAATGCCATATGATAGTTATTCTCTCTATCATACCTTAGAGCCCAATCTTCATGCCCCAAATAACTCTTTTCATCGAAAGTTTCATCTAAACTTTTTACAAGTTTTAGAGTTTTCAAATATTCAGACTGATTATGGAGAACTAAAGGCAAAAGCCTTCTCATCACACAATACGCCGCAGTATAATCGCCTAAATTTATATAAACTGATGCCAGTTTTTGTAATACATCTAAAGAACTATTATCAATACATAAAGCCTGTTTTAGATACATTAAAGAATGCATATAATCACTTTCTTCTAAATAAATTTTTCCAAGTAAATGATTAGCATCAAAATTAACAGGAACATTTTTCACTGCAAAAGATAAAAACTCTATAGCTAATCTATTATTTTTATTAGCTATAGCACGTCTTGCCCTTGAAAAAAAATCATTCCCGATCTCATAATATTTATCAAGACTTGATTTAATTGTATTGTAAGCCTGATTCTTTTCTTTTGCATATTTTAGGTATTTTTGGTAATAAAAAAAAGATTGAAAATTCATACCTTTAGAAAAATATGTTGTTGCAAGATTTAAACAAACAGCTTCATCATCAGGTTTATAAGCATATGCAGAAGACCAATTTTCTATAGCATTTTTTATATCGTTTCGCTTAAAATACAAATTGCCAAGATATAAGAAGGAAGGATTTTTAAAATTTTCTAACGCTATAGATTTTTTGAAATATTCTTCAGATGGTAGCAAATTATTCAATTTATAATAGCATCTGCCGATTTCATAATACAACTTATAAGACATGCTCGCATTTAGCATACCTTGATAAAGTTTAAGAGCTTCTGCATACTTCCCATCCCTGTACA
>CALUVP010000005.1 GCA_944324215.1 Candidatus Gastranaerophilales bacterium | reverse complement strand
GGAATATTAGTTTCTCCTCTTTCAATCATACCTACATAATTTCGACTGACACCGATTGTTTCTGCAAGCTTTTCCTGCGAAATCTTTTTTAATTTTCGTGCAAATTTTATATTATTACCAATTTTTCTTAACTCTTCATCTATCATTATTTCATTTTGAAATTTTTCTAATACAAATTCTACCAAGTGTGACTTGTCAAAATATTAGAATTTGTTTATTATTTATAGTAAGAGGAGTACTAAAATGACTAAGGTATTATTAATCGATTTAGATGGAGTATTAAACACTTATGATGGTAATTTTAACGAACACATTATTCCTAAACCAAGAGAAGGAGTTCATGAATTTTTAAGAGAACTAGCTAAAAGTTACCATATTGAAATCTTCACAGTTCGAAACAAGAAATTAACTTGTAAATGGCTACAAGAAAATAAGCTGGACAAGTATATCTATGACATTACCAACGTCAAAAATCCTTACACTAGCATTATCATAGATGACAGAGCTATCAGATTTAATGGTGATTTTAAATACACACTTAGCGAAATTAAAAATTTCACCCCATTTTGGAAATAAATTTACCCCCTAAGTTTACCCTCTGAA
Organism: Candidatus Gastranaerophilales bacterium; assembly: GCA_944324215.1. Classification (GTDB taxonomy): domain Bacteria; phylum Cyanobacteriota; class Vampirovibrionia; order Gastranaerophilales; family Gastranaerophilaceae; genus CAG-196. The sequence goes on along the minus strand of CALUVP010000005.1, from coordinate 4,212 downwards.
ATTTTCCCCCTCAAACTTAATTCTGCCTGTCTGATTAATTACCACAGGCTCGTTTAAATGTTTTATGTATTGGCATGCCAGATAATCTTTATTAAACGGATAATTGATACATTCTTCTTTCGGTGCAAGAACATCAAAATCCGCACCTTCAAACATCATAAATGAATCCTGAGCTACTTGATAGAATTTATCTTCTCTTGGATTTTCAATATCTATCGGATGTTCTACACCTTCTTTATCTACAAAATTCATTGCGGTCAATTTTCCCTCGACAGGATTGACTGTATAATTCAAACCTGATACTGCCAATAGCCCGGGTTTATTACCGTGTGTCGTATATGTCGCTTCTATTGTATGTTTAAACATATCTACTAATTTTTTCTCAGAAACATTTGCAACTGATATTCTATCTTCAAAAGGAGCTATATCTTTTATATCACGAGAATCTATTATTCCTTCTTGGAAAAAGCTTCTTGTACCGCTATTGTTCCAAATTGCAATATCTGTTCCCAATTCATAACGCATTGCATCACACACAAAGTTTGCGTGTGCATTTTCTTCAATCAATGTTAAAGGCGGTGGTGTAACTGATTTTATAAACCCAATAACTTCCGGCTCGCCTAAAATAGAATTTATTATATATTGGTTAATCATATTTTTCGAGAACTGTCTTGTCTCTCCCAAATTATTCTGAGCTTTTGTTATAACTCCGTCTTTATCAAAAGTTAAGTTTAGCTGACCGAAATAATTTCCGTTTTTGCCGGCTTCAGTTATAATTACAGGCTCGCCTGTTTTAGAATATAATAAGTTCTTTCCCTCTTTTATATCTTTAATTAATTCGTGAGTATGTCCGCCAATTATTACATCAATTCCTTCTGTATTTTCTGCAACAACTTTATCTCTTTCATTTCCTAAATGAGAAAGTAAAAATATCTTATTAACCCCTTTTTCCTTAAGTTCTTCAATTTCTTCTTGTATATCTTCTATAGTATCGTCCAAATCATCAACTTTGCAATCAGTATGATACGATGGATGTGTTATTCTTGCAGTTAAATCTACAGGTGCAGCACCGATTAAACCTATTTTTTCACCCTTAACATCAACAATTGAAGATTTCTTTATATAATTACTCAACTGAGTTCTTTCTTGTTTTTCAACTTCATCAGGGTCTTCCGAATCTATTGAATCTTGTTTTAAATTAATTGCATAATAATTACCATTAAACTTGCTTAGTGTATCAGCAAAATCTTTTTGTTTTGTATCCATTTCGTGATTACCGAGAGCTGAGCCTTTAATTCCTGCAAGATTCATAAACTTAACAACTGCCAAATTAACAGCCTTATTTTTCTCATCTCCTATACTGTTATCACCTGCCGAAACCCTTAAATCTCCTTTCAAACCTGATAGAATTCTAGTCATATTATTAGTCTGTCCGTGCAAATCATTAACATAACCAACTGACATTTCAAAAGTATCTTTACTTGGTGATTTTTCCAGACTGTTTTGTTTGGATACCTTTGATTCTCTAAACGAAATTTGTTGTGGGTTAATGTTTTGTGGTGATATTTTTATATTCATGTTTTTCCTGCTTTTTAAATAACAAAACGGGTAAATATTATTTTTGCTACCAGACTCTAATCTTCATCATGTTCATATCTTATACGACCAGTTTGGTTTATAATAATCGGTTCATTTTTTTCTTTTATATAGGCACTTGCCAATACATCCTTATCAAATGGATATTTTTCCACATATAGTTCCTCAGGCGCTAAAATATTATAGTCTGCCCCTGCTGACATTAGAAATTCGTCAGTTACGACCTTGTATTTCTTATCTTTTCTCGGATATTCTACATCAATTTTGTGCTCTTTACCATTTTTATCTACAAAGTTCATATCCACAAGTTCCCCGTCTTCTGGATCAACTGTATAATTCAATCCAGAAACAGCTAATAAACCAGGTTTTAATGTCGGAGAAGAATATGTCGCTTTTATTGCTGTTTTAAAAGCATCAACAATTACGTTTTCCGGAACTTCTGCAACTACTACATAATCCAAAAACGGAGCCATATCCTTCACATCACTGGAATCAATTTCCCCTTCGTGGAAGAAATTTCTCACTCCGCTATGGTGCCAGAGTGCTATATCTGAATCAGTTTTTTCACGCATTATATCGCACACAAAATTTGCATGCGGATTTTCTTCCGCTAAATTTGTCGGTGGAGGAGGCGCTTGTTCAACATACCCAATTTTTTCCGGAGTACCTAAAATGCTGTCAAATACATATTGGTTAATCATGTTCTTATGAAATAACCTCGTCTCACCTAAATTATTCTGAGCTTTTGTTATAACTCCATTCTTGTCAAATGTCAGGTTTAATTCTCCGAAATAATTTCCGTCTCGCCCTGCTTCTGTCAAGATAACAGGTTCTCCGCTCTTAGAATACAGAAGATTTTCACCTTCTTTAATGTCTTTTAATAATTCGTGAGTATGACCACCTATAATTACGTCAATTCCGTCGATCTCTTGAGCAACTTTCATATCACGCTTGTGCCCCATATGAGATAATAGGATAACTTTATTAATTCCTAGCTCTTTAAACTTGTTTATTTCTTCCTGAATAAGTTCAATTGTGTCGTCCAAATCCTCTACAGAACTGTCAGTATAATAATTAGGATGAGTTAACCGTTCTAACATATCCATCGGAGAAGCTCCTATTAGTCCGATTTTTTCACCTTTCACATCAACTACGGTAGACTTCTTCAATACACCTTTAAGATCTGCTCGTCCATATTTTTTTACATCATCATCCTGCTCTGAAATTGGTTTTTGATCATAATTTATAGCCAACATCTCACCATTCATTCGATGAATTGCATCTATACAACTTTTTTGATCCATGTCTATTTCGTGATTACCAAGAGCAGAAGCCTTTATATCGGCTATATTCAAAAATTTTGTCGTAACTTTATGTGTGGCATCATTCTTCTCATCACCTATATCATTATCTCCGGCTGAAAGCTTCAAATCGCCTTTTATGCCGGATAGAATGCGCATCATATTGTTTGCCTGACCATGTAAGTCATTCACATAACCTATAGACATTTCAAATGAATCATTCTCAGGACTACGTTCCAATTTTGAATTATTGGAAGAAACTGGTACAGAATTACTCATAAAGCGGACATTTTGAATGTTAAAATTAAACGGTTGGATATTTATTTTCATACAAAACCTTCTATTTTTCTATATGAAAACTCCTAAAAATCAAATTTGCCCAATTTTAATAAAAATTTACAAATATTTACATAGAAAGACAAGTCAAAGCTTTCCTAATAACTTCTTCTGAATTAGTACAATCATTAATTGTCGGTAAAATTTTAGCCAAAGTATCTTCAATTTCTTTTTCTTCATATCCTAGAGATAGCAATATTGCTTGAGTATCTTCCAAGACTTGTGATTGAGGTATCTTGCAGGATTTTTTAGGCAACTCCGTTTTCATTAATTTGTCCTTAAGTTCTAAAATAATTTTTTGTGCTAACTTTGGTCCCACCCCTTTTGCACGTGTTAATTCCTTAAAATCACCATCGATAACAAGCGAAATTAAATCACACGCATCAAATTCATTAAGAAGAGCTATAGCCATTTTAGCCCCAACACCTGATACAGAAATAAGGATTTGAAAAATATCACGAGTTTCTTTATTCAAAAAACCGTACAAGGACATGGCATCTTCTCTATGGTTTAGAAATACATAAATTTTTTGGATATCAGTCTCACTCACATTCGTGCAAATAAAATCTCTCTCTACTACTTCTAAAAGATACCCGACATTGGACGCTTCAATCGTAATAAAATTACCTTTAGTAGACGTTCTTTTATCAGAAATGTATCCTTTTAAATAATCAAACATAACCCTCACAAACCTCCTGATAGATTATACACTAAATAAAGGTACTTTACAAAAAAAAATGTTTTGTGTAATATAGAAATGTTACCAATTAAATACCTTTGGAGGAGTGCCAGAGCGGTTGATTGGAGCGGTCTTGAAAACCGTCGTACGTGCGAGCGTACCGTGGGTTCGAATCCCACCTCCTCCTTATAAAAACGAGTTGACATCTGTCAGGCTCGTTTTTATTTATTATTTTATCTCTGTCCAAAGTTCAACAATTATTGCATAAATTTGATTATTTTTATTTGACATATTTTCGGT
>CALUVP010000004.1 GCA_944324215.1 Candidatus Gastranaerophilales bacterium | reverse complement strand
TTAATTCAACTGATTTAGCTTTGATTGATAAGGATTTTTATGGATTGAGCGGACATTTAGATGGCGGAGCAATAAATAATAGTGGCAGAATTGATTCTATTACTGGTGATTTTATAGGAAACTATGTAACATCTTCTGGCGCCAGTACCACGGCGGAGCGATAAGTAATCGTGGCACAATAGGCTCTATTACCGGTGATTTTATAGGAAATTATGCAAGCGGTAATAATGGAGCCTATGGCGGAGCGATATATAATTCCAGTTACAGCGGTTCAAAGGCAATTATAAATAATATCACAGGTGATTTTATAGGAAACTATGCAAGTGGTGGTGATGAAGCCTATGGCGGGGCAATATATAACGAAAATAAAGTAAAGTCTATCACAGGTGATTTTATAGGAAACTATGCAAGCAGCAATTCTTCTGCCTTTGGCGGAGCAATATATAATAATGACACAATAGATTCTATCACAGGTGATTTTATAGGAAATTATGCAATTGGTGATTTGCCCGGAGGTGGTGCTATCAGTAATGAAACAGATGGTTCAATAGAATCTATCACAGGTAATTTTATAGGAAACTATGCAAGTGGTGATTTGAATGCCTATGGTGGAGCTATAGAAAATTATGGCACAATAGAATCAATAGATGGCAGTTTTGTAAATAACTACGCAAAAGCAGATGATGCTAACAGTTTTGCATTGGGTGGAGCGATACTTACAACCTCTGATTTAACTTTTGTTGCAGATAACAAGCAAAATGTATTTTCAGGTAACTACACTGAAGATTTTAGAGGAAAAATTAATAATGCAATATTTGTTGAAAATGGAGAAATATATCCAGATTATGTTAATGATTATGAGGATACAACATTAACCTTTGATATTAAAAACAACGGAAGTTTTGTCTTTGATGATACTATAGATGGCGGATATGTTGTATTTGATGAAAATTATGAACAAGCAGGTATTGATAGAACCAACCCTTACAATGTTAAAATCCAAGGTGATAACACAGGATATATAGCATTTAATAATGATGTAATTAATGCTGATATAGTATCGGATAATGCTAATATTATCCTTAGTAAAGACAGCGCATTTAATCAATCTCAATCGTTAGCTTTAAATAACAGTTCTCTATCAATGGTAAATAATTCTGTCGGTTCAATAATAATACCTGAATTCGATTTATCAGGAACATCATCTATGAAGGTTGATGTTGATTTATTGAATGAAAAAATGGATAGAATTGAAGCAGGAAGTTACAATGTATCTCCTGACAGTAAATTAAATGTTGATTATTTGAATTTACTTAATGATGCAAATAAAGATTTAACTTTAATAAATTTTGCAGATAGTGATTTAGCAAATAATGTAGATTATACAGGTGAAAATCCTGTTGCATATTCTCCGATATATAAATATGATGTGGGATATGATAAAACAAGCGGTATATTCTCTTTTTTAAGAGGATCAGGTTCAAGTTCGTCTGATTACAACCCTACTGTATTAGCACCCGCAACCATGTCATTAGCAGGAGCATATTCAACTCAAATGCAGACATTTAACTACGCTTTTCAACATTCTGATAATTTTATGAATATCCCATATATGGATAGAATTACTCTTGCAAATAAGAATAAGTATGCATTTAATGGTGAAATACCTGCCGGTAATGCAGGGGTATTTTCTCCGATATTTTCTCAATTTGATGATGCATCTATTTGGGTAAAACCTTATACAAGTTTTGAAAGCATACCTTTAAAGAATGGTCCTAAAGTATCTAATATATCTTACGGAACATTAGTCGGTTTTGATTCAAAATTAAAGAAATTAAAAAGAGGTTTTTCAAGAGTATATACAGGTTACTTAGGATATAACGGGGCAAGTCAAAGATATAGCGGAGTTGATTCAACTCTAAACGGAGGCTTATTGGGCGGTACCGTTACATTCTACAAGGGTAACTTCTTTAACGCTACAACATTATCAGCTGGTGCTTCGGTTGCAAAAAACTCTAATATGTATGGAGTTGATAATCTAACTATGCTAATGGGCGGTGTTGGTAATAAGACAGGGTATAACTTTGAATTTAAAGAAGGTAAATTAATACTTCAACCTAATATATTATTATCCTACACATTTGTTAATACATTTGATTACACAAACTCTGCAGGTGTAAGAATGACATCTGATCCTTTGCATGCTATTCAGATTGCACCGGGTGTTAAATTAATAGGTAATTTAAAGAACGGATGGCAGCCATACTTAGGAGTTAATATGGTATGGAATATAATAGCTGATTCTAAAGTTATGGCAAATGATGTAATATTACCTGAGATGAGTATAAAACCATATGTACAATATGGTGTAGGTGTACAAAAGACCTTCAAAGACAGATTCCAAGGTTTCTTGCAAGCCATGGTACAAAATGGCGGAAGAAACGGTATATCACTCACTGCAGGGTTCAGATGGGCGATATAGGGAAAAATACAACTTTTGTATTTTGTAAAATTTAAATTGCAGCTGTAGCATAAGAAAATGGCTAGAATTTCTGTTATAGTACCTATTTTTAATGCTGAAAATTATCTTAATTTTTGTTTAGACAGTTTATTGCTGCAAAATTTTAAAGACTACGAAATTATTTGCATAAATGACGGTTCTACTGATGACACTACCAATATTTTAGACTGCTATTCAAAATTTGATAATAAAATAAAAATTATCACTCAAGAAAACAAAGGCTACGGTGGCGCTAAAAACAAAGGTTTAGAAAGTGCAACGGGGGAATATATAACTTTTGTTGATAGTGATGACATAGTTTCTCCTTTAATGCTTAAAAACTTATACGAAAACATAAAATATACTAAAAGCGACTTTGTATTTAGCAACATCATAAATATTAATAACAACACCATGCAAATTTCTAAGGTTGATTTCGGAATTGAAAGCAAAGTTTTTAAAGAGACTGCAAACCATACATCAAATTGCAGCGCAAACGAAATTTTTGCATGTATATCAGGAACCGCCTGTGCAAAATTATACAGGAGAAATTTTATTGAAAATATGAAGTTTGACGAAAATATTGCATATGAAAACATACCCTTTATTACAAATTGTTTCCTAAATGCAAATAGAGTTTCTTTTGACAAAAATACGTATTATGTCTATAACAATGAAAATAAATTACCCCCGTGTGATATCATCAGAATGCGCGACAAACAAGCAGAAATCTTTAAAACAGCAAACAAATATGATAATTTTAAAGAATTACTCTTTAAATTCAAGATAGCAGATATTTTAAATAGTATCTTATACAAAAGTGATTTAGATAAAGTATATATGCTAAGCGTGTTAAAAATAATTATAGCTAACACAAATTTCGATATTTATAATCGTTCAAAAATAAACAAAATTAAAAAAATTTGTGAAAAAATTTTACTGATGAATGATTTTGATTTTATTAAATATATTAATCACCTGAGACAGAGAGGAGAATATGTTTAAAATTTCCGTAATTGTGCCAATATACAACTCTGAAAAATATCTGGAAAAATGTCTCAAGTCTATAATAAATCAAACGTACAAAAATCTTGAAATTATCTGCATAAATGACGGCTCAACCGATAATTCCGATAAAATTTTAACCGATTTTGCAAAAAAAGATGACAGAATAAAAATATTAACACAAAAAAACAAAGGAT
>CALUVP010000003.1 GCA_944324215.1 Candidatus Gastranaerophilales bacterium | reverse complement strand
TAGGGAGAAAATAATGCAGGAAGTTATAGAGAAAAAATCCATTAAAAATATAGATTTTAACTGTGATTTGGCGCAGGCATACGGTGTTTATAAAAATATTCAGGAATATGAATTATTGGATTATGTAAGTTCTGTCAATATATCTTGCGGATTTCACGCAGGCGACCCTGTAACAATAAAAGAAGCTATGCTTAAGGCAAAAGAAAAGAACGTTGCAATTGGTGCTCATATAGGATTTAACGATATTCAAGGGTTTGGGTATCGACCTGTGGAATTAAAAGATGATGAATTAGAAGCCTTGGTAGTTTATCAGGTCGGTGCAATTATGTCATTTGCAAAGGCTTATGGACTAAGTATAGAACATGTTCGACCCCACGGCGCTATGTATAAAATGGCAGGAGAGGATTTTATATTTTCGTCTGCAATAGCTAAAGCTATAAAAAAATGTTCTGATTGGTTGGTTTATTATGCTCCGGCTGGAGATATAGCCTCTAAAGTAGAAGATTATACTGGTGTTCAGGTTGCGCAAGAGATAAGTCTTGAAAAAACATATAATCCTGATTTAACTATAGATTATTCTGTTCCTGATAATACAAATAATTATGAATTAATAAAAAGATTTCAGCATATATTGCATACGTCCCAAATACGAAATAATTTGGGAGGAATGAGCTTTGTTAATGTAAATACCATACATTTTTCCAATAAGTATAAAAATTCATTAGAATTAATCCAACAGGCAAGAAGTTATATCGCTCCTGCACCTGTAAATTATATAAAAGCAAAATCATCAGGATGGGTAGACTAATATGTTTTCAAGATTTAAAAATAATGTAAAAGTAACAAAAGATGTAGGCTGGTTAATGCCCGGATTGGAAGTAAAAAGATGGTTTTTTCTAATCTTTTTGGGTTCTGTAATGATAGTTCTAGGTTTTATGGTACTGGCAAACGTGAGACCTATCTATTGGGCTCTGGAAATTATCAGAAAAGCAGCATTGATACTACCATCTAATTTCTTAGCTGCATTATTTATCTTGATAGGCGCAGTAATATTTTTTAAGTGATGGCAGAAAACAACTTTGTCCATAATGGATATGGATAATAAAAAGGGAAATTATTCAATCTTAGAGAAATTATATAGACGCAGGAAACTAAACAAAGGTGCAAAAATTGTTGCAATAGGCGGTGGAACAGGGCTTTCAATGTTACTTCGCGGCATCAAAAAATACACAAATAACATTACTGCAATCGTAACTGTAGGTGATGATGGCGGAAGTTCAGGACGTTTAAGAGAAGAAATGGGAATTCTGCCACCCGGAGATATTAGAAACTGTATCGCAGCATTAGCAGATGACGAAGATTTGATAACAAAACTTTTTCAATATAGATTTAAAAATGGAGAAGGCCTCGAAGGACATAGCTTTGGAAATTTATTCTTAACTGCACTTTGCTCAATAACAGGTGATATGGTAAGAGCGGTAAAAGAATCTTCTAATGTTTTAAATATAAGAGGTGTGGTATTGCCTGCGACCTTGGACGATATGAAGTTAGCAGCCAAATTTGAGGACGGAAGAGTTATTCACGGAGAATCTAATATTCCTGAAGCTCACGGTAAAATAAAAATGTTATTTACAGAACCTGAGCACTGTCATGCTTTACCTGAAGCAATTGCTGCAATACATGATGCTGATTTGATAATTTTAGGTCCGGGAAGTTTGTATACTAGTGTTATTCCAAATTTACTTGTAGATGGAATAGTAGAAGCAATAGAAAATTCCCATGCAAAAAAGATTTATGTATGTAATATAATGACTCAACCTGGTGAAACGGATAATTATTCTGTTGCAAGCCACGTTAACGCACTTCTTACCCATGCAAATGGAAAGAAAATCATTGATGCTGTATTGGTAAATGATAGTTTGCCTGATAATATTTCTGATGGTTATGCAAAAAGCGGTTCTATTCCTGTAAGGTTGGATATGGAAAATATTGTTCCAATAGGAATAGAAGTTGTTTCTCAAAAGTTGATATTAGAAAATAAACAAGGACTTGTAAGGCATAGTTCTCATAGGGTTGCAAGAGCAGTTTATTATTGGTATAGAAGGTCTGTAAAAAGATAAATGAAAACGGTTAATACTTTTCAAAGATTAAAAGACAGTAATGAAAAAATTGTAATGCTGACAGCTTATGATTATTCGACAGCGCAGGTTTTAGAGAAAGCAGAAATTGACGGTATTTTAGTCGGAGATTCCCTGGCAATGGTTGCTTTAGGGTATAAAGACACTTATAACATAACGATAGATGAAATGCTTATATTCGTAAAAGCTGTATCAAGAGGAGCGCCAAATTCTTTTATAATAGGTGATATGCCTTTTATGAGTTATAATTTGACTGTTGAACACGGGTTGGAAAATGCTTCTAAAATGATTAAGGCAGGTGCTTCAGGGGTAAAATTAGAAGGATGTAACGAGCATATCTTAAAATTGGTAAAGCGATGTGTTGAGTCAGGAATACCGGTTTTAGGGCATTTAGGTTTTACACCTCAGCTTATGAATACAATCGGTGGACATAAAATTCAGGGAAAAACTTCTGAAAAGATTGAACAAATTTTAGAGAGTGCAAAAAAACTTGAAGAGGCCGGATGTTTTGCGATAGTTTTAGAGCTAATGCCTGCAGAAAGCGCTAAATACATTAGCGAAAATTTAAGAATCCCGACAATAGGTATTGGTGCCGGAAGGTATTGTTCTGGTCAGATTGTTGTAACTGATGATATTTTGGGTAAATTTACGGATTTTACTCCAAAATTTGTAAAGAAATATGCGAATTTGCACGAAACAGTTTTAAACGCTGCGCAAATGTATAAGAGAGAAGTAAAAGAAGAGCTTTTTCCTTCTGAGAAGGAATCGTTTGAATTGGACGAAAAAGTAAAAGAAGAACTGAATAAAGAGTAGACTGTACTCGGTTTTAAAGTTATTGTCAGGTAAAGCTTAATCTGCATTTTACGAGTACCGGCGGGGCAATCCAGCCCATATCCCTGCCTTGGATTTGCTCCACGCTCACGGAGTTTCACCATCGGAGCAAAGCTCCTGCCGGCTCAATCCGTCCGCAAATCCGCTCTCCCACAAGGGAAGAAATGCGCGTTGATGGTCAACTTACCTGCTGCCCCTATTAGAGAGGTCATATTCCCGGAGTATAAAGAACACCCGATTTTTATAGATAATCGAGTGTTCTTATTATGCTATTAGCTAAATGTATCGAAAGCATTTTTCTTAATCTCGGCAATTCGATCTAAGTTAGCAAGAAGAGTTTCTGCGCTGCCCGGTACGTCGTTGTTAACTTGCGTTCTTTCTGTTTTCATTTGCTGCAGGGGCTCTTTTTCTTGCGCTGGTGGATTTTGTTTAATAATTTGTTGTAAACGATAAATGTGTAATGCTGACATTCCCATAATAAATCCTTTCTGTTCTTAATAGAACCTTATGTATTACATTTCTGTATAACGGCATATTTTTGAAAAACTTTAGGATTTTTATGACAATCGTTACAAAAATTTACAATATCATATTATTTAGTAAATATAGGCATTATAAATAAAAATATTTATTATTTGATATGAAATAATTTTGAATATTTACAAAAAATTGACATAGAAAAAATATCTGCCAACGGTTAATCTGTTATTATGAAAAAATCCAGTTCAAAATGCATAGATACAACACGGCATATTGCAGATAAAATTCTGTCTCTCAGGCGTGCAAATAAATTGACTCAGGAAGAGTTTGCGGAAAAAGTTAATCTAGACAGAAGAACAATTGCGAGAGCAGAGGACGGAAAGCACCGCCCTTCTCCCGAGACTATGGAGATTATAGCGGAAGTATTCAATATTCCGATAAGTTATTTTTATGACAATTCTGTTTACAGAACAGATATAAGCAAATCTGCATTGATACATGAAATCAATGCAAAATTAAATATTCTGTCAAAATCAAATTTGAATAAAGTTTTAAATATTATTGATATTATTATGTAAATAATTATTGTACGCTTTTGTTCAGGTGTTATAATAACTATTGTGAGATACATAAAGAATAAGAGAGCAGGGAAAGCTTAACCTGTTATATTTACTGTCGGGTTGGTAAATCTGACCTACATTGATAATTGAATAGAATGGAATTTATTAAGGTTGTTAGGGGACTGCAAGTTTTTTCCTCTCACAAAACAGTTTGTTCTCGAACTAACCTCTCACCCGAATTTCTAAGTTTGCACAGCTCACTAAGAAATTCTTCCCATCTTGGATTATTCGGGGTGTCGGAAAGTTCCCGGCTTCCCTCCACCTAACGGGCTAGGCAAAGCCGTCGCTCTACCGAAAATTCGCTCTTCCACAAAGGGCGAGGAAAATGCAAATTACAGGTTAATGAAACCAGACAATGTTCAAACAATGAAAAATGTAGCGATAAAGACATAAGAGCGTATGCGATTTAAAGCTTTTCAACCCTCAATCACTATTCACTACTCACTACTCACCATTCACTAAAATAAGGAGTACAAAATGCTTTTACATAATATTGAAGAATTAAGAAAACAGAGAAAAAAATGGCAGGGGCTTAAGGTCGGACTTGTTCCGACAATGGGAGCTTTGCACGAAGGGCATTTGAGTTTAATAAAAAAGGCAAAAGAAACTTGTGATAAGGTTGTTGTATCAGTTTTTGTAAATCCAATACAATTCGGACCATCGGAAGACTATGACAAGTATCCAAGAACTTTGGATAAAGATTTGGAATTGTGTGAAAAAGAGGGTGTTGATATTGTTTTTGCACCATCTCCAAGCGAAATGTACGGAGAAGGAAATCGACTTTCTAACGATACTTTAACTTATGTTTGTCCTCCGTTTTTTTATGTAAATAAATTGTGTGGCAAAACAAGAGTTGGTCATTTTGACGGCGTTTGTACGGTTGTTTTGAAATTATTTAACATAGTACAACCAGACTGTGCATTTTTTGGACAAAAAGATGCTCAACAAGTTGTAATAGTAAGAAAAATGGTAAAGGACTTGAATGTTCCTATCGAAATTATCCAGTGTCCGATTGTGAGAGAAAAATCAGGTTTGGCATTGAGTTCACGAAATAAATACCTTTCAGAAGAAGGTAAGAAGGATGCACTTGTATTAAGCAAGATTTTGGAAAATATAAAATCTTGTTATCACAAAGGAATCGTTGATGTAGGAGCTTTAAAGGAAACTGCATACAGCTTTTTAACTGATAAGCATGATTTGGAATATTTGGAAATTTTAAATAAGGATAATCTGGAAGAGCAAACAGATGCTGATGATAATTCAATAGTTCTGATTGCCTGCAGGGTTGATGGTGTAAGGTTGATTGATAATACATATATTAAAGAATAAATTTACGGGAGAAAAAATGCATAAAATAATTTTAAAATTTTTTGATGTTATAAGAAGTCTGTTGCATTTCTTAAAGATGGTTTGTGTATTTTTAATAATAATTCTATCATTTTTTTGGGTGCAGAACATTCTTCAGGCTGAATGGAAATGGCTTGCTTGGTTTACTCCTTTTTTAACAAATCTGGTAGATTTTGCAAATGACATTTGTTCTTTGTCTTTTAATATATGGGGTGCAATTATTGAATTAAAATATATAAGTGCAATTCTAATTTTGTTAGTCTTTTATTTATGTTTGAAACTTTTGAATTTTTTTACAGGTATAGTGGAGGCAGGTTATAAAAGTACTCATTTTATATATAAAAAAACAAAAGAAATAGCTTTGAATAAAGAATTAAAGGAAAATATAACAAGAGAAGAAAAAAGTATAAATAAATATGTTGTAGTAATAAATACAAAAATAAAACCCAAGTATACTCATAAGGATATTAATATTGATTTGGGTGAACAAAATGAATTGATGATTGATTTTATAAAGCAAAAACTTTCATTAGAACCTGTTGTATCAGAAGAAGGTTTTATGTATACGTTTAAAGATTATAGTCGAATTGATAAAGTTTTAGAGGTTTTATTCAAAGTTTTAAAAAGTTCTGCACCAATAGATTATGCAATATGCATACAGGTAGGAAATAATATGCAACAATTGCGAAAGTTAATAAGTTTAGAACATTATGGAAAAATTACTATGGCAGCAGATACTTCATATAGATATAGGTATAATGATTTTCACCGTTACCAAACTTCTCAAATAGGAATTTTTCAATATGGTGATAAAACGATTGAAGTTCATGAGTTTAGAGAATTTTCATAGTATAATAAAAATTAGAAATAGGAGTATAAGTATATGAGATATGACGCAGGAGAAGTAATAACAGCAATGGTGACCCCATTTAATGATAAGCGTGAAGTAGATTACGAAAAAGTAGAGATGTTGGCATATCAATTAGTAAACACAGGTTCCGATGCAGTTTTGGTCACCGGAACAACTGGAGAATCTCCGACACTGACTCATGAAGAAGAAATGGAAATATTATTAAGTGCAAGGCGTGGTGTTGGTGCTAGCGGAAAAGTAATAATGGGAACAGGATCAAATTCAACAGAAACTGCTGTAATGATGGCAAAAAAAGCAGAAAAAGAAGGTGTAGATGCAATTTTGTCAGTAGTTCCATATTATAACAAACCGTCTCAAGCAGGTATAATAGAACATTTTTCAGCAGTAGCTGAGGCTGTAGAAATTCCTGTAATTTTATATAATATTCCATCACGTACAGGTGTAAATATGTCGGTAGAAACAATAAAAACACTTGCACGAAAGTATGAAAATGTTGTAGCAGTAAAACAAAGTTATGGGGATATGGATGCAATAACGGATATAAAGTTAAACTGCTCCAAAGATTTTGCGGTATATTGTGGAGACGATAGTTTAACATTACCGATGTTGTCAGTGGGTGCTCACGGCGTAATTTCAGTAGCATCGCATCTTTTTGGAAAAGAAATAAAATCAATGATAAGAAACTTTAAGACTGGGGATGTTATGACAGCAAGAAATATGCATCAAAAGCTATATCCGATATTTAAAAAATTATTTATGGCGCCAAATCCAGTACCAGTAAAAGCAGCATTAGCATATAGAGAGATAATTTCAGATTATGTAAGAAGACCTCTAGTAGAGCTTACAAAATCTGAAAGAGCCGATTTAATATTCACACTCGATTCAATATAATCAGGTGGGTAAGATTTTATTTTTCAGATTTGGGATAGAATTGTATTTAGAATAAGGAGTGTAAAATGAAAAATAAATTGATACTGTTTTGGGTTATTGTAGCAATAGTAATTGTGAGTATATATGTAATTTGCACAAAACCTACAAAACTGGGATTAGATTTAGTTGGTGGCTCTCGTTTAGTTTTGGAGGCTCAAACTAGTAAGACAATTGCGCAGATAACTCCTGATATGATGTCAAGTTTACAATTTGCAATAGAAAACAGAGTAAACAAGTTAGGTGTGTCAGAGACTGTTGTACAGCGTTCAGGAGAGAGACGTTTAGTAGTTGAGATTCCTGATGTTTCAGATTTAGAGCAGGCAAAAGCATATATTGGGGAAACAGCAGAATTAGATTTCAGACGTCCTGTCTTGAGAGATGGTGAACCAGAGTGGGAAGCTACGGGACTTACCGGTAAAGATTTATCCAGAGCAAATTTAAGTACAAATTCTCAAAATGGTCAATGGGTTGTGGATTTGGAATTTAACGGAGAAGGAACAAAGAAGTTTGCAGATTTAACAAAACAGCTAGTAGGGCAGCCAATGGCTATTTTCTTCAATGGAGAACTTCAATCAGCACCTGTTATAAGAGAAGCTATAACCGCCGGTAGAGCTCAAATTTCGGGTGGAGATAACGGCTTTGTTTATGAAGAAGCTAAGAAAATGGTAGATCTTCTTAATGCAGGTGCTCTTCCTGTACCTGCAAAAATCATCGAAGAGAATACTGTAGGTCCTACTCTTGGAGCTGATAGTATTGCGAAATCAAAAATGGCTGGGGCTATAGGCTTAGGTTTTGTAATGTTGTTTATGGCTCTATATTACAGAGCACCTGGCTTAATTGCTGACGTTGCTTTGGTTATTTATGGTTTAATTCTGTTTGCCATTTTTAAAGCAATTCCTGTTACTCTTACATTAGCAGGTATTGCGGGTTTTATACTTAGTATAGGTATGGCAGTAGATGCTAATATATTGATTTTCGAAAGAACAAAAGAAGAATTGAAAGCCGGAAGAACTTTGTTTACGGCAATAAATTCGGGTTTTGACAGAGCTTTCACAAGTATATTTGATTCAAATATGACGACTATTATAACTTGTGCAATCTTATATTGTTGTGGAACAAGTATTGTAAAAGGATTTTCTTTAACTCTTGCATTAGGTGTAATGGTATCAATGTTTAGTGCAATAACTATAACAAAGAACTTTATGCACTTAATCTTCGGAACAGGAAAATTGACTCATCCTGCATTGTTTGGTTTACGCCAGAGTGATATTAACGAAAGTTATCAAGCTGTAGAAACTAAGCGAGAAAAAGCAAAATTTGGTATATTAGACTAATATAAGTTCGTATAGATTTATAAGATAAGGAAGAAATTATGAAATTAAATATAGTAAAATATAGATTTTTATTTTTAGCAATTTCCGCAGTATTATTGTTACCCGGTATAATTTCTATGGTTTATTCAACAATGATTTATCCAACTCACACTCCATTAAAGGTTGGTATAGATTATACGGGTGGTACAACTTTGCAATATGGTGTTAAAGAAAGTATAACAAATAATAAACTTTCTGAAGTTAGAAGTAAATTAGAATCCAGTGGTATAGAAAATCCATATTTACAGATAATAAATGTAAATTCTCAACAAAATACTGATTTAAAATCAATATTGTCAGTGAGAACAAAATTTATCGCAGAAGGTTCTGAAGAACAGGAAAAAGTTACAAATGTAATGAATCAAGAGTTTGTTAAACCGGATTTGGTTCAAGTTTCTTCAGTGGGTCCAACTTTGGGAAAAGAATTGTTTAAAAATTCTTTAATAGCCTTGTCTTTGGCATTATTAGGTATAATTGCATATTTAACAATGCGTTTTCAGTTTGACTATGCTCTTGCTGCGATCTTAGGTTTGGTGCATGATACACTGTTTGTATGTGGTGTTTTTTCAATACTAGGTCTATTTTATGATGTTCAAATTGATGCTTTGTTTGTTACGGCATTGTTAACTGTAATTGGTTTTTCTGTTCACGATACTATTGTTGTATTTGATAGAGTCCGTGAAAATTTAAAATATTATTCTAAAAAGATGACATTTAGTGAAATAATGAATGGTAGCATAAATCAGACTTTCGCAAGAAGTATAAATACCTCTTTAACAACACTGATAACGTTGTTAGCGTTATATTTCTGGGGAGGTGTAACGACAAGAGATTTTGTCCTCGCAATGATTCTGGGTATCGCAGTCGGAACGTATTCAAGTATATTCTTCTGTTCAGTACTTGTTGATATTTGGGAAGATAAAAAGGTTGCTGTAAAAGTATAGTAGAAAAAAGGATAAGAAAATTTATTTTCTTATCCTTTTTTAAATTAGTAGCAAAAATAAAATTTATAGGTTTTTTATAAGTATGCAAATAAAACCATTACAATATTGTAATATATCAATCTGCAGTATAAACTCTAAAAATAACTTTGCGGGGCTTAATTCTTCTAAAAAGTCAGTGCCTATAGAAAGTAATTATTTTAACACTCTATCAGGTATATCCGGAGTAAGTTTTTGTGGAGTCATTCATCCACAGTCAGAAAATTTGAAAAAATTATTAAAATATAGAATTCCGGATATATATTCAGATATTATTCTAATATCTCCGTCAGATTATGAAAGGTTAATGAAAACAAAAACCTATGAAAAACCAATAGGCAGTCTTGTTAAAGTTATATCACAATATGAATCGTCCTTAGTTCCCTCTGAAAAGGAATTTTTAAATATACTAAGAACAGCTGCAAATAGGCAACCTAAAAAGAATTTGGAGCAAGTAGTACACGATTTATTTTTAGAACATAATAGTATTTTAATGAAAAACCAGCAAGGCATTATAGAAAAATTAAAACTTTTAGCAAGACAAATGCCGGAAATTCAGCAAGAACAGTTTGAGGAATTTATAGCATTTTTTGTGAGTAAAATAGAGCGTCGTCCTGTAGTACAAAAATTTAATGTAAAAGAGTTTAAATATAAGCTTAGTAGGATTACAGAGTGGATAAAAAATAAAAACGACAAAGAAGAATTGCGCGATATAAGAGAAATTGTAAAAATGTCAAATAGATTGCCGACTTCGCCTTTGACAGCGTTAGAAATTTCTATGAATGAAAAATCAAAAAGACGTAAATTTTTAAGACAAAAAAGGAAAAACACTGAGCAAATACAATTAAATATTTTGGCTAAAATGGATAATTATATGGATAATTCTTCATTGAAAAATAATAGAGAATTAAGATTATTATTGGCAAATTCTCGTTCAATGATATATAAATTACCAATAGTTTACCCTTTTAATCGAAAAACGTTTATTTATGAGTTGGAAAAAATAACAAGAACATTAGAAGATAAAAAATTAGCAAGAAAAATGATTTTAGAAGCAATAAAATTGCCAACATCTAAAAATTCGGTGTCAGCTTTTATAGTAAAATCTGCGCTTAGTTCATCGGAGAAAATCTTTCAGGACTTATTTTCCGGTGCACGTGGAACAATAGAGCATATAATACCCAGTGTAAAAAATGGTAAAGATTATTTGACAAATTATGCTTTAGCTTCTGCTTGGATGAATAATGAACGTGCTCATCGTTCTTTTGCTGAACAACTTAGAAAATATCCTGAAATATATCGAACAGCCCAAAATCATGTAGATAGATTAATAGAATTATATAATAATGGAATTTTTGAAAAAGCAGGTATGACTCGAGGCTATATAATAAATCTTGTAGAACTTTTGCATCGTTTATCACCGCCTGAGAAACCTTTAGAACTTGATATAAGTAAGTTAAATCCGTGATAAATATAATAAATAGGATTTACTATGTTGGCGATATGTGTTATCATGTAAGTATGAAATCGGTAAAAGAAGTTTCGGTAGAGTCAAAGATATTAAAGAGACTCCAAAATCACCCTAATTGTCTGAAACTTGTGAATTATTTGTTTGAGGACGAAGAACTGCAGGAGATGCAGGATTACGCAAACAATGTTTCAATCAAGCGTTTAGGCTATAACGATCACGGACCTGTGCACATGAGGCAGGTTGCAGCTAATGCTATCAAAATGTTAAACATTCTTCACGAAGCTGGGATAAAAACATCTCTAGAGAATGAAGAAATCGGAACTTTTGAAGATAGTATGTGTGCAGTAATTTTAGCTGGATTAATGCACGATTTAGGTATGATGATAGGTCGTCAAGGACATGAAGAGATGTCCGTTATTTTGGCTAAACCGATTATTGAAAGAGCATTAATGGAAGTTTTCCCTGATGATTTGCACAGACGTGTAATTATACGTTCTATTGTTATAGAAGCAATAATAGGTCACATGTCATCAAGGAAAATTCATTCAACAGAAGCAGGAATTATATTAATTGCGGACGGTTGTGATATGACAAAAGGTAGAGCAAGAATACCTCTTTCAATAAATACAACACCTCGCGTTGGAGATATTCATAAATATTCGGCAAATGCAATAAATCGAATCAGAATACAACACGGTCAGCGCAGACCAATAAAGATTACTGTAGAAATGACAGCTGATGTAGGATTTTTCCAGATAGAAGAAGTATTATTTACAAAAATCGATTCAAGCCCTGCGAAACAGTATGTAGAATTATATGCAGGAGTCGAAGGTGAAGAACCAAAGTGCTATCTGTAAGCTTTAGTTTGTAATTTTTTGTCTGTAAATAGAGTTAGAGCCTTGGCAGGTTATAAAGAGCATATTACCTTCTACGTGAAGTCCATAAGGCTTGTCAAGTTTTGACACAAGCACTGATGGTGCACCTTGAGGCGTAATTTTTACAACCGTTCCCGTATTGTAATTTGATACATATACATTACCAAGACTATCAGAAGTAAGACTTATTGGTCCATCTACTAAACTACTTTTTAAAAATACTTGTTTTTTTCCGTCAGGAGTTATTTTAATAATTGTGTTATCAGAAAAAGTTGCAACATAGATATTTCCTAATTTATCAGAGGTTATTCCAGTAGGACTTAAGATGTTTTCGTAAATTCCTGATTTAGTTGCAATTTTTGATGGTGCATTTGCTTGCGGAGTCGGAAGAGTTGTTGAAATTTTTATTGATTCGGCAAGTTCCTGACCTCTTGCATAGTAACTGCTTGTTTCAGGTATAAGTTTTAAATACTCTGCAGCTTTTGTGTAATCTTCAAGTTTAGAACTCATTAGAGCAAGTTTATAAATAACTTCGTAATCATTAGGATTTCTTAAATAAACTTGTTTATAAACAGACAAGGCTTCTGCATATTGTTTTAAATATTCAAGCACAGCTGCAAGATTATAATAAGCGTCAATATAGTCAGGATAAGTTCTAACAGCAGAACGAAATGATTCTATTGCGCGTTCGTACATTCCAAGTTTGTAGAAATCTATACCTTGATTATAATCTAATTTTGCGTCTACCGGAATTTCTGCTGCGTATACAGAAATTGATATAGAAAGCAAAATTGTTGCAAGAATTTTTTTCAACATAGGCATATTATAGCATAGTTTTAAATTTTACGGTATCATGTAAATATGAAACCCAAAGTAATAGCAGTAGTAGGTCCGACAGCAAGCGGCAAAACAAAAATGGCGATAGAGCTCGCAAAAGAATTAGATGGAGAAATTATCTCCGCTGATTCTCGCCTTGTATACAAAGGTTTTGATATAGCGTCTGCAAAGCCGACAGCTGAAGAAATGGAAGGTATTCCACATTATATGATAGATATAGTGGAGCCGGAGGTTGATTATTCTGTCGGAAATTATTATGACGATGCGAAGAAGATTATTTTTGATATCGCAAACCGTGGCAAAACTCCTATTGTGGCAGGCGGAACCGGACTTTATATAAGAATATTGCTTGAGCATTATAATTTGCCGAGAGTTGAAGCGAATTATAATTTAAGAGAAGAATTAGATAAAAAAGATAAAGAGGATTTATTAAAAGAGTTAGAAACTCTTGATAGCGTTACTTTCGAACGATTAAAAGACGCAAATAAGCGCAGAATTGTTCGCGCGATTGAAGTTATAAAGACCTTGAATAAGCCTATATCTCAAATAGAAATTGAAAAAGAGCCTGAATTTGATGTTGATTGGAGAATGCCTGTTTTAACTTCAAGAGAGGATTTATATAATAGAATTAATTTACGTGTGGATAATATGATTGAGGATGGTTTAATAGAAGAAACCAAGTTTCTTTTAAAAAAACACGGAAGAATAAAGAATTTTGTATGTACAATAGGGTATCAGGAAATTCTTGCTTATTTAGACGGCAAATGGACTCTGGAAGAGGCTGTTGATAAATTAAAACAACACACACGAAACTACGCAAAACGTCAGCTTACGTGGTTCAGAAAAAATCCTAATCTTGAAATTAATATTTAGTCAATAAGATTCTTTATTTTGTTTAAGTCCTTAAGCATTAGATTTCTCGGACTTCCTTCTTCAAGAGAATGGTATCTCAAAAGATATGAAGGGTGGAATATCGGAATACATTTTCTTTTTTTGCTTCCTATTTCAAGTTCAAGAACTTCTCCTCTTATTTTGGAGATTTGAATTTTTTTATCGTAAAAAGATTTTAAAGCAGTAGCTCCGCAAAAAATCATAACTTTCGGGTTAATGATTTCTATTTGTTTGAGTAAATATTTTTCGCAAGCAGCTTTTTCGTCGTCAGAAGGCACCCTGTTTTTTGGCGGTCTGCATTTTACTGTATTTATTATATACAAATCCTTTTCTCTTATGATTCCTGTTTTTTCAAGAAATTCATTTAATAATTTCCCTGCTCTTCCGACAAAAGGAGTTCCCGTCTTATCTTCATTTTCTCCGGGAGCTTCTCCTATCAAAATTGCTTTAGCAGTTTCAGGATTTCCGTCTGAAAATACAATGTTATTTCTTGTTTTGCCAAGCTCGCACTTCATGCAGCCTTGGCATTCTTGTTTTAAATTTTCCAACTCTTCTTTCTTCTTCATTATTACCTCTTAAATTCTATACAATTTTTTCAAAATCAACAGCACCGTGCTTGCATACAGGACAAATAAAATCAGCAGGAAGATTTTCTCCTTCATAAATATATCCGCAAATTTTACATCTCCATCCCTTTTTGTTTGTACTTTGCGGAGCAGGTTTTATGTTTTTTTGATAGTAATCGTAAGTCACTGTAGAAACATCTGAAAGTTTTTCAGCTTCAACAAGCTGCGCAATAAACATTATATGAGTTCCCAAGTCGATTTCTTGTTTCACATAAGCTGACATATAAGAATTTGTGTTCTCAGTAATGTATAAAACTCCGTTAGGAGAGCGTTTTGTATCAAAAAAGTCACTGAATTTATCAACATCTCTACCTGATTGATAACCAAAATGTTTAAATATTTCAAATTTTGAATTTTCTGAAAGAACAGATATATTGAATTTCTTTGTATTTTGAATCATTCCTGTAGTAAAATTTCTTTTATTTACAGCGATTGCAATTTGTAATGGGTCAGACGTTACTTGCATAACCGTATTGATAATGCAGCCGTTGTCTTTGCCGTTTTCATTTGCAGTAAGTACATAAAGTCCGTATCCAATATTGAATAAAACACTCGTGTTCATATAAACTCTCCTTATATGTTAATAAATTTAACATTAAAAGCCTCATAAGTAAACAAATTCCTTGACAGTAGTCAATATTTATACTAAACTTCAATCATGCCGAAGTATAGTGCTATGGTATGCCTTACTCGGAGTAGTATTAGATAATCGGGTAAACTGGGTTATGAGATTCTATTCTGACCTATATATTTACCCCAAAGGAGATGAAAATGCCAAAATTAAAAACACACCGTGCAGCAGCTAAGAGATACAAAGTTACTGGCACTGGTAAAATCACAAGAAGACATGCAGGTATCGGTCACTTGCTTCAACACAAGTCAGAATCAAGAAAACGTAAGATCTTCGGAGATGTAGTGATTTCTGAAACTCACGAAAAATTGATTTCTAAAGAGTTACCTTACAAGAAGTATGCTAGATAGGAGTGTTGAACAATGAGAATTAGACGTGGAAATGTATGTCGTAACAGACACAAAAAAATATTAAAGCTTGCAAAAGGTTTTAAGGGCGCAAGAAGCAGAATCTTCAAAGTTGCAAATATTGCAGTAATGAAGGCTCTTAAATACGCTTACAGAGACAGACGCGCTACAAAACGTAATATGAGACGTCTCTGGATTGTAAGAATCAATGCCGCTGTTAGAGAACAGGGTATGAGCTATTCAAGATTCGTTAATGCCTGCAAAAAAGCAAACATTCAGGTTAACAGAAAAATGCTTGCTGATCTTGCAGTAAACGACAAAGAAGCTTTCTCTGTTGTTGTAGAAGCAGCAAAAGCAGCTTTATAATTTAATAAATGTCTTTAAAAAAGCGCGGGTGACAATTTTGTCACCCGCGCTTTTTAATATATTACACGGAAGAAAAGGTGGTTACATATCATATACAAAGTTTTGTCCGGTAGTATTTTCAGCAGCTTCCTGCCTCATAGCTTGAGATGCGAAGAACATCTGCTTAGCATAACTTTGTATTTCTGAATTATAAACTCTCTGGTCAAAGATATTTTCGTATTTTTCGAGATAATCGCCTATCGGGTTTACAACATCTGTCAACAAACCAAGAGCGGTATCTGCAAATT
>CALUVP010000002.1 GCA_944324215.1 Candidatus Gastranaerophilales bacterium | reverse complement strand
GTTCAAATGCAGTATTAAATGCAAACTACATAATGAACAAATTAAAGAAATATTATTTTCTGCCATATGACAGAAAATGTATGCACGAATTTGTACTATCAGGAGAATGGCAAAAAGAACAAGGTGTAAATACACTAGGCATTGCAAAGAGATTAATGGATTCTAATTTTCATCCGCCAACAGTATATTTCCCTTTAATTGTACATGAAGCAATAATGATAGAACCGACAGAATCTGAAACAAAAGAGCGTTTAGATGAATTTATAGATACAATGATAGATATTGCGAACGAAATAAAAGAAAACCCGGAAGAAGTATTAAAACACCCGCTTAATACGCCTGTAAGAAAAGTTGATGAAACACTTGCAGCCAGAAAACCGGACTTAGCATATAAACTATAGTTTCCGTACACAAGTTAAATGTTAACTTTTGTAAACTTTAATATATACCGTCTATATATCTTGTACTGATTGCATTAGAGACATTTTTACTTCTTTTTGTATCTACTTTGTATATACTTTTTATAGCAATTATCTTTTTTATTCTGTTTTTATATATATACAAGATACGAAAACGAGGATTTTTAAAATGGGTTACGCACTATTCGCACAAAGAAAGGTTCAATTAACAGGTCAATTAAACGCTGTTAGCTTACAACAAACTCAACGTTCTAACGAACAATATTTATTAGCTACTAATACTCTTTCTCTTCAACAACAAATGTCTTCTATGCAAGCTGCTCAATCTGTTGAACTTGCTGACTTATACGAAGACTTAGCTGAAGCTTCTGATTCTAATGCAAGAGAAAGAATTAACGCTCAAATTAGACAAAAACAAGAAGAATTTAATGCTGAACTTGATGAAATAAACAGGGAAATTTACTTAGTTTCCGTTAAAGAAAATGTTATTGAAATGGAAGTTAAAAGACTTGATACTCAAGTTTCTTCTCTTCAAAAACAACTTGAAGCCGTTGAAGAAGCTGAAAGCTCCGCTATAGACAGAGCTACTCCTAAATTTAACGGTGTTGGTTAATCTCTTTATTTATAATTCTAAAATTTTATATTTTTATCCTTTTTTCGTATTCGTTTTTTGGAGGAACTTTTGTTCCTCCTTTTGGTTTGTTCGGGAACTTTTTAGATATCTTTAATTCTTATTTTTTATTATGTATTTTTAT
Organism: Candidatus Gastranaerophilales bacterium; assembly: GCA_944324215.1. Taxonomy (GTDB): domain Bacteria; phylum Cyanobacteriota; class Vampirovibrionia; order Gastranaerophilales; family Gastranaerophilaceae; genus CAG-196. The sequence continues at coordinate 2,719 of CALUVP010000002.1, read as the reverse complement.
TTTGAGTTATAATTAAGAAGAAGAAAAGGATATATAAAATGTGGAATTACTCTGAAAAAGTTATGGAACATTATAGAAATCCTCGTAATGTTGGCAGTATAGAGGATGCAGATGCAATTGGAGAAGCTGGCTCATTGTCATGCGGAGATATGCTTAAGCTATATTTGAAGGTAGATAAAAACGGTATAATAACTGATGCAAAATTTCAAACTTTCGGGTGCGGAAGTGCTGTTGCAAGTTCAAGCATATTAACAGAAATGGTAATTGGTAAACATATTGATGAAGCAAGAAAAATAACAAATAAACAAATCGTTGATGCGTTGGGCGGATTACCTCCTGAAAAAATGCATTGTTCGGTTATGGGGCATGAAGCACTGGAAGCAGCTATTGCAGATTACTACAATGAAGAAATCACAATACATCAAGATGAAGAAGTTGTTTGTAACTGTTTTCATATTACAAGAACATTTTTAGAGAATGAAATTAAATCTAATAATCTAAAGACTATAGATGATGTAATTAATTATACTAAAGCGGGTGGTGCTTGCGGCAGATGTCAAGGTAAAATAAAAGCAATACTTGATAATATTAATTCCGACAAACCAAAACAAGAAAACCTAACAAAAACACAATTAATTATAAAAATAAATAACATAATAGAAAAATATATTTCACCTGAGCTTAGAAAAGATGGTGGAGATATTGAATTAATTGATGTGGAAGATAATAAAATAAAAGTAAAACTTTCAGGAAAGTGCCAATTATGTAACCGTTCTCAGTTAACATTGACACACTTCGTTGAAGCAACACTTAGAGAACATATAGATGAAAATATAGAAATAATTCAGGTGTAAAAATGAAAGATTTAAAACTTGTATACTTAGATAATAATGCAACAACAAAAGTTGATGAAAAAGTTTTGGAAGCAATGCTTCCATATTTTTCACAGTATTACGGAAATCCTTCTAGTATATATGAATTTGGAGGTAAAAACTCAAATGCAATAAAGGAAGCCAGAGAACAAGTTAAAGATTTCTTTGGAGCAAACAGCTCAAAAGAAATTTTCTTTACAGCATCAGGCAGCGAAAGTGCCAATATGGCAATTCGAGGAATATTATCCGCAGATAGATCTAAAAATCATTTGATTACAACAAAAGTTGAACACCCTTGTGTTTTAAATTTACATAAACAACTTGAAAAAGAAGGATATAATATTACATATATCGGTGTTAACTCTGCCGGAGAAATAAACTTAGATGAGCTATATGAAGCTGTAAACGATAAAACAGCTTTGGTTTCTTGTATGTATGCAAATAATGAAACAGGAACAATTTTCCCGGTTGAAGAAATTGCTGAAAAAGTAAAATCTATAAATCCGAAGACTAAAGTATATGTTGATGCAGTTCAAGCTGCAGGTAAAATTGACATAAATGTAAAAGATACCCAAATAGATATGATGGGAATTTCAGGACATAAGTTTCACGCACCAAAAGGAATTGGTTCTTTATATGTTAAATCTTCAACACTAATAACACCTTTAATAATTGGAGGACACAAAGAAAACGGAAAAAGAGCAGGAACTGAAAATGTCCCGTTCATAATTGGTATGGCGAAAGCTGCTCAATTGGCAAAAGAATCTTTGAATTACGAAATGACAGAAGTAAAAAGATTAAGGAATAAATTAGAAACCGGTCTTTTATCAAAAATATATAATGCAAGATTAAACTCTTCAGCAGCAAACAGAGTACCAAATACTACAAACATTGGGTTTGAATATGTTGAGGGAGAATTAATCTTACTGAACATGAATGATGTAGGAATATGTGCAAGTTCCGGAAGTGCTTGTACATCAGGCAGTTTGGATCCAAGCCATGTTTTAAAGGCAATGGGTGTACCATTTACTGCACTTCATGGAAGTATAAGATTCAGCTTAAGCAGATTCACAACTGAAGAAGAAATTGATTATACAATTGAAAAAATGCCGGAAATTATTGATAGACTTACCAAAATATCACCTTTTCAAAAAGAATTAAAAGAATTGAGAGAAAGAAAAGGTATTATTTAAAATAAATATAACCTACAAGATTTAGGTCTATACTTCCATACATTAATCGAATACGTCCGTTGTCAATTATTTTGGCATTACAAAATGTTATAGTCTCTTGTTCAAGATCTTGCTTTGTTTGAACAGCAGAAACAGAAAGTACGCACTTATTTCCTTGAGATAAATCAAGTACGTAATTATTTTCACCAATTTTTCTGCAAGACAATTTATAATAACCCGGCTGAATATACTTGCCATCTTCACTATACGCTTGCATTGGAATCATAACGGTTAAGGTTTGGCTTAATTCATCGTCTGGTGACTGCGATTGTGTAAAATTTTTTAAATGTTCAAAATCTGAAGATGGTGACAATGGTTGAACCTCTTCTTTTATCTTTCTTTGTTTTCTCGTCATTTGGCGCTCTTTAATCTGTTGAATCGTCTTTTTTAATTTTGAATCAGAAACAGGCTTTTGATCTTCAAATCCCTGATTAAAAACATCTGAATTTTCACCCCACAAAGATGATGAAACATCTTCTTCAGCTATAGAAACAAAAGAAATGTTAAATAATAAAAATATTAATATTATAAATCTTAAATACTTTGCCATAGTATTATAATACCTATTTTTTTTTATAAGTAAAGAAAATTAATTAAAATTATTTGTTATTTTTT
>CALUVP010000001.1 GCA_944324215.1 Candidatus Gastranaerophilales bacterium | reverse complement strand
TGCTCAATATTTTCGCTATCCGGACTAACTCCCTTCTGTCGTTTCGTCCGTCCGCAAATCCGCCGAACCCAAAAATCGGGTTCTCGCCCTCACCACACAAAAAAAAGAAGGACTAATCCTTCCTTTCTAAAAACTGGGTGTGGTGGGACTCGTCTTGGATTTGCTCCACGCTCAAATAGTTTCGCACTTGAGCCTTATGGCTCACGTATGCTCAATATTTTCGCTATCCGGACTAACTCCCTTCTGTCGTTTCGTCCGTCCGCAAATCCGCCGAACCCAAAAATCGGGTTCTCGCCCTCACCACACAAAAAAAAAGAAGGACTAATCCTTCCTTTCTAAAAACTGGGTGTGGTGGGACTCGAACCCACGACCAATTGATTAAGAGTCAACTGCGCTACCAACTGCGCCACGCACCCGTATTCTATTTTCAATAAGATTATTGTAACACAAACCTTTTTTTATAGCAAAATTTTTTTTTTACAAGATTTATCAAAGTATGAAAATTGATAAATTTAATAGCTATAAACCATGCCTAAATAATCAAAGAAGTTTTAAAGCGATAAATTTACAAAAACAGACTCTTTTTGATTTGTTTGTTAAAACACCTTTTGGGCATTATAATCCTAAACAATCACTAAAGAAAATATCTGGTATTGAACCCCAATATCTCGGTGGAACTAAGTGTAAGGGATCTATTCCTTTAAAAAATTTTTGGGATTTTTTTGATAAGAAAAGCAAAAATATTAAAAATCTAGGATATTCTACTAATAAAGATGGTTATGGGAATTGTTTTTTGAAATCGAATTCATCTATGCCAATCTCAACTTCTTTTGTACATAATTGCTCGGTGATGTATTTGTATAATAAAAATACGCAAACACATGCTCTTTATCATGCTCTTTCTGATTGCTCAGAAGAAACTCTTAAATATATACTTAGAACTCTTATGCCGGAAGGTTTTACTCGTGGTGCAATAATACCGGGAGATTCTATTTTTTATGCCGAACATTCTGCCAATATGAAAAAAATGTTAAAGTTAATGAAACAATTTTGTCCAAAAGCTTTAGTAAACGTGTATCATAGTACTTTAAAATATCCGGAAATTGTAGGAAAAGCTGGAAATGTTTATCAAATTCCAAATAGAAAAGTGCAAAATCAAATTAAATTAGGAAATTTAGATCCTAATGACTATGGTCAAGCAACTTTTAGAATCATAGACTTACAAGGATACAATACTTTTGAACAAATATTTTTTGCAGGTAATACTGTAGAACAGCTTGAAGAATTAAAGAGAACTTTTATGAAAAAAAAATATCCCAAAATGGTTATGAAAATTCTATATCAGGAAATTGAAAAAAGAAAAAAATCTCTGGAAAAAATAGAAAATATAAACAATGATGTAGATTTTCAAAAAATAAAATCTCAATATCTTCAAAAGAATATGCAGAAGCCTCTTATTATAAAACAAGAAGAATTATTAATCGAAGAGTTGAAAAAAATAAAATTTGTTGATGATTTGAGAAATTTCTTTCATAAGGTTAGATTTGATTTAGTGAAAATGGATAAGTTGTTAGATTTTTTTCAAAAAAAGAAGAATGAAATTTTAAAATAGCGCAAAAAAAATATTTAGAGGGTTTAATTTAATTACTATGAATGTTTCAAAAATTCAATCAAGTCAAGGCTTTTATAATACACAAACTAACAAACCAAAGCGTGAGTTTATTGACATTATTGCTGATAATGTAAAAAATCCTCGTGATGTGAAGGACTGTGTTGCTGTGCCTAGAGGGATTTTCAAAGCTTATATGTATTTGATGGCAGGAAGTGGGCTTCTATCTATTTCAAATTTTTTACCACAAAAATTAAAGTGTTTGAAAACTTTTTTTAATATTTTAGGATGTATTTTGAATATAATAAGTGCTGTATATTTTGCAAAACCTTTTGCGGTGAAAGGTTTATCTCCAACTGTAAAAAAAGAAAAACCTCTCTAAAATCCGAGAGGTTTTCTTTTACACTTTTTTTTCAGTTACTATCTTAATTTTACAGTTACTGATTTAGCTTTTTGAGTGTATTCAAGTTTGTCTTCTCTTGATAACCAACCTAAGCCCATTTCAGCAAAGTTTTCGTTTAAGCTAAGGTCTTTTTTCATTTTGTTGATAGAAACTTCACCCTTGTTAGAAAGGTAGTTGTAAATTTGACCTGCTGATTCGATAATTTGTTCTTGAATACCTTTTCTTTCTTCTTTAACTTTTGCCATTTTAATCTCCTTCTTAAATAGTGTCACTGTAAAAAACTTACCCATTTATTGTATTAAAAATTTTCTTATTTTGCAAGTGTTTTGAATAGTATTTGTGTTAAAATAGTCCATAAGGAGTATGTTATTAAATTTTATTAAAGTTGATTTTAGAACTAAAGTTTTAGTTGATAAATATTTAGAGTTAATTTCTGGGGGTGTAAAACCTTCAGAAATACTGGTTCTTGTACAAAATTCAACTCTAAAAAAACAATTCAGCGACAAAATTTTGAGAAACATAAAAGAGGATGCTTTTGAAAAATTTAATGTACATTCATTCTTTTCAATTGTATATAATACACTTGTTGATAATTGGTGTTTTATAGAAAATTCCATTCCTTCTAAAAAGGCTTTTATATTACCGAATTTAGTTGGTTTGGAAGTTTCACAATTTTTGTTAAAAGATATTTTGAAGCAGGTAGATGTTAAGGGGTATAATTCTAAACATTCGCTTCTTCATCAAATCTTTAGGAGATATTCTCTTATTGTACAAAACCATTTGACAAATGATGAAGTTGAAAAGAGGGCGAAAATTTTAAAAGAATCTTTTGCTGATGATGCGGAATTAATTATAAAAAAACTTTTGTCCTCAACGTTAAGATACCGTAGTTTAGACTATTTGAGGCAAACATTAATTTTTAATCATGTTTATAAAAATACGGATTATTTTAAAGACATAAAATATCTTTTAGTCGATGATGCAGATGAAATGACACCGGTTTGTTTTGATTTCATATCATATTTAAAGCCTCAATTAAAGGATTGGGTAATATGTTTTGATACTTTAGGATCTAGCCGTTGCGGGTATTTAAGTGCAGATACTTCGATTGAGTGTAAACTCGTACACTTATTCGGAGAAGATGTAATAATGAAAGATGATTATTATGAAAACGGAGAAATTATTTTTTCAAATATTTTGGAAGACAAGCGTGAAAGATTGCAAAATTTTACATTAACTTCCCTTTCGAAGCGCGCTGAAATTCTGGATTTTACGATTGATAAGATAAAAAAGTTATTTAATAAAAATGTAAAGCCAAAAGATATTACAATAATAACTCCGCTTCAGGATAACATGTTAAAGTTTACATTAGAGGAAAATTTAAGTCAGCTTTGTAATCCATTATTTTTATCAGGAAGTGAAAAATTAATTGATAATCCTCTGGTCAAAGCAAGTTTAAATATTTTAAAATTAATGCTTGGAATAGATATTTCGGAAAACGAACTCAGGGTAATACTTTCTGATTATTTAGGTATTCCTTTAAAATATTGTAATGATGTATTATGCGGATATAAAAATAATGGGCTTTTACCAAGGATTAGTTTAGAAAATTATGATGAAAAATATCAGAAATTTTTAAAAGTTTTTGACGAAATAAAAGAAAAAGATGAGCGATTATCATTCAAAGTATATGAATTATTTTATAAGCTAGTTGAGTATACTGATGAGAGTAAGATTAATAAATTTAACTTTTTCATAAAACAATTGAGAGATTTCGAAAGTGTTTTGGGAGAAAAAACTGTAATAGAGCGTGCACAAGAAATAATTGTTCAGATAGAAAATTCTATAATTGCGGAAAATCCGAGTACAATATTAGAATTCAATGATAATGATTTGGTTGTAGCAACTCCTCAAAAGATTATTGATAATAAGATTTCATCAAAATATCAGTTTTGGTTAGACGTATCTCATTCTGATTGGGTTAAGACCGATACAGGACCTTTGTATAATGCGTGGGTATTTCAGGCTGACTGGGTAAAGGATGAGTATACTGTAGAGGATGATATATTTTTAGCTAAGCAAAAAACTGCAAGAATTTTAAGAAAGTTATTGTTGCTTGCAAAAGAACATGTTTGGGCGTGTTCAAGCTTATTTGATCCGGCGGGTGTTGAAAATCTTGGTGGAATAGAGGTATATTTATCTGGTGGTGAAAGTGATGGCTTAGAAGAAGAGAAAACTGTATTTCAAATAAAACCAAGAGAGGATCAAAGGCCAGTTTTAGAATATAAAAACGGAAGTATGGCAATTTCTGCCGTTCCTGGTGCAGGAAAGACAACTATATTACTGGCTTTAATTATAAAACTTATAAATAGCGGAGTTAATCCGACTAATATTTTTGTTTTGACTTATATGGATTCGGCAGCGAGAAATTTTAGAGAGCGAATTAAAAATATGTGTCCAAATTCGACTCAACTTCCTAATATAAGTACAATTCACGGCTTGGCTTTAAAAATAATAAAAGAAAATTCTAATTTTGAAAGATTAAATTTAGCCTCTGATTTTGATATTTGTGATGATACACAGAGAATGAGAATTATAAAATCTATTGCAGGAAAGTTTACAAAAACAGAGAGCGATGAATTTGATAGAGCCATTTCTGTAATCAAGCTTCAAGAGGGTAATATTGATACGCCATCAAGTGATAAGAAGATTGAAAAATTTAAGGCCTTTTACAGGGAATATCAAGCAAAATTGAAAGAAGAAAATTTAATAGATTATGATGATATTTTAATTATGTCAGTAAAACTTTTGGAAAATAATCCTGATATTTTAGAATATTATCAAAATATTTGCGAATATATTATAGAAGATGAAGCTCAGGATTCATCAGGTGTTCAGCAAAGATTAATAGCCCTTCTTAGCGGAAAGTACAAAAATCTTGTAAGGTGTGGTGATATTAACCAAGCTATTACTACAACTTTTTCTAATGCAGATGTTGAAGGCTTTAGAGAATTTATAAAAACTGCTGATAAAAAAGTAGAAATGAATCATTCTCAAAGATGCACTCAAGATGTTATGACTCTTGCAAATAAGCTGGTAAATTTCGGTAATGAAATCTTGCCGAAAGCATTTTTTACAAGTTATATGCAAGGTGTTGAAGGAAAAAATCCGGTTAGCGAGAATGCCATATTTTCTAATGTTTTTGAAAATGTTTTTGCGGAGAGAAATTATATTTTAAAAGAGATAAAAAATATTCTTACTCGAAATAAAGATGCAACTATTGGTATTCTTTTAAGAAACAACTATCAAGTAGCGTCTTGGGCTAGCTTTATAAATGATTCGGGGCTAAAGAGTATAACAAGAAGTGAATCTCTGGGGCAAAAAGGCGTATTTAATACTATATTTTCTATTTTAAAATTTATACAAAGCCCATTTGATAACGAAGTTGTTGTCTCTACTTATGAAACTCTTTCTGATTTAGGTTTTTATAAACAAAGGCTTCAGTTGGAAATTAGAACTTCAGAAAAACCATTCATACAAAAAGACGGAGATGATATTGAATCTAATGATTTATCGCAATTTTTATGGGATATGCAGTATTGGCTAAATTCTTCAACTTTGCCTTTAGAAGAATTAGTAATAAGAATAGGGCTTTTTTATTATACAAGTGATATAGAAAAATCAAATGTTTATTTGATTGCTACACTTGTAAAACGTTTGAGTTCAAATGCTAAGTTTGATACTGTTCTTCAAAGATTGGAAGAAATTTCTAAAAAACCGACATTAAGCGGGTTTAAGTTCTTCTCAGAGGAAGAGGATAAAGATGCTATGAAGGGTAAGGTTCAGATAATGACTCTTCATAAATCAAAGGGGGATGAATTTGAATATGTATTTTTGCCTGAGATGGCAGAAAAGAATTTATCTATTGATGTAGAAAAAGCAAAAACAAAATCATCTACCGTTTTTATGGAAGAAGTAAGAGGTTTTAATCCTGCATATAAGAAAAAATCTGAACTCGAGCTTAGAGAATTTAATTCTGAAGAAAGCTTAAGGCTTTTGTATGTAGCAATAACCAGGGCTCAGAAGAAACTTTATATAACAACTTCCGCAAAGGCTAAGGGTTGGGGAAATAAAGAAACTGAGCAAGAGCCGAGTGTTATTTTTGATAAGGTTCTATAGAAATTCATTATTAAAGGAGAATTTTATGCATTGGATACTTTTGTTTGTGGCGGGTTTATTTGAAATTAGTTGGGCAGTAGGTTTAAAATTTTCGCATGGATTTACCCAGATAATCCCATCTGTTCTAACTGTTTTAGGTATGGTTGCAAGTTTTTATTTCCTATCTTTGGCACTTAGAAATTTGCCGCTTGGAACTGCTTATGCAATATGGACAGGAATCGGTACTATTGGTACGGTTATTTTAGGTATATTGTTGTTTAAAGAACCTATATCTTTTATGCGCATAGCTTGTATTGCTTTAATTGTATGTGGAATTACGGGGCTAAAATTAATAACGCATTAGAAATTCTGTTTAAAGGTTATACGCGATAAATCTATAGAGTCAGGATAATCGACTTTAGCAAAGGCTAAGGATTGGAAAAATAAAGAAACTGAGCAAGAGCGGAACGTTATTTTTGAGCATATATTATAATAAAAGACGGACAACTATGAACTTGTCCGTCTTTATACTTAAAATTTTATACTATAAAACCGCTTATAATGTAATACCATGTTTAAACAATTCTACAGTGTTTTCTATAGAAACTCCGTTTCTTAGATTTTTTAATATTTCTTCCAATAGTTTTGTTGCATTATGTGCCATTTCAACTCCTATATATGGTCCGGTTGGATCTGCAACTTCACGCAACAATTTATTCCCGATTAAAGAATTTAAATCTGCAACAGAGAATTCTTTGCCTATTTCTTTGGAAATTGCGTCTAACATTTCGTTTACTTCTGTATAAATATTAGTAGTAATAGCATTGGATCTTGATAACGGATTATTATAATCATACTGTGCTTGTAAACGATATGCACGAGATTCTATGGGATTACCGATATAGTTGCGAGGACTTAGGTTCATCATTCCCATATCATAATCTTGAAAAGCTTTTATGTATTTCTCTGTATCAAAATCCTTGATATCAACAGTCTCAATCAATTTTGCATACCGTTTTCTAACCAATTTTTCATCTAAGTTCGGATTTTTCTTTTTAAGCATTTGTATAAAATCCTCCATTCCCATTGATTTACACATTTTGGCGAATACCTCCAGGTGATCCATTTCGTGTCTTAACATAGCAATTTGAGTAGTTGGACTCATGGAAGATGGAAAATATGTGTATATTATACCTTCTTCGGGCTTAAATGCTGCACCCACTGGAGAACCTTGCTTATACGGATATTTTTTAACTATTATATGTTCAGCAGGGATTTTAATATCTTCTGCAAACATTTGTACAGCGGCATCAATTCTTTTATTTTTTGATGGTAATTCTACAATATGTTGTATTCTTGATGAAAAGTTACTTACGTCGTACTTACTGTAATCATCAATAAATTTCTGCACATCATTTTTAGATAGCTTAAAATTCGGATTTTGAGTTCGATAAAGTGACAACTGATATAAACGATTTCTTATATCCAAGCATTCCTGTCTGAGTTGTAACATTTTATTATTAACTTTAACAGCATTGCCGGTATAAGGATGATAATGATTTTTTACACTGCATTCATATAAATCTTTTAAATAAAGATTAAATTGTTTATCTGAACGCGAAGGGAAAAAGTCATCTGAGAATTCTTTTTTATCAAATTGTTTACTAGGAAAAACTTCATTCCACAACTCTTTTTCTTGTTTTTTTAAACGTTCACCTAGAACTTTTATTTCGTCTTCAATTTGTTCCGGAGTAAGATTTTCAATAGGTTCAAATTTTAATACAGGTTTTTCAATTATTTTACTTTGATCCTTGACTGCAGAGGCTGCTATTTCTTCTTTTTTAACAGCTTTGGTTTTTGGAGCTTGAGTTATTTTTTGCTCCATCTTTTCCTGTTTTAATTTAGGGGCAGTAGTTTCTGCCATTTCTCTTTTTACATTTGGCTTATTTATTGTTCCTTCTGATTGGTTTATACCACTAGGTTTTTTAGGCGTTCTCAATACTCTTTCCATTCCGGGGCTTCTTGTCTGATTTTCACTTTTAATAAACATCTGTAACATTGGATCTGAAGTATCTACGAGCCTGTCACATGTGGTTTCCATTTTACCTTCAGAATTTAACGTTTGTTCTTTAAGTTGAAAAATAGACCCCCCTTTTTTCTCCTCTATTTGAAGTGCGTATTTTTTTACAGTACCTCTTGTGGAATCACTTACAACAACACCAGTAACGCTGGAATTTGCGCGTGCATTTGTTCCAACTGTAATACTTGGATGTTTCAAACCTTTTGTTAAACTAGCCCAAGTTCCGCCCAATTTTTTAATTTCTGGTTCTCTTAAAATCATTCTTGACTGATCTAGTTTTCCCCCTATGCTTTTTTTTGTAACACCGAGCAGGGTTTCATAAATATTTCCATCCGCAAAATTTTTTAATAAACGTACATAATTCATCTCTAAATATCCCCCCTTTTTATTTCCCTATACATATAAAGTATTTTTACAAAAGAAAATTGATTAAAATTTTGGATAAAAATGTTTCTTTTTTTATATAATTGTTGATTTTACAGCGTTTTAGCCCTAAAAAATACCTTTACAAAATTTAATAATTTAGGGTGTGGTAAGAATAATAGAATGAAAAATTTAAATGTTATACGCGATAAATCTGCATAGTTCAATAATTTTTTCTGGGTAAATACCTATCAAAAGAGTTATGATTGCGGTTATTACCAGAACAAATTTTTGTGAGAATACAGGATTTAGTTTTGGAACAAAAGTATTTTTATCGCACCTTTCGAATAGTGGGAGAATGATTTTAAGGTAGTAATACAAAGCTACAACCATAAGTAATAAAAGTGCAAGTAAAAACGGTACGAAAATTAAACCAGAGTTTGCAATAGCGGTAAACAGGTATATTTTTGCAATAAAGCCGGAAGTTATAGGAAAACCTGCTAAGGCTAAAATAGAAAAGGCGTAAGCACCTGTTAGTCCGTGATTGTTATAAAAAATTCCTTTAAAACTATTAATGTTCATATCCTGCTTTTCGGAACAAATATTAAGGAAAGCAAATGCAGAAATGTTCATTAGTACATAACACATAAGATAAAAGATTACGGTTGACAGATTGTATACTGAAACAAGGCATGCGGCTAATAATACGTAAGAAGAATTGGCAGAAGCAGAGCAAGCTAAGATAGCTTTAACATTATTTTCTCTAATAGCATAAGTGTTTGCCCAGAGAGCTGTTATTAGGCATATAATCGCAATAACAAAAGTTAATTCAAAGCTATTGCTTAGAGGAAACACAAGGAGTCTGCATACAATACCGAAGATAGCAAGCTTAGGGATTGTGGATAAGAATGCTAAAACAGAAGTTTCGCAGCCCTTATATACATCAATTACCCAATTTGCAAAAGGAAACACCGCAAGTTTCGAAATTAAACCAAGAATTATCATAATAGCAGAGATTGAGTACATAATAGAAGGTTCTTGATTCATAACAACTTCATAAATTTGTGATAAATTTATGGAACCGCAAATGCCGTATAAATAGGATACTCCAAAAAGGAACACTCCCGTAGAGATTGCCGAAGTTAATAGATACTTAAAAGCAGCTTCTTTAGAATAGTAGCCTTTTGCAGCAGCAATTAGGAAGTAAGTAGAGAAGCTAAGAATTTCTATTGATACGAACAAAGTAAGAAAATCATTTGCAGAAATAATATTCATAGCACCAAAAATTCCCGATAAAAGAATGGCGTGAAAAGAATACGCATTGCCTTTTATCGTTCTAATAAGATTTCTTGAAAGTAATGCTACTAAAAAACCGCATACAAGAATTAGAAAATCAAACAGAAGAGTGTAGCTATCAGACATTAAAGAGTCTTTAAATGCAAAATATTGAGGTTCTGTTTGTACGGTAGAAAGTAATAATATGCTTAAAGATATTCCGATTATGGATACAAGTCTAGAGTATCTGAATAATCTTGGCGAAAGAATTATACTTAACACCAATTGAAGAATTATAAAACCTAAAATACAGAAATTCGGTAATAAAATATTAAAAATATCGTTAAGCATTACAAACCTTTCTATTTATCCAATCATACCAAGAAGAACATTTGGGAAAATTCCGAAAATTACAAGTCCTGCAAGAACTGATGCAAGTACAATAAATTCATGTACAGTAATATCGTTAATTTTCTCGTATTCCGTCGGTAATTCTCCAAAGAAACTTTTATGTAAGAATTTAAGCATATAGCAAGAGCTGAGAATAAGAAGCGGAAGCGCAAAAACAGATGCGAATTTAAGAATATCTGAATAATCAGCATTCAAAGAAGCTATAATAGTTAATATTTCGCTAATAAACGGAGCGAAAGCAGGAATTCCGATAGATGCCAGAACAATAACAGTTGCAAATCCGAAGAGTCTTGGCATAATGGTTGCTATACCTGCCAAAGTATTTATATCTCTGTTTTTACATCTTAGATAAACGATTCCTGCAATCATAAATAATCCGCAAGTTATAAGAGCGTGAGCTACCATGTGGAAAACAGATGCAGAAAGCCCGATATTATTTATTGCACAAAGTCCTAAAAGAACAAGTCCCATATTTGAAATACTTGAATAAGCAACAATTCTTTTTATATCTGTTTGAGCGTAAGCAACAAAAGCTGTATAGATAATATTAATAATTGCAAATATTGCAAGGATTGGCGCTATAGTGATAAAGGCGTCAGATAGAGTTTGGTAATTAAATCTAAAAATACCATAAGCACCTGTTTTAAGTAGAATTCCTGCAAGTACCATGCTAACAGGAGTCGGAGCATTGGTATGCGCGTCCGGAAGCCAAGTGTGCAGAGGTATTATAGGAAGTTTTACTCCGAAGCCGATTAAAATACATACAGAGATTATATATTGAATAAATTCAGGTATCTGTGAAGCGTTAATATCTGCAAAATTGGCTGATAAAATGCCATTTGAAATGAAATTATAATAATGAAGCAGTAATATACCTAAAAGCATCACCATGCTACCTAAAAAAGTGAAAAGTACGAATTTAATAGCAGAATTTTGAGCTTGTTTTTCTTCCTCTTCAGATTCCGATCCCTTCCATTTGCCTCCGATAAGGAAATATGCAGGAATAAGTTCTAATTCCCAGAAAAGGAAAAATACAAACATGTCGCTTGCGGTAAAAATACCTAATATTGCGCTTTCAAGAAGCAGGAGCATAGAATAATAGAATTTGTGATTTGCTCTGATATTAAATTTGCTTGCAAAAGATGCAAGTAAAAAAACAAAAGAGGTGAGCATAGTAAGAATCATGGAAATATTATCAATTTTGAAAGTGAATTTAACACCGATAGATTGAATCCAATCCAGCCCGAAGAAATGAATTTGGCTAATGTATGGATTGGCTGAATCAAAAAATGCCAGCATTAAAATTGAGTATAAGAAATGAAATCCAAAAACTCCTTTGGAAAATCTTCTCACAACGATTTCGTTTCTTGTAAAAAGTGGTGATATTACAAACATTGATACCACAAGCGGCATAAATATTAAAAATGGTATTGATAAGAATTTTTCCATATTTCTCCTTTATTAGCTCATTTGATTAATCATAATACTATATCCTATAATTACAAGGCATAATACTACCGTCAAAATGATAAATGCGTAAGCATTATAATTTTGTACGTTTCTGCTTTGTAATTTGCCGTTCCATTCAGAAAGTTTTTTAGCAAAATCTGTTGTTAGAATTACTGCTCTATTCATTATGTTTAACTCTACCCAGTTTATTAATTTTACGTCAAATTTTGCAAACCAAATTAGGGATTTATAATTAGAAAAAACTTTTATTTCAATAAAATTAGAAAAACAAGAAATAAATTCATATATTTTTGTAAGAATATTGTTGTAAAATTTTTCCAATAATTTAGGCGTATCAGAAAATTTAGTCAGTAAATTTTTTGTATGGAGTAAGTATACCACTGCCCAGCCAACAAGTGCTGCCCAAAAAGGTTCTGCTACTTTGTAAGAAACTTTTCCTCTAATAAAGAAATAAAATATTATATTTAGAAGGAAAAGAAACGCAATTGGTACGTATTCAGAAATATTAATTCTGTTGACAAGTTTTTTATCTTCCACCATAACGATTGCAATTCTCATAATGTAGAAGGCTGTCATAAATGCGACAATGCAATACAAAATTGAGAAGATTAAATTGCTTTCAATTGATGTAAATAAGAATTCTTTAGCGACAACGCCAGAAAAAATAAGTCCAGAAAGGCTTAAACCTCCAAGCAAAAATGTTACGTAATTAACGTAATTTTCACTATTATCCAAGGTTAAAAATAACATAGACTTGATAAATGCGTGCGCTATTAAAAAGATTAAAGCAGCTTTGATGTTAAGATATCCAACCGCAAGGAAAATTAATCCCAAATTAGCAGAAGTTGAATAAGCAAGTACTTTTTTAGGATGAGTTTCAACAGAAGCTAAAACTGAGCAGATAAGCGCAGTAACAATTCCAATCCAAGAAATGATAGTTAATATATGTTCTTCTAAAGTGAATAATGGAATTAGTCTTATTAACAGAAAAATTCCTGCAACAACCATTGTAGCCGAATGCAAAAGTGCGCTAACGGGAAGTTTTGCTTCCATTGCATCTTGAAGCCAAGTATAAAACGGAAATTGCGCCGATTTTACCGATGCTCCTATTATGAATAAAATACATATTAAGTAGTAGAGTGGAGTAGAAGTATAAGCTGATAAAATCGTTGAAATAGCGTTCAAATCAGTAAAAGAAAGAGTTGTAAAAGTTAAGTTTCCAGAATATTCATACATAATATATGAAGTAAAAATTATCGAAGCAATTAAAGCCGTGTCACCGACTCTGTTCATTAAAAACACTCTTCTTGAAGCTTCGGATTTTTCTTTGTTTTTATAATCAAATCCAATAAGCAAATATGACATAACTCCGACCAGTTCCCAGAAAAAATACATTTGAAACATATTAGGGCTAAATAAAAGTCCTGCCATGGAAAAATTAAACATATTCAGATATGCAAAAAATCTGTATTTTTTAGGTTCATTTTTCATGTAATTAATAGAGAAAATTTGAACCAAAAAGCTCACCAAAAATAGAACCAAAGCGACAATAAGCGAAAGCTTATCTATATGTAATCCAAATTCCAGTGAAAATTTTCCGATTTTAATAAAAGGCATAGTGTAGTTTATTACATTATCCAAATTTAAAAGGCTGACTGAGCAAAGAAGTGCTCCAAAAAATGATGAAAGTATTGTAAGAGCGTATATAATTCTATTGTTTACGTAAACAGCAAAAAATCTTGCGCACATGATTATCAAAAATATCCACAGTGGTAATAAAAGTATTAACGAAACATTATCTAAAATTAAATCAGTCAATTATAACAGCCCTTTCTCTACAAATCACTATATTTTTCAATATTGTCACTTTCTTTCTTTTGGTACATCAGGTAGAATAAATAAAGTGCTACAGCAAGTTCTACCGCTCCAATTCCGACATAAAATAAACTGATAATATATCCATCAAAGTTTGTGTTGTCGCAAAAAGTTGCGAAAGTAATAAAATTAATATTTACGCCTAAAAGCATAATTTCTATGCAAATAAGAATTTTTATAACATTTTTAACGAGAACAGATCCTAAAAGTCCTATTAAGAATAATAAAAGCCCTATTGATAAATAATGGTATATTGTTATAATCATTATTCTTCGCCTCCCCTATGTCGTTTAAGGAAATTACATTTATTAACTCTTAAAATTCCAATTCCTGCAATAATAATGGTTAGAAGTAAAGAGATTAATTCAAAAGCCCAAACGTAGTTTATAAATAGAGCTCTTGCAAAAGTTCTTAAAGTATCAAAAGCGTTAACTTGAGATATTTCTGCGAAATTGAAAGTATCCGGCATGATAACTAAAGACATCATTATAAGGTATATGAAAGCCAGAATAAATATTCCGCCACACAGAAGAGGTAAGTAAGAAGAAATAAAATTTCTGTCAGAGTTCTTATTTTTTTGCCCTCCAAACATAATAGATAGTCCGATAAGTATAGGTACTGCAAATCCATAGATAGCAGCTTGTATGATAGCATTATATTCGGAGCCTAAAACGTAAAAGAATAATGCTCCCATAAAAAACACTACAATTGAGCTAAGCAGTGAATAAACAACATTTTTTGCAAATAACGTAAGCAGTGCAAAAATTATGATTAAACCAGATGCCAAATAAAAAATTACAGGATTATTAATCATCAGCACCTCCTCTATATTTAAGAGTTAAATTTTTCTTGTCAGAAGTTGCAAGTTCATATTCTTTAGTCATTTTGATAGCTCCCTTAGGACAGTAAAATGAACAATTACCGCAAACTATACATTTTTTTAGGTCAAATTGAAAGTTGTAAACTTTTCCACTCTCGTCTTTATCAAATTTAATTGCTCCTGCTGGACAAACCTTCTTACAAATTCCGCATCCAATACATCCTCGGACTTCGGGTTTTCCTCGAAAGACGTCGTTTAAGCATCTTTTCTTTTCAGGATATTCTAAAGTAACAGGGCGTTTAAACAAATGCTTAAACACAGTAAAAAGACCTTTAAATAAATTTACGATTTCTTTTAAAAACATAGCCCTGCTCCCAAAAATTTAATTATGACAGCGATAAAAAGGTTTAGAATAGAAAGCGGAAGTAATACTACCCAAGAAAATTTGATTAAATCAAACGAAGCTAATCTTGGCAAGGTAGCTCTTATCCAAATTATAAGGAATACGATAACAGAAGCTTTCAAAAAGAGCCAGAAAGCTTGTTCAAAGTATATTAAGAAAGAAGAGCTAAAAAAATATTTTCCGAAAGGTGACAGATACCCACCCAAGAATAAAACAGCTAAGAATAAAGAATTTGCAAAAAGCATTCCGTATTCGCTCAGATAGAAAATAGCAAATCTCATACCTGAATACTCGGTATTATAGCCGCAAATTAATTCACTTTCAGCTTCCGGCAAATCAAACGGGCACCTGTTAAGTTCCGCAAGTATGCAGATGAATAATATTACAAAACCTAAAAAACCAGGGAAAATAAACCAACCTGAAAACCACCATAAAGAGGTTTGCGCAAGTGTAATACCGGTCAAGTTCATTGTAGAAGCTAAAACCACAACCGATAATATAACAAAAGTCATAGGAAGCTCATAACTCAAGACTTGTGAAATACTTCTTGCAGCGCCAAATAATGAGTATTTGTTATTGCTAGCCCAGCCTGCAAGGAATATACTTAGTACAGGAAAAGCTGCAAGTATGAGGTACAAAATAACATTTGTGCTTGTATTTACAAAAGTAAATTCAGAGCTGTAAGGTATTATACCTAAAGCTGTCATCATCGGGATAAAAACAAGAACAGGCGCAAGGTTAAATAAGAACCTGTCAACTTTACAAGGGGTAATATTTTCTTTGCAAAGCAACTTAAAAGCATCTGCTAAAGTCTGCAAAAGTCCCCACCATCCGACTCTGTTCGGTCCTTTTCTTTGTGTGAAAAATCCCAACAATTTTCTTTCAACTAAAACAAGCCCTAAAACCACAACCAAAAGAGCTGCCGCAATAATACAAAAAGGTATAACGTAATAAGTAATATCTCCAAATAATTTTGGAATATTATGTCTTTGCAAAAATTCTATATATAAGAAGTAAAGATAATTCATTATTTATCTACCTCCGGTAAGATTATATCAAGAGAACCTGAGATTGCTATTGCATCGTTTAAGAATTCCCCTACAAGCAACTTCCTTAAAAGGTTTACAGAATAATAAGAGCCTGTTCTCCATTTGAGCCTATAAGGTTCTTTCTCTCCTAAAGATCTAACAAAACAACTCGCAAGTCCCCTTGGAGCTTCTATATCCGCATAATAATCTCCTTCAGGTAACTTCAAATTGACAGGGGTAACCAATTTCTGTTCCAATTTTGCGGATTTTTTTAAATAATCCAGTGCCTGTCGTATAATTTTAATACTTTCTTTAATTTCTAAAGTTCTCGCCTGATATCTTGTAAAAGCGTCACCTTTTTCCAGAACAATTGTTCCGATGTCAAAACCTTTGTACAAGTAGTCTTGGAAACGATAATCGAAGTCTACACCGCTTGCTCTAAGATTTACTCCTGTTATTGAATAATTGAGAGCAGTTTCTTTATCTAAAACGCCCTTGTTAAGTGTTCTTCTTAAAAAAATAGGATTTTCTGTAATAATTTTATCGTAATCATTAAGTTTTTCAGAAACAACCGAGATAATGTTTTCAACATCTTCAAGAAAATCAATATCTCTTCTTACACCCCCAAAGACGAAGTAATTATACATCATTCTCTGTCCTGTAAGTTTTTCAAAATATCTTAAAATCATTTCTCTTTCACGAAAAGCGTAGAAAAATGGTGAAACAGCACCTAAATCCATTAAAAAAGCACCAATCCAAAGCAGGTGAGAAGATATTCTGTTAAGCTCGAGAAAAAGAACTCTAATAACACGAGCTTTTTCGGGAATTTCTATCTCCAGAGCCTTTTCAACAATTCTGCAAAGTAATTCCGAATAGAAAAAACCTGCAAGATAATCAATTCTGTCAACAGTCGGAAGGTACTGGATATAAGACAGTTTTTCCGCCATTTTTTCCATTCCTCTGTGCAAATATCCGATATCAGGTTCACAGGAGAGAATTTTTTCCCCATCCAATTCCAGAAGAAGTCTTAAAACCCCATGTGTTGAAGGATGTTGTGGACCAAGATTTAATTTAAGCGTCGTTATCGTCATTCCAACATAACCTCGTATCATCTTGTACATAATCTTTTCTCAAAGGATTTCCTTCCCAGCTTTCTGGCATGTATAACCTTTTAAGGTTATCGTTACCTGTGAATTCTATTCCGAACAAATCATAAATTTCATTTTCGTCAGCTTGCGCAGATTTGAATAAATCAACAATACTTTCTGCTTTATCTTTTACGAGAATTGAAATAAGTAGATTTTCTTCATCTATTGTTGAGTATAGATGATAAACCAATTCTATATAACCATCTTGATTATGTATTGCAATAATTTCCTTTAAAATGTCGAAAGGATAATTCTCCTTGATAAATTTAATAACCTCATGCAATCTGGATTTTATAAGTATTTTACACCCTTGAAGCTTGCAGTCGGAAAAAACTTCGTAAAACTTATTCCAATTCATTCCGACCTCCTTTTTTGATTAGAATATCCGCATCCTCAACAAGTTTTAAGTCATGTGAATTGATAAATTCATCTCTTTTAAGAATTGATTCTTCTTTAACAATTTTCTTTTGAAGCTTCCTAATAGCGTCCAAAAGAGCTTCCGGACGTGGCGGGCACATAGGTAGATAAATATCTACAGGTATTATTTTATCTATACCGTTGACTACTGAATATGATGTTTCTGCAAACATTCCACCCCCGCAGGTGCAAGCTCCCATTGCAATAACGTATTTAGGCTCAGGCATCTGCTCATATAGTCTTTGTAAAACGGGTGCCATTTTATAAGTGATAGTTCCAGCACAAATAAGTAAATCTGCCTGTCTTGGAGAACCTCTAAAGACTTCTGAACCGAAACGAGCAATGTCATTATCAGAAGCAACTGTCTGCATCATTTCAATTCCGCAGCAGGATGTTGCAAAAGTCAATGGCCAAAGAGAATTAGCTCTGCTTTGATTTAGTACAAAATCAATAGAAGTTATAAAAACTCCTGGTATAATTGATAAGATTTTATTGCTTAAATTATTCATTTTATTATCCTTTATACCCACTTTATAATCTTTCTTGAAATTGCGTAATACAGTCCAAATAAAAGAAGTGATACAAATATAAACGCTTCTATTATTGCAAAAAGTCCCAACTCATTTACAAAAACTGCAAACGGATAAAGAAAAATTGTTTCTATATCAAAAATCAGGAATAAAACTGCATAGTTGAAATATTTTATATCAAACTGAATTCTCGCATCGTTAATAGGCTTAATTCCGCATTCGTATATGGAATTTTTAACGGGTGTTTCTTTTTTGTATTGGCAGATAAAACCAGCAACAATCATTGCAATTGCAAATAATGCCGAAAGAATTATAAATACTGATAAACAAACAAGCTCTTTCAATTATTAAAACACCTCTTTTTTTATTGTACTAAAAAATTATCTGATATAATAGATATTATTATGCAATGTTAAGACAAAATTTATATGGGACAATTGATTAAATTTTTATTCATAATATTGATAGTTTTTAATTTTGTATTGCCATCATATAGTGCTTTACAAGGCAAGTTGGATTATCAGATTCCCATAGATTATTCAAAGCTTTCAGAAGAGGAGTTGGATGCAAAAGCCGGTGTTTATTATAACCTTGCACTAAAAACTTATAACGGAAAAATCAATGAAGAAATGACATCAGCTCTTAATTTGTATGTAATGCTATGTAACAAGAATCCAAAAGATATCTTATATAAGACAAGGCTTGGAACATTATACGACATTATAGGAAAAGACAGGTATGCAAAAGGCTGTTTTAATGCAGCCCTTGGCGTAAATCCAAAAGCCCCTGAACCTCATTACAGATTGGGAGAGTTTTACTACCGTAGAGAATTATATAAGCAAGCATTGAAGATGTATAAAGAAGCCTATAAAGCAGGTTATTCCAATCATTATGAGACCCTTTATAAAATGGGTGATGTATATGAGAAATTTGGTGACACTGAGGCTGCTTTAAAGTACTTAAACTTAGCATATAAAAAGAATCCAAATAGTGAACTTGAGAATAAAATAAAACGAGTAGAGGCTTCAAATCAAACCAATAAAGAGTATTATTCTGATACAAGAATAAGGAATGTTGAAAGATAGTCTCTAAATTCCTCCGTTTGTCAGTTTATTAAAGTTATCCAAATACGTTTGAGCGAGTTTTGGTTTATTTAATTGCTTGTAAACGTACGCTAAATTGTAATGAAATTCAGGAATATTAGAATTTAGCATAATAGCTTTGTTTAAATTTGTTTTGGCTTTTTTTATTTCACCGAGTTTAATATAAGTGCAAGCTAAATTATATAAAATATAGGGGTTTTCTTTGTTTAAGGACGCAGCCTTTTTATAATTTTGAACTGCCATATTCAACTGATTATTTTGAGCATAGTAATTTGCAAGATTATAATAGGCTTTATAATATTTAGGATTTTCAGATATGGCTTTCTGGTACATAAAAATAGCATTATCTTTTTCCCCTTTATCTTCGAGGACGTTACCCAGAATAAGCCAATCTTGAGCAGAGCGTTCTTTTTCATCAATTTGCAGAATCAAATCCATTGTTTTTTGATAGTTGTTGTCGCTATAAAAAGCTGTCGCTTGTTTTGACAAATCTTCTGAAGCAAAGCAAGTTGTTCCGGCTATCAGCAAAGCTATAGTTAAAAATCTCTTCATAGTAAGATTATATAAAAAAAAGCCTTTTTTATCAAATGTATCATTTTTCTTGTAATCTAAAATTATAAATGTTAGAATTAAAAACGAAGAGAATTAGAGGAGTAATTTATGGTCTGTTTAACAACAAACAAAATTGATACTAAACTCGTATCAGAAGCACTGAAAGTATTAGGAAAAGATAATTTTGCACTT